>NZ_LSJS01000310.1 GCF_001557325.1 Erythrobacter donghaensis
CACCGTGTTCCCGAATTAAGCCCTCTCGGGCACCGGCGCGATCTGTTGACAACGGCATTACGCAGAAGTCGGCAGTCGAATACTCCAAACCTAACGCGATGCCAATCCCTTAACGATTGGCATCGGAACGACGTCAAGCCTCGATCGCTTCTTGGATCTTGAGCAGCCATTCTACCGCATAGGTGAAGCATGTCGACAGCCTGATCGCGTTTCCGGCATTGCGGAACACTCAGGTTCATAACCGCCAAGGACGTCTGTCGTTGCCCCAACGATAGAGACCAGCGGGTGTTATATGAAAGAGGCGCTCGAGCTGCTTTCGGCTGACCTGCTACGAGCCAATTCCAGGCAACTGTTCCCGAAGCAGGTGTGCCAGCATTTCCGCTTGCGTGACCTGATCGACCTCGAAAAAACAGGAATAATCAGTCGCAATGGTGGTCCCGATAGATTTGCCAAACAAGAGCTGCGGTCCGCTGTCGTTCACCATCGTCAAATAACCTTGTCGCTGGGACTTCATCTCGAATGGCTCACACAGTCATCATATCGTGTAGTTCTGATATTCACCAAGTCGAAGGATCCAATAATTCTGATCTATTTGATAAGACACCGTTTATATGGTAGCGGAGACCTTGATTTCATCGAAGCGTTTCCAACGGTAGATTGCATAGCTTGCCAGCCAACAGAACACAAACAGCCCTATAATGCCAAAGCCAAGGCTGTTAAAATTCTCGCCTAGTTCGGCGGCAACGGTCCATGGCCAGCCGGTCAGACCCAGTTTGCCTCCAATCAGGGCGAGGGTTTCGATCCCGCCGATGACAATCGCCACGATTGCGGAGACGAGCGTGATTGTAATGTTATAGTAAAGCTTGCGGATGGGATTCACAAATGCCCACTCATAAGCCCCCAGCATCAACACTCCATCGGCGGTATCGATCAGGGCCATTCCCGCGGCAAACAGCGCAGGAAGAACAAGGATTGTTCCAATCGATAGGCCATTGGCAGCTTGGCTGGCTGACATTCCCAGAATGGCGACCTCGGTCGCGGTGTCGAAACCCAGCCCGAACAGAAAACCGAGCGGTGCCATGTGCCAGCTCTTATTGATGAGCCGGAACATCGGTCCGAACAGCCGGGACAGCAGACCGCGTCCGCCCATCAGCAAGTCCAGATCATCCTCAGCATAGTCACCCCCGGCACGCACATGGGCAAAGGTCCGCCAGACAGACCGCAGGATAACGAGATTCATGCCCGCGATGGTGAATAGGAATAGCGCGGAGACCGCGGTTGCGAGCACGCCACCCACATCTTTGAACGCACTGAACTGAGCTAGTGCGCTGGCTGTCAGGGCGATTGCTATCGAGGCGATAGCAATGATGCCCGAATGCCCCATCGCAAACCAGAAACCGACCGCAATTGGACGCTGGCCATCCTGCATCAACTTGCGGGTAACATTGTCGATTGCAGCGATATGATCGGCATCGACCGCATGGCGCAGACCCAAACCCCAAGCCAGAACGGCAGTGCCCAACATTAATGGCTGGGTGTGAAACAGGCTAAAGGCCCATATCCAGACAGCAATGTTCGCGGCGATTAGACCTGCGAACAGCCAGATAATTCGATGGCGCAAGGACAGGGATGGAGAATGAACAGATTGTCTCATGATAGGCTCCGGAGCCGTGTGTATGGTTCTGCGGCACGTGCCTGCCCTGCGCCTCGTTCGATAGAATGATTAGGCAAGCAGTAGGATTTTGGGCCGCTGGCATTCGCTAGACGTTGATCGTGGCGTCTGCTCAGATGGTATGGGCGTTGGTGCCGATGACGCTTCCTGCGCTTGGGGCACTTAATGCTCCGATCTTGCCTTCATGAACCTTGCTAACACGATCTGGTTTAGTGCTGCAGCCAAGTGCCGAGTTTCGCGATGAAACGCAGGAGGATGTCCCCGCCAGAGACAGAGCAAGCGTGCCACTGGCAAAACCGATTGTGTAGAATATCGTGAACACGGATGAATCCTCCGGCGTTTAGCGACTAGGCCGGGACAAGTCCGCAGAAGCGGCCGAAACGCGCGGCGGCCGAAACGCCAATTGCGGCCGACACACGTCCCAGAAGCGGCCCCAGCCGCAATGGTTCGTCGCTCAGACGGAGGTTACCGTGCCATGGCCA
>NZ_LSJS01000311.1 GCF_001557325.1 Erythrobacter donghaensis
GGGCGAGGGGCGGGCCGGGTGCAATGGTGGAATTGGGAGGGAGTAACTCCCCTCCCTCAAGTGAGGGGGCTAAACTACAGCACGCCCCCTGCCAGCCGGTCGATTGCCCCCTGCAAGATCACCGCCGCCGCATGGCTGTCGATCGCGGCGGCGCGTTTGGCGCGGCTCATGTCCTGGCCGATCATCGCCGCCTCGGCGGCCTGGGTCGACCAGCGCTCGTCCCACAGGAGGATCGGGAGCGCGAAGGCCTCGGCGCAATTCCTGGCATAGGCGCGGGAAGCCTGCGCGCGCGGGCCTTCGGAGCCGTCCATGTTGCGCGGCAGGCCGAGGACGATCCCGCGCACGGAACGGCTCTTGATCAGCGCAGCCAGGGTCTCGCGGTCCTTGCCCCACTTGCCGCGCTGGATCGTGGTGCCGTTGGTGGCGAAGCGCCAGCCCGCGTCGCAGGTCGCGGTGCCGATCGTTCTGGTGCCGAGGTCGAGCCCGAGCAGCACGCCGCCTTCCCCCACGGCCTCCCCGAAGCCGCGCGCGTCCTCGAAGATCAATTGGCGGGTTTCCACGCGTCCACCC
>NZ_LSJS01000312.1 GCF_001557325.1 Erythrobacter donghaensis
AGCTGCGCCTCGATCTCCGTCCGCGGGACGCTCCCATCCTTCAGCGCCTTCTGCTCGCGGGTGACCGCATCGAGCCTGTTGCCGTAGGTCGCGACGAACTCGCGCTGGGACAGGTCGCGGTTGACCAGGCCTGCCGTGTCGATCGTCTGCGCCGCATTGGGATCGCCGGTCTTGGCCTTGTCGTCGCCGCCAAGGATGAACCAGCTTCCGCCGATGAGGGCGAGTGCTCCCAGCGACCCCAGCAGCAGCTTCTGACGGCGCGCGGTGCGGGCGTTGAGCCCGGAAAGTTCGGACGATGCCGCGCTCTCGGCCTGCAAAGGGGCAGTGCTTGGCGTATGGGTTGCATCAGTCATTGCCGGTCTCCCCGCTTGCGCCGACAACAAAGGCCGTGGTGCTGGCCCCGGGTTCGAGCTTTGGCTCGGCGATCGAGACGGCGAGCGTGTCGCGCGGTGCGAGATCGCGTTCGGCGAGCGTCACGGGTTTCGTTCCGCGATTGTGGATGCGGACGACCTTCCCAGTGAGGCTGGCGCCGCGATAATCAGCGATGAGCTGGACTTCGAGATCGCCGACCCGTGCGGGTATGGCAGTCGATTGGCGGACCTCGAAACCGTCGACCGTCCGGTCATTGGCCATCGCCTGGATGAGCCTGACGGCGCTGGTCTCGATCGGGGTCTGGCTTTCCCAATCCGCCGCCCGGTTCTTCGCGATGACGGGGTTGGTGATGAAGACCTGGGTCGCCGGAATTTGCTCAACCCGGCACGCCACCTTGTAGACGAAGCCCTTCTTGGTGGTGGTGAAGAAGCTGATCGACCGCGCCGCGTAAGTTTCCGGCACCGAGACATAGATGTCGCCGCGCACCGGCTCGTTGGTCACTGCAAAGTCGTTGTAGGGCGTGCCGGTCGAGATCTTGGAGACGCTGGCGAACTGGTCGTCGACCAATGCGAAGCGGGTCAGCTCGCGCGCTGAAACGCTGCACTCGATTCCGGCGCCGTCAGCCGTTTGCTTGAACTGGTCGGCGGCATGAGCGGGGGATGCT
>NZ_LSJS01000313.1 GCF_001557325.1 Erythrobacter donghaensis
CGCCCGCCCCCAAGGGCAAGGCCAAGGTGCCCGAAACCGCGGGAGCCTGACCCACTGGCAGCCCCCCGGCGATCGGCGACTGCGACCCGAACCGATCGCCAAAGGGAAGGCCCGCTCGCGCATAAGCGCGGGCGGGCCTTCTTCATTTGCCTGATGCTATTGAGACCGACCGAAAAGGGGAGGGGGGTTGCTGAATGCGTATAATCCGGATTATACGGACTGGCAGGACACCTGATGAACGAATGGCGATCAATCCGGAATCGTCCATGGATCAGTTCTGCCAAGGCCGGTCCGCAGGAGAACACCCATGTCACAACCCTATCGTGAAACCGTCAGCACCACGACCTTCTCGAAGCGGGTCGGGTTCTACTACGACGAAGCAATCAGCCGTGCGGTTGGCCTCGAGCGACACGGCGAGGTTCGCGTGGTCATGGTACCCGCTGACGAATATCGCTCGCTCAGGAAGCTCCTGGCGCGCGCCCTCAAGTCGGAGTCGCTGAAAGATGTCATCGAAGAACTCACCTCCGCGTCCCCGACTTACCACCCGGACGCCCCCGACAGCTACGAAGACGACGTCGAAAAGCCCAGAGCCCCCAAAGCAGCAAAACGGCGACAGCAACCCGAAGCGACAAGCGCCTGAGGCCGGCAAGATTATCGACTACGGCTATCTCTGGCACCGCGAGGATGCCGCAGGTCAAATCAATGCGTCCAAGGACAGGCCGTGCCTCATATGGGAGGTTCGCAAGATTGAAGAGCTGTTCCTGGTCTCGGTTCTTCCGATCTCGACATCCTCTATGGCAGCACGAGTGCCCATTCATCCGCGGGAGCGCGCTGCCCTCGGGCTGCCCGAGGACTGCAACGTCGTCATCGAGGAGATGAACCTGTTCAATTGGCCCGGACCGGACATCGTACCTCAGAGCGATCGCAAACTGATGCGGCCAAACCCCGCATCTAGGAAGCTCACCGACACGATCTCCGAAGCGATGAAAGGCAGGACGATCGCCAAAGTCTTTCGACCGGACTGACCCGACACCAAGGAAGGGAACTTCGGCCATGCCACAAGTCGACGATCACTCTCCGTCGCCGCAGCAGGCGGCCACACGCGAGAGCATGGCGGTGTTCCTGTTTGCCATCTCAAAGGGCTGGGGGAGCATCACAACCGACACCGGGAATCTGGTACCAAACCACATCTTCGCTTCGAACGTCGCGGCAGCACTCATCGGAGAGGCGGAAGGAGCAGCTGCTGCGCAACGGCTGCTCAATCTTCCCGAAAGCCAGTATCATGTCATCGGGGACCCTGAACCGCTGGACGAGATGATCGCCTACCTCGGTCTGAGCGAGGAGGACATTGCGTTCCTCGTCGATCACTACGGCCTCAACGGCAATCTCCAGATGCCGCCCCGACCGAGCGAAGCGCGAGCTTTCGACGAGCTATACGCGCGGACTCCCGAATACGGCCGCGACCTCACCAAGGCGTCGATCTTCACCCGGATCTACCGCGAGAGAAAAGATCACTGGGAGCCCGTCACCATGGAGCAGCTCACAAAGCTGCCGCGCGATGAGCTGATCCCGATCAACGTCGCCTACGAGTTCGTGATGGGCGCGGGCGACCGTATTCAGGGAATGAGCTTCGTCAACCGAGCCGAACACCGCGAAGGCATCAGGATGCGCGAAGACAATGCCTTTGTGACTGTCGGCGAAACGCTTGCCCTCGTGCGAAAGATCAAGCGGGACACTGACCAACGGTCATGGCCTCAACGCCTCCGCGACAGGGCTGCCAAATTCATCGCAAAGATGAAGCGGCGACAGCAGTAGCTCACTCAATCCAAACGCACGCCGGTGGCATCGATTTTCGCGCCGCGATGTCCGCAGCTGCACCGCAAGTGGTTTTCAACGACTTCGAGCTTCATTGGGATCGACTTCGCGAAGCATTGATCCCGAAGCCTCGACGCCGGGACGAGAACCACGCGGCGGCACTTGCGGCATTCAATCTGCGCGTTGAGCCCATGCCGAACGAGATCGGCCACCGTGTCGATGCGCTTCATTCCCATGCATGGCGTAGAACATCATGAGAACATCACGGTCAAGCGACATCACCACCTTCCTTCGGAGAAGCGCTGTCAAAGAACACCGAGCCTGTGCATCCGGGATCTTAGCCTAGAGTGCTCAAATCAATGACATAACCTCCGGGCGAGGGAAGTAAATCCACGCGGTCTTCTGGCCCGACGCGGCGGTTTTCTGGATCACTCGGCCGATCGCCCGGCTTGCCACGAGGACGGATGTACATTGTCGTAACCCGTAAATTGGCACCCTCAGCCTCAAACTGAACATAGGCAACCCAGTTGCAGCGCTTTTTGCTAAGCGCTCCCCTTCTGATCGTGTCCGCCGTTGTGGATTTGACCTCGATGTTTTCTGCCCCCCACTCGAGATCGTATTGCTCCACTCGGTGACCTGCGTGCGTCGCATTCAGAGCTTTTGCAACCTCATGCTCACCCAGTGACCCAATCCAGTGACTGTTCAATCGCGGTTTGGCCCCCCGACTGAAAGCGGCCTCTAATTCGGCCCGCGCATCAGCCAAACCATCCTTGATTATTTGCGTAGCGTGCTTTTGAGCCATGCGACCATCTTACTCAGAAAACATGAAAAAATTGGTAGCGTTTCCCGACCTTCGGCCGGGACCGCGCTCTACTCCGCGCCCCGCACTGCGGCCTTGGCTGCGCTACGGCTCGCGTCTGCGGTCCGCTCCACCGAGCCCTGAAGGGTCTCGGCCCTTCGGGTTACATGGGGTAACAGCGGGCTGCGCTGTTTCGGTCGATTCGGTTAGATCAAGCCCTCAAACTTGGAGGGTACGATATGCAGTTCGTCGGATTAGACGTTTCCGTTGATGAAACGAGTGTTTGTGTTGTCGATGCGGCCGGCACGGTCATGCGCGAACTCAAGGTCAGAACTGACCCTGTCGCAATAGGGCGAGCTGTTTCTCAGCACGCGCCAGAAGCGGAGCGCATCGGGCTGGAGGCGGGCGGATCGAGCAGTTGGCTCTGTCGGGAGCTGAAGCTGCAGGGCCTGCCGGTAATGCATATGGAAGCCCGGCATGCGCATCGTGCGCTGTCGATGCGGATCAACAAGACCGACCGCAATGATGCCCGTGGCCTTGCCGAGCTGATGAGGGTTGGCTGGTTCAAACCGGCCCATGCGAAATCGGTCGACGCACACCGTATCCGATCGCTTCTTCTCGCCCGGAAGCGGCTTATCGACATGCGGCGGGATCTGACAAACCAAGCTCGCAATATAATGAAGACAACGGGGACCATGCTTGGGAGCACGGCGGGTCGCGGGTTCGTCGCCAAGGCGACTGCCGCATGCGATGCCGATGCGAACCTGGCTTCGATGTGCAGGCCATTGTTGGAAGTGGCTCGCACAATGGCTTTGCAAATCAGGGCCTATGATCGGACGCTGCTCGCAATGGCGCGGCATCATCAAACGGCGCGGCGCATGATGACCGTTCCAGGCGTCGGCAGCCTCACGGCGCTGGCGTTCATCAGTGCGATCGATGACCCGCTCCGCTTCAAACGATCGACTGATGTCGGGGCGTATCTTGGCTTGACACCCAGGCGGCATCAATCCGGGGAAATGGACTGGAGCGGCCGGATATCAAAGCTCGGCGATGGTTTGGCGCGAACCTACCTGTTCGAGGCTGCGTCTGTGCTGGTCGGGCGGATCGCCCGCTGGTCGTCGCTACAGGAGTGGGGAGTCCGTCTCACCAAACGGGTCGGATCGAAGAAGGCCCGCGTGGCTGTCGCGCGGAAGATCGCGATAATCCTGCACTGCATCTGGGTCGATGGCACGGAGTTCGAATGGGGCACACCAATCGAGGCGTAAAGACAAGATATCGAGTTCCGCTCGGCTGAGCGGTTCGTCCGGCCGGGACGATGGGGCCGGTGACCTCGTAGCGATCGTTGCGGCTTGGACCGCGCGGGTAACGCTGAGGCATCGCACCGACGGAGCCCATGGTGAGGCGGCATACCGACCTCGGAAAGAACGACGCGCCCGGCGACGATTTTGCGACGGCTGATGCCCGGAACTCGATGCCCTCTTGACGAGAGGCGCTGTTAAAGAACGATCGCTGACGCATATTGCCGCGCACCGCGCTTTCGCGCTGCGGCCATGATGAGCGGGGCTTTTTCAGCGGCTCGAGCTTCGCCCGGGCCTTGCG
>NZ_LSJS01000031.1 GCF_001557325.1 Erythrobacter donghaensis
CGGCGGGCCGCTTGCCGCCGGTAAACATCTCGAGGATCAGCCGCCAGTCGAGCAGGGCAAGGACGATGTGGATCACGAAGAAGCCGAAGATGCCCCAGGCGGCGATGAAATGCAGCGAGCGCGCGCTCTGGCGGCCGCCGAACACATCGACCAGCCACGGCGCGAAGCCCGCGACCCCCGGGCTGATCGCGAGGCCCGTCAGCAGCATCACCGGCAAGAGCACGCCGAAGACGCCGCCGTAGAGGATCCTTTGCACCGGGTTGTAGCCGTGGACATGGCCGCCAGCATTGGGCCCCGAATGCGCCTTGATCGAGGCGATCACCGCCCCCGGCGTCCAGTCCTTCGGCGCGGTCATCAGGTCGCGGCGGAAGTGGCCGTTCCACAGCATCGCCGCCCAGATGAACAGCACGCCGAGCCCGAAGGGCCAGGCCATGGTGATGTGCCAGTCGCGCGCGACGGCAAGGTTGTAGTGCCCCGGGATCGTCGCCCAGCCGGGGAAGCGGATCACGTGGAGCCATGCGTCATTCGCATCGAAGCCGTAGTGGCCCCAGTAGAGATGGCGGTGGGCGTTGGAGATGTTGAGCCCAGTCATGAACAGCACGATGATCGCGATGGCGTTCACCCAGTGCCACACCCGGGTCGAGAGCGCGTGTTTCTTCATGCCGGTTCCCCTTGAGCCCCTTCGCGGGCAAGCCAGATCACGTCGCGCGGCTGGTTCATGAGATGCTGACCGCTGTCGATGAACAGGCTCTGCCCGCTCGCGAGCGCGCCGCCGGCCAGGAACAGTGCCGCATCGGCGATCTCGTCAGGCCCGGTCTTGCGGGCCAGGAGGTTCATCCGGTGTGAAATCTCGGTCTCCTCCTCGCGCTGGTCGTGACTCGCCAGCACGGCACCCGGGGCAAGGCCATAGACCCGCACGTCCCCGTTCCAATTCCCCTTGGCCAGCATGCCGATGGTGGCCGCCAGCGCGTGTTTGGACATGGTGTAACTGAAAAAATCGGGGTTCGTATTTTCAATTTTCATGTCCGTGACGTTGATCACGCTGCGCACCCCCGCCTGTCCTGCTGTCAGGGCGATGAAGCCCTGGGCGAGGCGGGCGGGGGCGAGCGCGTTGATCTGCATCGCCATCCGGTTCGTCGCCGGGTCGAGGCCGGTTACGGCATCGTAATCGAACACCGAGGCCGAATTGACGAGGCAGTGCCAGCCCGGAAGGCGCGCGGCGAGTGCCGTCACGGCGGCGAGGGCGGCCTCGTCATCGGCGAGGTCGAAGCCGATGGTCTCGGCGCTGGGGAGCGTGGCCGCGAGCGCCTCGGCATCGGCGGCGGAGCTCTTGTAATGGATCACCGTGTGCCACCCCGCCGCGGCAAAGCGGCGCGTGATCGCGGCACCGATACGG
>NZ_LSJS01000314.1 GCF_001557325.1 Erythrobacter donghaensis
CTGCGCGGCGTCGTAGTAGGCCTGCACCGCGCCCGCCGGCAGGCTCGCGGCCTGTCCGGCACCGGCCGGGCCGACCGGCTGGCACTCGACGGTGCGCTCGACGATGCGGCGGCGGCGCTCCTCGGGCACCGCGATCACCCGCTCGCGCGACTTGATGTAGCGCGCGCCGGTAGCCGGATCGACCTCGATCAGTTTCCCATCGATATTGGTGGAGAAGTCCGGCGCGTCGGTGTTCATCGGCTCGGCCATGCGCACCGCACCACCTTGCAACAATGCGACACCCGCCGCAGCGGCGGACAGCTTCGCGATGGCCAGTTTGAGCGACATGGTCTGATACCCTGTTTGCGTGCGGGGGCTGCGGGCCTGCCGCAATTCCCCCAAATCCAGCCTTCTTTTGCTGTCAGAAGGCGGCGAGGGGCAATCGGGTTAACCAAGCAGCGGCCGCCGAACGGCCCGGAATCGCCCCGAAACCGCCCGATTTCCGCCGCGCTGTCCCGAACTGGCACCGAAAAGGGGGGTGCGGTTAGCCAGATGGTTAACGCGGATACCGGTCGGGCGGCGCGACTCAGTCTTCGAACAATCCGGACTGGGCGGGGGGCGATTCTCTGGGCGGGGTCAGCTCGAGATGCGCCCAGCCCGCATCGTTGAGCACCCGCCCGCGCGCGGTGCGGGCGACGAGGCCGAGCTGGATGAGGTAGGGCTCGACCACCTCCTCCACCGTATCGCGCGGTTCTGCCAGCCCTGCCGCCAGCGTCTCGATCCCCACCGGGCCGCCCTTGTAGGTGGTGGCGATCATCGCGAGGTAGCGGCGGTCCATCAGGTCGAGCCCGAGGCGGTCGATCTCGAGCCGGGTGAGCGCCTCGTCTGCCACCGCGCGGGTGACGGCGGCGCTCCCCGCGACATCGGCAAAGTCGCGTACGCGCCGGAGCAGCCGCCCGGCGACGCGGGGCGTCCCGCGCGAGCGGCGGGCGATCTCGTGCGCACCGTCGGGCGCAATGGCGAGGCCCATGAGCCCCGCCGCGCGGGTGACGACGCGCTCGAGCTCCTCGTGGGTGTAGAAGTTGAGCCTGACCGGAATGCCGAAGCGGTCGCGCAAGGGGGTGGTCAGCAACCCCTGCCGCGTGGTCGCCCCGATCAGGGTGAAGGGCGGCAGGTCGATGCGGACAGAGCGCGCCGAGGGCCCTTCGCCGATGATCAGATCGAGCGCGCGGTCCTCCATCGCCGGATAGAGCACTTCCTCGACAACGGGGGAGAGGCGGTGGATCTCGTCGATGAACAGCACGTCGTGCGGTTCGAGATTGGTCAGCAGCGCGGCCAAGTCCCCCGCCTTGGCGATGACGGGGCCGGAGGTGGCGCGAAAGCCCACGCCAAGCTCGCCCGCGATGATTTGCGCGAGCGTGGTCTTGCCGAGGCCCGGGGGGCCGAAGAACAGCGTATGATCCATCGCCTCCCCTCGCGCGCGCGCGGCCGCGATGAAGACGGCGAGGTTCCCCTTGGCCGCCTCCTGCCCGACGAATTCGGCCAGCCGGCGCGGGCGCAGGGCGGCGTCCGGGTCGCCGGGTTGGCGGGTGGGCGTGTGGAGGGGGGCGGGGTCAGTCATCAGCCCGCGAACATCATGGTCTGGCGATACTCGCCATCAATAGGCTCACCTGAAGGGTTAAGCGCCGGATCAAATGAGACGGATGGTCCGGTCAAGTATGCACAAGCAGCAGCCTCAAGCTGCGGCAAAGGTGAAGGCGCTTTCGCGTCGCAGTGCTTTGGTCGCCCTTCCTTGTCCACCTGCACCCGGACAATGACAGGGGTAATCCCCGAGGGAGCCAACGCCTGAAGCGCTCTGCCAACATCAGTCTCGTTAAGCTCGCGATAAATACGCAACTCGTTGCGCATCCGCGCTGGCCTGAACTTTGACCAAACAAAACCGCTGAAGGGACGCTCTTCGCACTGGCTGATATCGTTTGTTCTCGACAGCCCTTCTTCTTTCCACCGGGACTCATCGACCTTTGTAAGAACGCCGGTGGCGCGATCATAGGTCACGCGCTTATTGTAACTGGTCTGGTTAGGCGATCCCTCAAGAGCCACGCCCACTTCCTGCTTGAGAACGATCGGGTCAGCGCCCGCGTCATGAAGATCATACATGCTTGAGGAACCGCAATTGCCATCGCACCAGCGCCCCATGGCGAGGTCGATCTGCAAGTGTTCGGGCCGCGAATGAGTCCGCGTGATCTTTCCGGCCCTCAGCATCTCGCGATCCGCATAGCCGCAGATCAGATCGAACTGCAGGGGTTGCGCCGATACTGGCACAGCGAGCAGGCCCGCTCCGACAGAAATGAACAGGGTCGCAAACTTCATCGTTAAGGCTCCCATCACCCAGCCGCCTTCTTCAGCGCCACGCGGATCAGGTCGCCTTCGCTCGCGCCCTCGCCCAGTTCTTCCAGCGCGCGGGCCACGGCCTGAGCCGCCACAGCAGGCTTGAACCCGAGGTTCTCCAGCGCGCTCGCCGCGTCCGCGCCCTTGCTGCCTGCGGGAGCGGCGGCGCTCACCGCAAAGCCGCCGCTGCCACCCGGCATCGCGCCCGCCCTGTCTTTCAGCTCGTTGACGATCCGCCCCGCCAGCTTCGGCCCCACGCCCTGCGCCCGCGCCACCATCGCGGCGTCGCCGCGCCCGCAGGCGTCGCGCAGGTCTCCGGTCGAGAGCGCGGAGAGGATCGCCAGCGCCACCTTGCTGCCCACACCCTGCACGCCGGTCAGCAGGCGGAACCAGTCGCGCTCGGCGCTGTCGGCAAAGCCGAGCAGGCGCATGTCGTTTTCGCTCACCTGCAATTGCGTGTGAACGGTGCAGGCCTCGCCCACCTCGCCCAGCGCAGCCAAAGTGCGGCTGGAGCAGTGGACGAGGTAGCCCACGCCGCCCACGTCGACCACCGCCCAGTCCTCGCCGGTCGCATCGAGCCTGCCTGAGAGTTTGGCGATCATGGTTTGTTCCTGCCCCAAGCCGCAAACGGCGTCCAGCCTTTATGGACAGATGCCCACACTTGCGCCAGATGGCACTCCCATGAGCTGGAACACCTTCGGGCGCGTGCTGCGCTTCACCACCTGGGGAGAGAGCCACGGGCCGGCCCTCGGCGCAATCGTCGACGGGTGCCCGCCGGGGCTCGCCATCAACGAGGAATTCATCCAGCCCTTCATGGACGCGAGGAAGCCCGGGACCAGCCGCTTCACCACCCAACGGAGGGAGGACGACATCGTGCGGATCCTCTCGGGGGTGTTCGAGGGCAAGACCACCGGCACGCCTATCTCGCTGATGATCGAGAACACCGACCAGCGCTCCAAGGACTATTCCGAGATCGCCCAGCGTTACCGCCCAGGCCATGCCGACTACGCCTATGACGCCAAGTACGGCATCCGCGACTATCGCGGCGGCGGGCGTTCCTCGGCGCGCGAGACCGCGGCGCGGGTGGCGGCGGGCGCGGTGGCGAGGCTGGTGATCCCTGAGGTCACCATCACCGCCTATGTCTGCGAATTGGGCGGCGACCGGATCGACCCGGCGGCCATCGATTACGCCGAGATCGCCAAGAACCCGTTCTTCTGCCCCGACCCTGCCGCCGCCAAGCGCTGGGAAGCGAAGGTCGATGCCGCGAGGCTGGCCGGATCATCGCTCGGCGCGATTGTCGAATGTGTGGCGGAGGGTGTTCCCGCAGGCTGGGGCGCGCCGATCTATGCCAAGCTCGACAGTGACCTCGCCGCCGCGATGATGAGCATCAATGCGGTGAAGGGCGTCGAAATCGGTGATGGTTTCGAAGCTGCGCGCCTCTCCGGCGAAGAGAACGCCGACCGGATGCGCCCCGGCGCGGACGGCAAGCCGGAATTCCTCGCCAACCACGCGGGCGGCACGGCGGGCGGCATTTCCACCGGTCAGCCGGTGGTGTGCCGCGTGGCGTTCAAGCCGACCTCCTCGATCCTGACGCCGGTGGAGTCGATCAATTCGGCGGGCGAGGCGGTCGAGGTGGTCACCAAGGGCCGTCACGATCCGTGTGTGGGCATCCGCGGCACCCCGGTGGTGGAAGCGATGATGGCGCTGGTGCTGGCCGACCAAAAGCTGCTGCACCGGGGGCAAGTGGGGTAGGCGGTAGCGCGACAGGGGCACGCTCAATCCTCGTCGTCGAGCGCTGCTGCGTAGGACGGGGTCATCCATGCCGAGGCGATAGCGCTGATCTGCCCTGTCATTGCGCCGATGAAGAGGCCCAGCGAAGCCTATTGCCCGGGGTGCTTTGGAAACCACAGACCATTCTTCGCGAACTGCCCGAGCAGCACGGCCCAGATCATCACCAGCGAAATCACGATCCAGCCCGCGATAGCCAGGGACTTCCCGCGGATGGCACTTTGCCGCTCGTCAGGCGTCCGGTTTCCACGCTCAATGTATTCAACGGCGGCGCTGTAAAAGATTGTGCCGTTCAAGGCGATGACAATGAGGTCGTGGCCACCCGCCTGTCCCTGTGCCGTCCGGATGATGCCCGCAAGCGAGACCAGCATCAGAATGAGGTTGGCCGCGATGATCACGTAGGGGGCAGTGATTCGCATAGGCCAAAAGGGCAGGAGATCAGACTGCTCTGGTGCGGCGGCAACGGGGGTGGGTTTAGCGCCCCAGCTCCTTGGGCGGCACGTAGCTGCGGTCGTGGATGAAGGGCATGTCGCGCCCCTCGCGCAGCGCCGCCAGCACCGCCGCGAAGTCGGTCTGGCAGCGGAAGCCGAGGTCGTGCTCGATCGCGGCAGGATCGTAGACCCGGCCGATGCTCTGCGGCAGCACCCAGCCGCGCGAAGCATAGAGCGCCGGGGCCTCCGGGAAGCGCTCGGCGATCAGGGCGGCGGCGTCATGCTTCAGCCGCGCGGCATCGGCGCGGGTGAAGGGCGGGGGCGCGCTCACGACATAGAGCCCCCAGCCGATCCGCGGCGCGGCGTCGAGCGCGGCGATATGCGCGGCGGCGCAATCCTCCACCGTCAGGCGGCGGTTCAGGAACTCGTTGGCCTTGAGGTTCTCGCCCGCGGGGACGGCGTGGGTGTCGTCATCCTCGGGAAAGAAGCGCGCGGTCCGCAGGCAGATCACCGGCAGGCCGTGGAGGTCGTGCCACAGCCGGCACAACTCCTCGGCCGCGCGCTTGCTCACGCCGTAGATGTTGCGCGGGGCGAGCGGCCCGGTGCTCTCGTCGAGCCACACGGCCTCGCTCGCCACCTCGTCGCGGATCGCCTGCGTGATCATCAGCGAGGTGGTGGAGGTGAAGACGAACCGGCTTGCCCCGTGCCGCACCGCCGCCTCGAGCAGGCCCAGCGTGCCGGTCACGTTGACGTCGATGAAGGTTTGCGCCGGGTAGCGGGCGATGTCGGGCTTGTGGAGCGCGCCGGCATGGATCACCCCCTCGAAGCGGCATTCGGCGAAGAGCCGTTCGACCAGTGCGGCATCGGCGAGGTTGCCGACGACGTCGGTCTGCGGCCCCGGCGCAATGTCGAGGCCGGTCACATCGTGGCCCGCTCCCGCCAGCATCGGTGCAAGGAAGCGGCCGAGCCAGCCTGACGATCCGGTGAGCAGCACGCGCATGGGCCATGCCTAACACCGGGCGGCGCCGCGGCAAGGCTCTCGATGAACGCCTTTTCCGATGGGTTCCCGCACGACAGATTGAAAAAAGCGATCTTCGCAATCGCACAAATGCACTTTTGTGCAGCGCGCAAGAGCCTATTTCGGCCGCATCGATTTTCCTCTCAATCCACCCGCATAAGGACAGACTCCCATGGGTATCATCGGTTCGACCCTCAAGCCGTTCACCGCCACCGCCTTCCAGAAGGGCAAGGACTTCTTCACCGTCACCGACGCGGACCTCGCGGGCAAGTGGTCGGTGTTCTTCTTCTACCCGGCCGATTTCACCTTCGTGTGCCCGACTGAACTCGAAGACATGGGCGAGAAGTACGCCACCCTCCAGGCCATGGGCGTCGAGGTCTACGCTGTCTCGACCGACACGCACTTCAGCCACAAGGCGTGGAGCGACACCTCGGACAAGATCGGCAAGCTGACCTTCCCCTTCCTCGGCGACCAGAACCACGTGCTGTCGAACAATTTCGGCGTGCTGCGTGAAGGCGCTGGCCTTGCCGACCGCGCGACCTTCGTGGTCGATCCGGATGGCGTGATCCAGATCATGGAAATCACCTGCGAAGGCGTGGGCCGCAATGCCAACGAACTGACCCGCAAGATCAAGGCCGCCCAGTATGTGCGCGCCAACCCCGGTCAGGTCTGCCCGGCGGCGTGGGAAGAAGGCAGCGACACGCTCGCCCCCTCGCTCGACCTGGTTGGAAAGATCTGAGGCCGACAGGCCACACGAGACCGGCCAGCGCGGGGCTTCTCCCTCCCCCCTCGGCCCCGCGCCGGTCGCAAAATCCCGAAGGCTCCCAATCGCCCTCGGGTCGTAGCCGGGACCGGATGTCCCTCGCCCCACCTCCCCCCTCGCGGGCGGCGGCATCCGGTTCCGTGTTGCCCTCATCTAGAGATCACATGATGCGCGCCCCCGGACGCGCCTGGAGGACACCCATGCTCGACGCCGCCATGCTGGCCCAGCTCAAGACCTATCTCGGCAATCTTCGCGAGGGCATCGAACTGGTCGCCTCACTCGACGACAGCGAGAAGTCGCGGCAGACCCGTGCATTGATCGAGCAGATCGCCGCGCTGCACGACCTTGTCACCGCCCGCTTCGACGGCACCGACGCGAGGAAGCCCAGCTTCGTCATCCGCCGCGCGAGCGACGCCGAGAAGTGGGTGCGCTTCGCAGGGCTCCCGATGGGCCACGAATTCACCTCGCTGGTGCTCGCGCTGCTGTGGGCGGGCGGGCATCCCCCGAAAGTGGACGCCGACCTGATCGAACAGGTCCGCGCGCTGGAAGGCGACTACAATTTCGAGATGTTCTTCTCGCTCTCGTGCCATAACTGCCCCGACGTGGTGCAGGCGCTGACCCTGATGGCGCTGGAAAATCCGCGCATCACCGCGACCCTGATCGAGGGCGGCACCTTCCAGGACGAGGTCGAGCGCCGCGACATCATGGCCGTGCCTGCGACCTTCCTGAATGGCGAACCCTTCTACAACGGCAAGATGGAGCTGGCTGAGATCCTCAGCCGTCTCGACAAGAATGCCGACGCGAAGCAGGCCGAGAAGCTCAGCCAGAAGGCGCCCTTCGAGGTGCTGGTGGTCGGCGGCGGCCCGGCGGGCGCGGCGGCGGCGGTCTATACCGCCCGAAAAGGCTTCCGCACCGGCATCGCGGCGGAGCGCTTCGGCGGGCAGCTGATGGACACGCTCGGCATCGAAAACCTGCCCGGCACCCCCTACACCGAAGGCCCCAAGCTCACCGACAGCCTGAAGAAGCACGTCGGCGAATACGACATCGATCTGATGGACCTCGCCCGCGCGGTGGAACTGCGCGCGGCCAAGGACGTGGGCGGCTATCACGAGGTGGTGATGGCCAACGGCGCCACGCTGCGCGCCCGCTCGCTGATCCTCTCCACCGGCGCGCGCTGGCGCAACCTCGGCGTGCCGGGCGAGGCGGAGTATCGCAACAAGGGCGTGGCCTATTGCCCGCATTGCGACGGCCCGCTGTTCAAGGGCAAGCGCATCGCGGTGATCGGCGGCGGCAATTCCGGCGTCGAGGCGGCGATCGACCTTGCCGGGATCGTCGGCCATGTCACCCTGATCGAGTTCGACGTGAAGCTGCGCGCCGACGAGGTGCTCCAGCGCAAGCTGCGCTCGATGGCGAACGTCGAGATCATCACCAACGGCCAGACCACCGAGGTGCTGGGCGACGGCACCCGCGTCAACGGACTCGTGGTCAAGAACCGCGCCAATGGCGATGAACGCCGCATCCAGTTGGAAGGCGTGTTCGTCCAGATCGGCCTCGTCCCCAACACCGAATGGCTGGGTGGCGCGGGCTTGGAACTCAGCAAGTTCGGCGAGATCGTGATCGACGACCACGGCGCGACCAGCATCCCCGGCATTTACGCCGCGGGCGACTGCACCACCGTGCCGCACAAGCAGATCGTGGTGGCAATGGGCGAGGGCGCGAAGGCGGGGCTGGGGGCGTTCGACTTCCTGATCCGCAACGAGCCGGTCGAGGAAGTGGCGCAGGCGGCGTAATTAGTTGGGGCACGCCCGCCTCCGCGGGCGCGCTTCCTCGCTCATGCGACCTGAGGGTCGCGTCGCTGCGGGCGGCCGTTCGGCCTTGCGGGCTCCCCACGGGGGAGCCCGTTCTCATTTAACCCACTTCGTCATTGCGAGGAGCCGAAGGCGACGCGTCAATCCATCGACCACCAGCTAGCCGCAAACTCGGGCCTTGGATTGCTTCGCTTCGCTCGCAATGACGTAACGCACTAATCGTCCCCCTCAATCAAACCCTCCGCATTAATCGATTGGACGCAATATCCTGAAAGCGTCATTCTCTCCCCATAGACTACGCGGCAGCGACGCGAGTCTGCATTTCGCCATGTCAGAGGAGAGACTATCATGGACGCAAAAACCGGAGAGATGAGCGGGGGTTGCCCGTTCCACGGCAGCATGGACATGCGCAATCTGCTGGGCCGCACCAACCGCGACTGGTGGCCGCAGGCGCTTCAGGTCGACATCCTGACCGAGCAGGGCAAGAGCGCCAACCCCTATGGCGAGGATTTCGACTATGCCGAGGCCTTCAACGCGCTCGATTATGCCGCACTCAAGGCTGATCTCACCGCGCTGATGACCGACAGCCAGCCCTGGTGGCCGGCGGACTACGGCCATTACGGCCCCTTCTTCATCCGCATGGCCTGGCACGCGGCCGGCACCTACCGCACCGGTGACGGGCGCGGCGGCGCGAACTCCGGCCAGCAGCGCTTTGCCCCGCTCAATTCGTGGCCCGACAACGGCAACCTCGACAAGGCCCGCCGCCTCCTGTGGCCGATCAAGCAGAAATACGGCAAGAACATCAGCTGGGCGGACCTGTTCATCCTCGCCGGCAATGTCGCCATCGAATCGATGGGCGGACCCGTCTTCGGCTTCGGCGGCGGCCGTGCCGACGTGTTCGAGCCCGAGAGCGTATACTGGGGCACGGAAGAACAGTGGGTCAACGAAGGCGTTCCCACCCGCATCCACCCCAAGGAAGGCCGCGCGCTCGAAAACCCGCTCGCCGCGATCCAGATGGGCCTGATCTACGTCAACCCCGAAGGCCCGCAGGGTGACCCGCACGACCACGAGGGCATGGCCCGCGACATGCGTGAGACCTTCGCCCGCATGGCGATGAACGACGAGGAAGTCGTCGCGCTGACCGCCGGCGGCCACGCCTTCGGCAAGGCCCACGGCGCGCACCCGGCCGACACCTTCGGCGGCGCGCCCGAGAGCGAGGACCTCCACCTGATGGGCTTCGGCTGGCTCAACGACGAGGCCGAGATCGCCGCAGGCAACATCACCACCTCGGGGATCGAGGGCAGCTGGTCGAACAACCCCACCGCGTGGAGCCACGACTACTTCCGCATCCTGTTCAAGTACGACTTCGAACTGGTGAAGTCGCCGGCCGGTGCGCACCAGTGGACCCCGATCAACCCCGATCCCGAAGACCTCGCCCCCGACGCGCGCGACCCGAACAAGCGCGTGCCGACGATGATGACCACCGCCGACATGGCGCTCAAGAACGACCCGGGCTTCCGCGCGATCTCCGAGCGGTTCCTGGCCCACCCGGAACAGCTCGACGACGCCTTCGCGCGCGCCTGGTTCAAGCTGTGCCACCGCGACATGGGGCCCAAGATCCGCTACCTCGGGCCGGAAGTGCCGTCCGAAGACCTGATCTGGCAGGATCCGGTTCCGGCAGGCACCACCCCCTCCGATGCCGAAGTCGCCCGCTTCAAGGACGCGATCCTGAACAGCGGCCTGTCGGTGCGCGAGCTGGTCAAGGCGGCCTGGGCCTCGGCCTCGACCTACCGCAACTCTGACCACCGCGGCGGAGCGAACGGCGCGCGCGTGCGGCTCGAGCCGCAGCGCTCGTGGGCGGTCAATGACCCGGCGGAGCTCGCCAAGGTGCTCGACACCATCGAAGCCCATCGCGGCAGCCTCAGCATGGCCGATGCCATCGTGCTGGCCGGTTCGGCAGCGGTCGAGAAGGCGGCCAAGGATGCGGGCTTCGATGTCGAGGTGCCCTTCCTCGGCGGGCGCGGCGATGCGACCGAAGAGCACACCGACGCGGCGAGCTTCGAGCCTTTGGAGCCCTTCGCCGATGGCTTCCGCAACTACCTCAAGACCAAGGCGCAGGTCCGCACCGAGGAGATGCTGATCGACCGGGCGCACCTGCTCGGCCTGTCGATCCCGGAGATGACCGTGCTGGTCGGCGGGATGCGGGCGTTGGGCGCGGTGAGCGATCATGCCCACCACGGCCACCGCATCGGCGTGCTGACCGAGACCCCGGGCAAGCTCACGCCCGACTTCTTCCGCAACCTGCTCGACATGGGGACCAAGTGGTCGCCGGTCGATGACAGCGGGGACGAGGAATATGTCGGCGTCGACCGCGCGACCGGCGAGGAAAAGTGGCGCGCGACCCGCACCGATCTCGTCTTCGGCTCGAACTCGATCCTGCGCGCGCAGGCCGAAGTCTATGCCGAGAGCGGGAACGAGGGCAAGTTCGTGTGCGACTTCATCTCGGCCTGGAACAAGGTGATGAACGCGGATCGCTTCGACGTGACCTGGGCGAAGTATCACGCCTGAGCGCTGAAACGTTGACGCAGAACGGGGCCTCCGGTGGCGACACCGGGGGCCTTTTTCGTGGGCCTCTCGCTTGATGCTTGATCGACGGGACGACCCGCCTAGGGTGCGCCTCATGCGCAACCCCGCCCCCAAACTGCTCGCCGCCGCCGCCCTCATCGCAGCACCAGTGGCCGCCGAGGAAGCGCCCGCCAACCCCGCCGACACCCGCCCCGAAGCCACCCAGGGCATCGGCCCCGGCGCGCGTCCCGTGGGGGCGGAGTGGAGCCGCTCTCCTGTCGTCGCTCCCAACGCCATGGCCGCGACCGCGCATCCGCTCGCCACGCAAATCGCGCTCGACATCCTCAAGGCGGGCGGCAGCGCGGTCGATGCCGCCATCGCCGCCAACGCCGCATTGGGCCTGATGGAGCCGACCGGCAACGGCATCGGCGGCGATCTCTTCGCGATCGTCTGGGACCCCTCGAGCGGCGATTTCGTCGGCCTCAACGGATCGGGCCGTTCGCCGTCCGGCCAGACGCTCGCGCAGCTCAAGGCCAAGCTCCCCGCCGGCGCGACCAGCCTGCCGCCGGTCGGGCCGCTGCCCGTCACCATCCCCGGCACGGTCGATGCCTGGTTCGAACTGCACGCCCGCTACGGCCGGTTGCCGATGGAACAGGTGCTCGCCCCCGCGATCCGCTATGCCCGCGAGGGCCATCCGGTCGCGCCCGTCATCGCGATGTACATGGAGCGCGGCCTGAAGAACTTCGAACGCCAGCAGCAGAACACCCCGTTCGAATTCGAGAATGCGCGCAAGACATGGTTCGCGAGCGGTCGCGCGCCCCGGCCCGGCGAGATGTTCCGCAACCCCGATCTCGCCAGCACGCTCGAGGCGATCGCCACGGGAGGCCGCGAGGCATTCTACGAGGGCGCGCTCGCCAAGGTGATGGTCGACTATCTGCAACGGCAGGGCAGCGCCTTCACCCTCGCCGATTTCGCCGCGCACCGCAGCGAGTGGGTCGATGTCGCCTGCGTGACCTACCGAAAGGGTTACGAATTGTGCGAATTACCCCCCAATAGCCAGGGTTTTGCCGCGCTACAGATGGTCAATATCCTCAAACACGTCGAGCTTGCCCAGTGGGAGCGCGGGAGCCCGCAGGTGCTGCACTACATCACCGAGGCCAAGCGTCTGGCCTTCGAGGATGCCGCGCGCTTCTATGCCGATCCGGCCTTCGCAAAGACTCCGGCGGAACTGCTCACCGATGCATACGGCAAACAGCGCTTCGCTCTGATCGACCCCGCGAAAGCCACCCCCGCCTTCACCCCCGGCGCGCTGGTTGCACCCAAGCTCGAGGGCGAGGGCGACACCACCTACCTCACCGTCGCCGACAAGGACGGGATGATGGTGAGCCTGATCCAGTCGAACTATCGCGGCATGGGCGGCGGGCTGGTGCCCGACGGGCTCGGCTTCATGTTCCAGGACCGCGGCGAGCTCTACAGCCTCGATCCCGCCCACCCCAATGCCTATGCGCCCGCCAAGCGGCCCTTCCAGACGATCATCCCGGCCTTCATCAGGAAGGACGGCAAGCCCTGGGCGAGCTTCGGGCTGATGGGCGGGGGGATGCAGCCGCAGGGGCATGTGCAGGTGCTGGTCAACCTCGTCGACTACGGCATGAACCTGCAGGAGGCGGGCGATGCCGCGCGGCTCCACCACGATGGCGGGCGCCAGCCGACCGATGCGCTGGCCGGAAGCCCCGCGGACACCGCGCCCATCGACACGCTCGGCGTTTTGCAGGTCGAACCGGGCATCCCGACGGCGACGGTCGAGGCGCTGCGCGCAATGGGCCACAAGGTCGAGGTGGAGACCACCGGCATCCCCTTCGGCGGCTATCAGGCGATCGCGCGCGATCCGGTGAGCGGCGTCTACACCGGCGCAACCGAGATGCGCAAGGACGGTCAGGCAAGCGGCTTTTGACGGTTCCGGCCGCACGCCAAGGCTAAGATCTTGCGTTAACCCGCGATTCACGGGACTCGCGTAAACCCCTGAATTACCGAGCAGGGTTTCTCGCACAGGGCCGCAATCATGTCGCTGATCGACCCCATCCCGGTGCCGCCAACACGGCTGCGCGACGTCCGCGCGGCGTGGGGAGGGCACCATGATCCCGCCTTCGTCGCGCGGGACGACCGGCTGCGGGCGAGACTGCTGCGCGCCGATCGCCTGTCCCTTGCGGAACACCGCGCCTGGGCAATCCTGAGCCAGCACGCCGCGCCCGGCAACATCTTCGCCGCCGACTGGCTGATGGCACCGGCCATGGCCCATGCGCGCTCGCGCACGGGTCGGCGGATGCATCTGGCCGCGGTCGAGGATGCGGCGGGAGACTGGCTCGGTGCGGTGCCGCTCACGCTCGGCAGGCTCGGCCCGCGCTCGCCGGTGCCGGTGCTGCGCAGCTGGCATTGCCCCGATGGCGGGATCGGCACGCCGCTGCTCCGGCCCGGCGCCGAGCGCGCCTTCTGGGAGGCGCTGCTGGCTCGGCTCGACCGCCATCCGGGCCTCGCGGCAGGCTTCATCGCGCGGAGCCTGCCGCTCGACGATCCCGCCACGCTCGCGCTCGCCAGCCTGTGCACCGAACAGGGCCGCCTGCTGCATCGCGGGCCGAGCATCATCCGCCGCGGGCGGAGCGCAGGGCGGCCGGGCGATCCGCGCGCGGCCGGGGTGATCGAGAAGCGGCTGACGCAGCTCGAAGCCCGGCTCGCTGCCCGCCTCGGCCCGGTGCGGCTCGCGCTGCACAGCCGCGCGGGCGATTGCGAGCCGTGGCTCGCCGCCTTCCTCGCGCTCGAACGCGGCGCCGGCATCGCCCGCCGCGCCGCCGAACCCTTGCGCACCGCGATTCGCGAAGGCCATCGCCGCGGCGCGGTGCGGCTGGTCAGCCTCAGCGCCGGCGAGACGATCGTCGCCATGTCCGGCTGGCTCGTCGCGGAGCGGCGCGGCTACGGCCTCGCCTGCGTGCACGACACCCGCCTCGCCGCCTATGCGCCGCACCGCCTGCTGCTGCGCCGGGTGACGGCGCTCGCCGCGCTCGAAGGACTGACCCGCTTCGACGTCGGCGCAGGGTGCCATCCGGGCACCGAGGCGCTGTGGCCCGAGACCCGCGAATTCGCCGACTTCGCGCTTGCCATCGGCGGCCCCACCCGGCGCGCGCTGTTCGACCGGGCGATGCGCTCGCACTACTCTTAAGCGGGGAGCGCCAGATGCTTGGCGCCGAATACCGCCTGCCAGCTCGCGATCTCCTCGACCACCGCCTCGTCGAGCGCATGGATCAGGTCGGCGGCGGCGGCATAGGTCAGCGCTTGCGGCGCGCCCGACAGCAGCAGGCCGATGCGCTCCTCGATCGCGCGCAGCTTCTCGGCCGCGACATGCGAGATCGCGCCGAAGCGCTCGAAATCGGCGAAGTAGCGGATGCCTGACAGGTTCGCGCCGAGCGTCGGGAAGGCGACGCCGAAGAAGGTGAAGAACGGCGAGAGCGTTCCTGCCACCTGCTTGTCGATCAGCCCCAGCATCCCCGCGCCCTTCAGCGACAGATAGGCCAGCACCGAGGCGACCGCGAGCGCGAAGCAGGCTTCCGCGACCTTGTCGAGCCGGTGGTGGACGGTTTCGAGCTTGTGCGCCTTGGCCTTGTGGTAGCGCTGCTGCGCACACACGTGCGGGAGCACGATCCGCTCGAGCCCGGCGCGCAGATAATCCCGCGTCGCGGCGGCCTGCGGCAGGCCGACATCGCGCAGCGCGTGGCGGGCGAAATGCTCGGGCCAAGCGGCCCCGTCGCCGGTCGCGCCGCCGACCCGCGGCCATCGCCCCGTCGGCCGCGCCACGCCGAGCAGCAGCAGCGCCGGAGCGTGGCGCAGATATTCGGCCACGCGCCGCATCGCGAACCAGCGGCGG
>NZ_LSJS01000315.1 GCF_001557325.1 Erythrobacter donghaensis
CCCCCAATGACGACGGGATCACGAACGAGATCATCGTCGAAGGATACACCGAGAAGGAAGTGCGCCAGTTCCTGTGGCGCGCGCTGAGCGACACGGGCAATGTCCTTGCCAAGCGCAAGGACCCGGTCTGCATCGGGATCGACAATGCGCCCGGTGACCTTGCCACGCCGCTGCGAGCGCGGATCGAGGCCAACCTCCAGTCGCTCGACATCCCGCGGGGCGAGCCGGGGTGCAAGGTCAACGCTGTCATCGTGTTCGACCGCGATGCGCACCGCTTCGTCAACTGGCTGGCCGACCAGAACACGGGGTTGGCCTATGCCTCGCTCTACCTTCCCGAGCGCAAGCGCCTGATCAAGCCGGTACGGCCGGCCTACAACTGGCACGTTGTGAGGACGGGCGAAAAGGAGCGGCCGCTGGGCACCGGACAGTCGCTCACGCAGCAGGGGGCCAGCGGCGGGCGCGGATTCCAGTCGGCCGGCTTTGGCCCCGGCGGCCGTTTCCTCGCCGACGCCACCCCTGTCGAGACGATGAAGACCTTCTCGGTCGTCGATTACAATGCGATCGACGGGGTCACGATCGAGCAGCTCGGCGATTATCTGACGATGCATATGCTGGTCGAACTGCGCCCGGGCGCAAGCGAGAGCGTGCCGACGGATTCGATCCTCACCCTGTTCACAGAGAGCGGCAGCAACTCCGCTGCCCCGTCCGAGATGTCGGCGCTCGACCGGACGATCCTCGCCCAGATCTACGGGGCGAGCGACACCTATCGGGTCGGTGCGGTGCGCAATTCGATTGCGCGGGCCGCGATCGACCGGCTCGACGATGAAGGCGCGCTCAAGGCAGAGCCCTGAGCGCCAGCTGCCTCAGAAGGTGTAGGCGACACCGCCGCCGAGGATGAACTGGTTCGCATCGCCCCGCACCGCGGTGTAGGGCGTGTCCGCACTGTCACCCACCAATCGCGAATAGCCGCCCACCCCGGTCAGCGACCAGCCGCCGTTCAGCGGATTGCGGTCGAGATCATAGGCGAGGATCGCGGTGGTGCCGATGCGGTTCACCCCGCCGTCCGCGCGGAACTGCGCGAGGCCGCTGGCGGCGCTCTGGGCGGGGGTGACGGTGAAGTAGTAGTCGGCGAAGCGGTCGGTGACGATCTCCATGCTCGCCTGCGCCTGCAGGGTGAAGGCCTTGCCGACCAGCGCGCGGTAGCCGATCTGCGGCTCGATCACCCAGCCCTCGTGCGCGCCGATCACGTCGCGGCGGGCCTGCACGCCGATGCTCAGGGCGTCGAAGGGCTTGACCACATTGGGGATCGAGACAGCGACATTCGCACCCACTTCCAGCGCCGCATCGAGCTTGCCCGCGCGCGCCACCACCTCGTCGGAGATGCGGTTGTTGCGATCATTGCGGAAGCGGAAGGCCGGGCCGAAGGCGAGGCGCGCGCCCTTGCGCGGGCCCAGGGTGGGCTTGGGCGAATTGAGATCGAGCACGAAGCCCGGCCCGTTGGGCGCGATCCCCACCCCGCCCACGCGGCCCGCGATCAGCGGCAGAGGGAAGGCGATGTAATCGTCCGAGCCCGCATAGCTCGGCACCAACCCGACGCCGAGGCCAATGGTCGCCCAGGTCTCGTCGAACACGGGCTTGGCGAAGGCGAAGGGCGGAGGCGCAGGCGGTGGG
>NZ_LSJS01000316.1 GCF_001557325.1 Erythrobacter donghaensis
GCGGCGGGGCGGGTCGGGGGGAATCCTCCGATGAGCGACGCGCGCAAGGCGGAGATCCTCGCCAATGAGCGGGTGGTGATGGGGCCGCGCTGGCGCGGGGGGTGAGGGGGCTCGCTTCGCTCGGGCCCACCCCTGGCCGCTGTGGCTGCGCCACGCCTGCGGCTCCCCGCAAGCGCGAGGGGGATTGTTGACGCCGATACGCCCCTCCCGCCTGCGTGATGGGTTGGGGGCGGGCCTGCGCGGCGGCTGGGCGTTCGGATCAGCCTCGCCCGCCCCTCCGCCCCCTTCGGTGCACCCGCTACCCTGAAGGGGAGGATCGGCGCTCGCGCCCCCGCGCCTCCCGGATGCTCTTTATTCGCGTCCGCATTGCCCATATTGAGGGCGGATGGACGATCCCTCCGCCCCCGCCAGCGCATGGAGCGATGACGCGCGCTGGACGCGCGAGGCGGGCGGCGGCGTGCTGCTGCGCGCGACCGAACGGCCGGATTCGCCGCTGCTCGAGCGCTTCATGGCCGGCTATGACCGTGCCTTCGTGCTGCCCGACGAGCGCGAGGAGCTCGAGGGCTTTCGCGCCTGCCTCGCGGCCAATCCCGCCTCGCGCCGCCGCTTCGGGCGGCTGCACCGCGAACTCGTGGTGGTGATCGAGGAGGCCGCGAGCGGGGCGCTGCTGGGCGGGGCGAACTTCCTGGCCACCCGCATCGACACCGCGCCTGCCGATCACCCGCGCGTGGCGATCGCGCTCAATTACCTGTTCGTCGAGCCGGCCGCGCGCGGCAGGGGCCTCGCGCGGCTGCTCAAGGAAGAGGTGGGGCGGCTCGGCAACATCGCCGTCGACCTGCCCAGCGAGGCGGGCGCGCCCGCGATGTTCATCGAGCAGAACGATCCGCTGCGCCTCAGCGATGCCGAGTATGCCGCCGACAGCCAGCATGCCGGGATCGACCAGGTCGACCGGCTGGCGGTGTGGGCGCACATGGGGGCGCAGCTGGTCGATTTCGGCTACGTCCAGCCCGCGCTCTCGGCCGGGCAGGGGAACGATGACGGGCTCGCCTATGCGGTGATGAACCTGGCGCGCGGCACGGTGGACGCAGGCTATCTGCGCGCCCACCTCGAGAGCTTCTTCGGCATTTCGGTGCTCAAAGGCGGGGATCCGGCTGCCGATCCGGTGGCAGGGCGGCAGCTGGAGGAGCTGGCGGCGCTGGCGGCGGCGGGCAAGGAGGTGGCGCTGCTGCCGATGGCCCCGGCGATCGCAAGGCTGCGAGCCTTGCATTCGCGCCCGAGCGGGGGCACCTTGCGGGCGTTCGCGAGGGGGGCCTTGCACCAGGGGGAGCGGTGATGGGGGACAGTCCGGCCAGTGCGCCGTCTGCGGCAGGGCCCGTGCGGCGACCGACGGAGAACGGCACGGCCTACTGGACCTTGTCCTTCTACATCAGCCGGCCGCAGATCATCGGGCACGATCTGGCGATGCCGCTCAAGCCCGACCCTTCCGGCCGCGAATCGACGGACGAGGCGCGCGATGCGCTGGCGGAGGATTTCGACCTCGCGCGCTACTTCGTCGAGCATCCCGATTGGGCGGTCGACGGCGGAACCCGGAGGCTCGACCACCTGCGCGAGCTGCCGCCCTTCGACAGCCGCTCGCGGGCCAGGGCCGCCGACGCACTGGATCCGGAGCATGCCCGGACCAAGGCGCTGCGGCGCGCCATCAACCCGCTGTTCAACGACATCGCCGACCGGTCACGCCTCGGCCGGATCGAGGACCAGCTGTTCGCGGTCGCGCCCACGCAGGATGCCGCCTTCGTGCTTCCCGATCTGGTGCGCTGGTCGACCGAGGGGCGCACCTTCGCGGTGCCGATCGCACCCGAGGATGCGCGCTTCCCGATCCATGTCACGCGCTTCTGGTACCTGCACGGCAACGGCGCGATGTCATGGCACATCAGCTTCGAGGTCATGTACCGCAATGCTGGCTTCGCGGCAGCGCTCGAGGCGAAGCGGGTGCCCTCGGGCCTCTACCTGCTCTCGCTGATGCAGAAGCTCGCCTATCCCAAGGAGAGCGAGATGCGGAGCGGTCCCTGCGGAGAGGGCGGGGAGGCGGGCGAGTGCCGGTCCGACGAGCTGTTCGAACTGCGCTTGGTCGATCCGGGCATGGAACCGTCCGATCAGCCGCACCTGTTCTGGGACGTGGTCGACCACTGGTTCCAAAGCGACAAGGGCACGATCGCGGCGGTGCACGACAGGGACATGGTCGACGTCGAGCTGTTGGGCCTGTGCCCGCATATCGTCATCAACGAGATACCCGGGCTGTTCTGCCTCGACACGCGCTCGAACTTCTTTCTGCGTGACGAGGCCTTCTTCAAGCTGATCCAGCCCAAGGATACCGACGGCGAACTGGCGAACCGCCGCACCCGGGTGCGCGACGATCTGTTCGCGGGCTATCCGGCGCTGATCGATGCCCATGGCGAGACGGTGAGCGATCCGCGCGATCCGGCGCAGAAGGTCACGATCCTCGGCTCCGACTACTGGGCGCGGATGCTGGCGCCCGATCCGGGCGGGACGCGGGCTGCCGACGGAAGCCCGGGGCCGGTCGACCGGTTGTTCTACCTGTTCCTCGCCGGCTTCAACCAGAACATCATCGACTGGACCAACCAGGACGCCTCCGAGGTGCTCGACAGCCTCGATCCGATCTATCCCAGCTCGGACGAGCAGCAGAGCGAGGGCTTCTTTGTCCGCTACGCCAACCCGCGCTGCCTGATCACCTATGTCCAGCGCTCGCGCACCCTCGAGGTGGGAAACGACTTCATCGGCACCTGTCCCTATGCCTTCCTCATCCACGTGCTGGCGATGCACAACGAGCGCCTGACGCGGGATCAGGAGAAGCTGGCCTTTGCAGTGGTCGAGAAGGTCAACAGCTATCTGCGTGCGGCGCAGGCCGAGCGGCTACGGCCGCGCCGCATTGGCCAGCTCGTGAGCGAGGCCGAGGAATGGATCAACTGGTACCGCATCGCCGCCTTCGAGCACTTCGACCGGCACCGCTATTTCAACCCGTTCCGCTATGATACCGAGCGCGACGTCTTCACCGAGCTCGAGCGCCTGCGCGGCACATCGCGGCTGTCCGCGGCGCTCGACAAGGCTCTGGCGGCGCTCGACGAGAGCACGCGCGACATCCAGCGCGTGCGCGCCGAAGCCGAGACCGATGAGGAAGAGCGCCGCAACCGCTTCATGACGCTGGTGTTCGGGGTGGTGGGCCTCGCCGGGGTGGCGCAGGTCGTGTTCCAGATTGACCAGCTGATGCAGGGCGAGGACGCGCGCTTCGACTGGGGCAGCGTGGCGGGCGACCTTGCCATCACGGGCGGGGTAGCGGCGCTGATCCCGGTCGCCATCCTCGCCTGGCGCAAGCTCGTTCCCCCGGTGCTCTACCTGTTCCGAAGCTGAACCGCGTCACCGGCAGCGTGCCTGCATCCATCTTCCGGCACGCGGCGTAGCTGGGGCGGGCGGGACAATGCACAAGGAGAGCCCGACGATGCTTTCGAACCCCGGATCCGCATTCCGCCTTTTCGCCGCCGCGCTCGCCGGGCTCGCAGCGACCACCGCCGTCAGCGCGGGCGAGATCACCTCGAACCTCCAGATCGAGGCGGGGCAGACCTTCGAACTCGGCGGCGGGCAGCGCGGCGGCTTCACGGTGACCGGCCGCAACACCGGGCCGGTCGCGATCGTGGTGCTCGCCAAGGGCGCGGCCGCTGCGGCGGTCGTCAAGGGCAGGGTCGAGCCGGGAGCGAGCGTGGACGCGGCATTCGGCCCCGGCGAGCAGGCGCTGCTGCGCAACACCTCCGATGCACGGATGGCGCGGCTGAAGCTCAGGATCACCGGCGACACCTCCGCACTCGGGATGACCTATTCGGCCAACCCCTGAGCGCGCACCGTCAGTCGGCGATCAGTGCCAGCTCGACCATGCCGTGCCCGCGCGCGACGAGCCCGAGCTCGCTCGCGGCGGCGCGGCTGACGTCGATCATCCGGTCGCGGCTGAAAGGCCCGCGGTCATTGATCCGCACGATCACGCTGCGGCCGTTGGCGAGGTTGGTGACGCGCACGAGGGTGCCGAAGGGCAGGCTGCGGTGGGCGGCGGTCATCGCCCCATTGTCGAACCGCTCACCGCTGGCGGTGCGGCGGCCATCGAACCGGGCGGCGTAGTAGGAGGCGCTGCCGCGGCCGAGGACGGCTTCCTGCGGGGCCGAGGGGGCCGGTGCCTCGTCGCTCACCGGGGCGGCGATCGCCTCGGCGGCGGGCTGGAGCGGGACGAGCTCGACCACGGCGCTGCTCGCGGCCGACGGCGCGGGCGCCTCCGGGGCGGCGGTGGAGGCGGTGAGCGGGGCGAGGCCGGCAAGGCCCGCCAGCGCCCACGTGAGGAGCCCGCGGGGCGCGGGACGCCGGTCGGTCAGCAGGGCATCGAGGCCATCTATGCGAATTCCCGTCCGCATGGCCGCGCCGATACAGGGTCGCTTCGGCCGATGGCAAACCAGGTTAGGATTTCGTCGCCCGATCGCTTCGCCTGAGGCACGAGCCGCTCGCCAAACGCGATGAGCCGTTGATACGGGCGCTCGGCGCGGGGGCAGTTCGACGGATTTTCCGCAGTGCGACTCGCGGCTGGGGCGCGGGGTGAGTGTAGGGCCAGCGCGGGGCGCCCGAAGCAAATGGGGCCGGCATTGCTGCCGACCCCACTCTCACCGGCGTGTGGATGATCCGTTCCGCTTCCGATGCCTCCGGCGAACCTTCGGCTTCCGTCGCTTTGCGGGCCATGCTTGGCGCCCGATGTCTAGCCTCCTGCTGCCTGCACCTTGCGGCCGGCCTGCGGGAGATTTGTCACCGGCGCTCGCGCCGGCATCCGGCTTCCGCTCCTGCGGGCCTGCGTCCGCTGTCCGGCCGAAGCCTTCCTGCGTGCCGCCGCCTCTGCACTCGCATCGGCCGAGGCTTCGTCCCTTTACCTTCCGCCAAGGCTGCGGCTGGGGGCTTTCGCCGTTTCCGCTGCACTTGCCTTCGAGCCAGGTTCTCCGCCTGCCCGGTGCCACCGCGTCGCTCCGATCCTTGAATTGAGCCGACTTGCCTTTGGCCGAAGCCTCCTGCATGCCGTCTCCAGACCGGCGCGTGGACAGATGTCACCGCCACCCTCGGGATGAATTCTCCGGCAACTTCAGGGCCTTGCGGCCTACCGTTCCCGTCGCTTCGTGTCCCGAAGACAAGTTGAAAGTGCGCCTGAATCGGCGATCTGACAACATTCCGAAGCCCGACTTTTCCACTTCCAAACGATTGTCCTGTGGACGCGAGTGGATAACTCAACGCTTCGTCGCAATTGTCGCAAAGCGGAGCAAGGCGCGGGCACACGGCCGCCTTCAAACTGTCACATTAGAGGCTCCGAGCGGCTGCGGCGAGCGCAGCGACTCGGTTTTCCCCTATTTGGCGGCTCGGATCAGGCGTCGCGGTTGCGGCGCGACAGCAATCTCAGGCGCAGGCCGTTCAGCTTGATGAAGCCTTCCGCGTCCTTCTGATCATAGGCCCCGGCGTCATCCTCGAAGGTGACGTGGGCTTCGGAATAGAGCGAGAAAGGCGACTTCCTGCCCACCACGCTCGCGAGCCCCTTGTAGAGCTTGAGCCGCACCGTGCCCGTGACCTTGTCCTGCGAGTGGTCGATCGCCGCCTGCAGCATCTCGCGCTCGGGGCTGAACCAGAAGCCGTTGTAGATGAGCTCGGCATATTTCGGCATCAGCTCGTCCTTGAGATGCGCCGCGCCGCGATCGAGCGTGATCTGTTCGATCCCGCGATGCGCGCGGGCGTAGATCTCGCCGCCAGGCGTCTCGTACATCCCGCGGCTCTTCATGCCCACGAAGCGGTTCTCGACGAGGTCGAGCCGCCCGATCCCGTGCTTGCGGCCCAAGTCATTGAGTGCGGCCAGCAGCGTGGCGGGGCTCATGGCTTCGCCATTGAGGGCAACCCCGTCACCCTTCTCGAAATCCACCGTGATGTATTCGGGCACGTCGGGCGCGTCCTCGGGGTCGACCGTGCGGCTGTAGACGTAGTCGGGCGTCTCCTCCCACGGATCCTCGAGCACCTTGCCCTCGGACGAGGTGTGGAGGAGGTTCGCGTCGGTCGAGAACGGGCTGTCGCCGCGCTTGTCCTTGGGGACCTGGATCTGGTGCTTTTCCGCCCATGCGATGAGGGCCGTGCGGCTGGTCAGGTCCCATTCGCGCCACGGGGCGATCACCTTGATGTCGGGATCGAGCGCATAGGCGGAAAGCTCGAAGCGCACCTGGTCATTGCCCTTGCCGGTCGCGCCGTGGGCGATGAAATCGGCGCCGGTCTGGTGCGCGATCTCGACCAGGCGCTTGGAGATCAGCGGCCGCGCGATCGAGGTGCCGAGCAGGTAGTCGCCCTCATAGCGGGCATTGGCGCGCATCATCGGGAAGACGAAATCGCGCACGAATTCCTCGCGCACGTCCTCGATGAAGATGTGATCGTCGGGAATGCCCATGGCCCGGGCCTTCGCGCGTGCAGGCTCGATCTCCTCGCCTTGCCCCAAGTCGGCGGTGAAGGTCACGACTTCCAGCCCGCGCTCGACGCTCAGCCACTTGGCGATGACGCTGGTATCGAGACCGCCCGAATAGGCGAGGACGACTTTCTGGGGCATGGCGAGAGGTTCCTTGGGTATGCTTGCGCGCGCCCCTATCAGCGTGGGGGCGAAGGGGCAATCGCGCTGTGGCATGCGCACCCTTCGGGCGGCCTCTTGGCAATCGACTGCTAAGAACTACCTGATATGTCGTGCGCGAGGCGATGTCCCGCGCGGGGCAAACGGGGGTCGATGAATGCTGACAATGTGGAGCAAGGCGCGCGAACTGGCGGTGATGACCCCGCCGGAGCGCAACCGCTGGGTCGATTTCCTGCGGGCGATCTCGATCATGGCGGTGGTGTTCGGGCACTGGCTGATGGCCGGGCTCTACATCGACGCCGCCGGCGAGCTGCGGCGCGGCGATCTGCTTTCGGTCTCCGACTGGGCGCACTGGCTCACATGGGGGTTCCAGGTGATGCCGGTGTTCTTCCTCGTCGGCGGCTATGCCAACCAGGTGAGCTGGGAGGCGACCACGAGGAAGGCCGCGGCCGATCAGGCGGGCGTCTACCGCGACTGGCTGGCGAGCCGGGTGCAGCGCCTGATCACGCCCACCTTCCCGGTGCTCCTGCTGTGGGCAGGGCTCGCGGTGGTGATGACGCAGGTCGGCCTGCCGCGCACCCAGATCCGCATGGCGACCGAGGCCGCGCTGATCCCGGTATGGTTCCTCGCGGTATACCTGCTGGTGACCGCCTTCACGCCGCTCGCCCAGCGGCTCTGGAACCGGCTGGGCTGGGGCAGCGTGGCGCTGTTCGTGCCGCTTGCGATGCTGACCGACTGGCTGACCTTCACGATGAAGGTTCCTTACGTCAACTTCACCAATTTCCTGTGGGTGTTCCTCGCGATCCACCAGCTGGGTTTCGCCTGGCGGGCGGGCAAGTTCGAGCGCCCGCTGTTCGCCTGGGGCTTCTTCGCGGTGTCGCTGGCGATCCTCGTGCGGATCACCGTCTTCGGCTTCTATCCGGTCTCGATGGTCTCGGCGCCCGGAGGCTTCTCCAACTCGCTCCCGCCGACGCTGGCGCTGCTTGCGCTGGGGGGCGTGCAGGTGGGGCTGGTGCTGGCGCTGGAGCGCGCGGGGCGGCGGATGCTCGAGAACGTCACCGTCTGGGCCGCCACGGTCCTGATGAACGGGATGATCATGACGGTCTACCTGTGGCACCTTACCGCCTTCGTGCTGGTGATGACGGTCGACTGGCTGCTCCTCGGGGGCTGGGGCCTCGGCCCGGTGCCGGGGACGGGCGAGTGGTGGGTGACGCGGCCGATCTGGATCGCGGTCTACATCGTCGCACTGCTGCCGCTGATCGGCATCTTCGCGCGCCACGAGAGGAGCTTCGGCCCCGTGCGCGGCGGGCGCACCGTGCCGCGCCTGCGCGCGGTGGTCGGCGTGCTGGCGATCTGCGCGGGGCTGGGCGCGACCGCGGGACTGACCATCACCAGCCCGGACTCGCTCTCCGGCATCCGCTGGTGGGTGATCGCGCTGCCGCTGGCGGGCGCGGCGATGATGGGCTTCGGCCCGGTCTATCGCCCGCGCCAGCGCCCCGGCGCGCACGAGATGGGCTAGCTTCCGATCAGATAGTCCCGGGTGACCGGCAGCGCGCGGCGCGAGCGGATGTACTGGATCTGGTAATTGCCCATCCCCCCATGCTCGAACACGGTCGCCGCGCCCGCGAGGTAGAAGGTCCACATCCGGAAGAACCGCTCGTCATAAAGCGCGATGATCTTCTCGCGGTGCGCCATGCAGTTGGCATACCACGCGCGGATGGTGTGCGCGTAGTGGAGGCGCAAGGTCTCCACGTCGCTCGCGATGAGGCGGAACTTCTCGCTCGCCGCGACGGTCTCGGACAGGGCCGGGATATAGCCGCCGGGGAAGATGTACTTGCGGGTGAAGGCATCGGTGGTGCCGGGCGAGCCGAAGCGGCCGATGGTATGGAGCAGCATCACGCCGTCCTCGGCCAGCATCCGCGCGCAGGCTTCGAAGAAGGTCTCGAACTGCGCGCGGCCGACATGCTCGAACATGCCGACCGAGACGATCCGGTCGAACTTGCGCCCTGAGGCGGCAGTGTCGCGGTAATCCTCGAGGCTGATCGTCACCTTGTCCGCCACCCCCGCCTCGCGCACGCGCTGGCGGGCGAGCGCGGCCTGTTCTTCCGACAGGGTGATCCCGGTGACGCGGACATCGTGTTCGCGCGCGAGATGGATCGCCATCCCGCCCCACCCGCAGCCGATGTCGAGCACCTCCTGCCCGGGCGACAGGTGCAGCTTTCTGGCGATGTGCCTGAGCTTCGCTTCCTGCGCCCCCGCCAGCGTGGTCACGCCCTCGGCCCAATAGGCGCAGGAATACTGCCAGTGCTCGGCATCGAGCATCAGCGCGTAGAGATCATTGCCGATGTCGTAGTGGTGCGCGACGTTCTTCTTCGAGCCGACGCGGTTGTTGATCTGCTCGGCGGCAAAGCTGGCGCGGTTGGCAAGGCGTTTGAAGGCACTCGGGCGCAGATTGTCGTCGCCGCGCTCCCAGCGGTCGTTCATTCTCAAGAGGCTGACGAGGCCCATCACGTCGCCCTCCTCGATCAGCAGCCGCCCGTCGATGAAGGCCTCCGCCGCGCCCAGCCGGGGATCGAGGATGATGTCGCGCGGCACGGCCGCATCGGTGAAGCGCAGCACGATCTCGGGAAAGCCCTCGGCGCTGGTGCCATAGGTGCTGGCCGAGCCATCGGCAAAGACGATGCCGAGGCGGCCCTGCCTGACGGCACGGGACAGGAAACGGTCGAGGAGAGGCTTGCTCATGGTGCTCCTTTCTAGGATGCTTCGGGGGTAGGCTTAGCCGGAGGGGCGGCTTTCGCAAAATCATCGACTTGGCGTGAAGGGGAAGGGGACATGGCCGAAGCGAAGACGACGATCACCGAGGTTGCGGTCGACACCTTCATCGCAGGCGTCGAGCCGCCTGCCAAGCGCGAGGATGCGCGGGTGCTCGATGCGCTGTTTCGCAAGGTCACTGCACAAGAGCCGAAGATGTGGGGGCCCACGATGATCGGCTATGGCCGCTACACTTACCGTTATGCCAGTGGCCATGGCGGCACCTTTTTCCGGGCCGGCTTCAGCCCGCGCAAGGCGAAGCATTCGCTCTACATCATGGATTGCGGCGACGCTGACGAAGAAGCTGCTTTCGCGGCGCTGCTGGCGCGGCTGGGAAAGCATTCGCGCGGCAAGGCGTGCCTCTATGTAAACAAGCTCGCCGACATCGACCTGGACGTTGTGGAGCAGATGATCGCACTGGGCTGGAAACGGTCATTCGCACGCTGGCCTGATTAGACCCCCGCATACCACTGGTAGCCCGCGACATCCTCCCAGAACCCGCCGCCGCCCTGGCCGATCTGGGCGAAGCTGGTGACCGCTTCGATCGCCTTGACATACTTGGCCTGCTTGTAGCCGAGCTGACGCTCGATCCGCATCCTGAGCGGCGCGCCGTTCTTTTCGGGCAGGGGCTCGCCGTTGAGGCTGTGGGCGATGATCGTCTGCGGGTGATAGGCATCGACCATGTCGATGCTCTCGTAATAGTCGCGACCATAGAGCACGTCGGCGCAGCGGAAGACGATGAATTTGGCCGATTCCTTGACCTTGGCGGCATCGAGCAAGTGGCCGAGCTGCACCCCCTGCCACTCGCCGATCGCGCTCCAGCCCTCGACACAGTCGTGGCGGGTGATCTGGGTGCGCTGGGGGAGCGCCTTGAGGTCGGCAAGGCCCAGCGCCAGCGGCTTTTCGACCAGCCCGCGCACTTCGAGCTTCCAGTCGGGGAAGCCCTTGGCGAGCTGGTCCTGATAGAAGGGATCGGCGACCGTCACCGAGCCGTTGCCGCGGAAGGTGGGCGAGCGCTGGTCGGGGCGGAACTCCTTGGCGAGGCCCTGCTTGCCCGCGAGCGCGCGGTGGAGCACGCGATGGCCGTCCTCGGCCGCCTTGAACAGGTCGCCGGCCGCCTCGCTGTCGTTGATCTTGGCGCAGGCCGAAGCGCCCAGGGCAGCGATCCCGGCAAGCAGCGAACGGCGCGGCAGGTCAACCATGGGCGGGGGCTCCTTCTTCGGCGGCAGCAGGGACGGGTTGCGGCGCAGGAGGTGCCTCGGCCGCACCCTCGGCGGGCCGCTTGCCGCC
>NZ_LSJS01000317.1 GCF_001557325.1 Erythrobacter donghaensis
GGATGCTGATCATCGGCTATTGCATGGGCATCCGGTCCGAGCGGCGGCTGTGCGAGGAGGTGCATTTGAACCTCGCCTATCGCTGGTTCTGTCGCCTCGGGCTGGAAGGCGATGTGCCCGACCACTCGACCTTCTCGAAGAACCGGCACGGGCGCTTCCGCGACAGTGATGTGCTGCGCCAGCTGTTCGAGACGACCGTGGCGCGCTGCATTGCCGAGGGGTTGGTCGGCGGTGAAGGCTTCGCGGTCGATGGCAGCCTCGTGCGCGCCGATGTGAACCGCCAGCATGCCG
>NZ_LSJS01000318.1 GCF_001557325.1 Erythrobacter donghaensis
GGCTCGCCCCGCCTGTGCATGGGGTGGTGGAGCAACGAGGATCCGCATGTGCTCCTGTGCAAGCTGGGGGACGGGGATCCGGTGATCCGTCACCTGCCGCCCGAGGCGCTGGCACGACCCGCGGACATGCCCTTCACCCTGTTCGACCGGGCACGGCGGCGAATGCTGGTGGCGAACGCGCAAGGGCAGGTGAGCGCGCGGCGCGCCGTCTTTTCCACGCCGCTGGTCGATCATTTCGCGATTGCCGAGGGGTTGGTGATCCCGATCCGCAGCTCGTCGGGCAAGGGGCTGCTGGTCCTCAGCGGCAACCCCGCCGTGAGCATCGACGACCTCGCCACCGCGCCCGCCATCGCGCAGGAGATCGCGGCCGCGCTCGACCGGCTGCTGCTCTTGCATATCTCGCGCGAGGCAGCGGTGGCGCAGCTGCGCACCACCCTTGCCCGCGACCTTCACGACAGCGTGGCCCAGACCCTTGCCGGGGTCCGCTTCCGGCTCGAGGCGCTGCGCGCGCAGGTGCGCTCGGGCGCCGATCCCGAGGCCGAGTTCGACGAGATGAAAGCCAGCCTCAGCAGCGAGCATCGCCATCTGCGCGAGATGATCGAGCGCCTGCGCCGCACCGATCTCGAGCCCGCGACGGTCAGGCTCGCAGGCCAGATGCAGCGGGTCGCGAGCGAGCTCGAGCGCAACTGGCGCGCCGAGGTCAGGGTGACGACGGCGCCCGAGGATCTGGCGGTCCCGGTGGCGCTCGCCCACGAGATCCAGCAGATCGCGCGCGAGGCGGTCGCCAACGGGGTGCGGCACGGCGAGGCCAGGCGCTTCAGCATCGCGGTGTCGCGCGGCGAGACGGGCATCGATCTCGACATCCGCGATGACGGAACCGGCTTCACCGGCAGCCCCCCGCCCCATCCGCGCACGCTCGAGGAACGCGCGCGCGCCAATGGCGGCCGGCTCGAGCTATGCGCGAGCGAGGCAGGCGCGCACCTCATCATCAACCTGCCCGACCGGAGCGAACCATGATCAATGTCCTTGTCGCCGATGATCACCCGTTCCTGCGGGCCGGGCTCGAGGCGGTGCTGCGGACCGCGGGCATGGTGGTGGTGGCCTCGGTCGCGGACGGCGACAGCGCGCTGGCGGCCATCGCTGCGGAAGACCCCGACGTGGTGGTGCTCGATGTCGCGATGCCCGGGCGTGACGGGATCGCCACGCTGGCGGCGCTGCGCGAAAGGGGCGACACGCGTCCGGTGGTGATCCTGACCGCCAGCATCGACGATAAGCAGCTCCTCGCCGCAATCCGGCACGGCGCCTGCGGCATCGCCCTGAAGGAAGATGCCGAGGACTTCCTCATCGATTGCATCCGCGCCGCCAGCAGGGGCGAGAAGACGATCGACCCGCGGCTTGCCTCGCGGATCGAGCATCTGAGCTCGGGCGCAGCGCCCGCACGCCGGTTCGACGCGCTCGGGCGGCGCGAGATGGAGATCGTCGAGCGGGTCGCACGCGGCCTGCGCAACCGCCAGATCGGCGAGGAGCTGTCGATGAGCGAGGGGTCGATCAAGGTCTATCTCCACACGATCTTCGAGAAGCTCGAGGTCAGGAGCCGGACCGAGCTCGCGATCCTCTACCACGAGGAAACGAGCTGACGCTCCAGCTGTCTTCGCTGCCCCGCCGCGCGCCGATTTCCTTGCTTGCGCAGAGCGTAGCACACGCTACGATGACGGACACCGCTTCCGGGAGAGAGCGCCGCGTCATGACCCTGTTCCGCCTGTTCCTCGTCGCCTGCATGCTGGCGATCCTCGGCTACACCGCGGTCACCATCGCGAATCACGGCTGGAACCTCGTGCCGATCTTCTTCGGCGACATCGCGAGGATGGGCTGGCCCGGGCAATTCAATTTCGACTTCCTGTGCTTCCTGCTGCTCGCCGGCATCTGGGTCTCTTGGCGCCACCACTTTCGCCCCGCAGGCCTTGCGCTCGGGCTGGTCGCGGTGTTCGGGGGCATGATGTTCCTGTCGGTCTATCTGCTGGTGCAGTCGCTGCGCACGCGGGGCGATGTCGCGGCGCTGATGCTGGGGCCGGAACGGGCTGCCGCACGCTAGGACGGGAATCACGGGAAAACTCGCCGCAGCGTCTTTGCTCGGGACCGCCGCCTGCCTAATCCCGCTCGGGTGACGGCACATATCGACATCGGGCGCGGGCCAGAGGGACAGGCGATCGGCATCGATCTGGCCGAGCTGCTCGCCACGCGCCTGCTGGTGCAGGGCAATTCGGGCTCGGGCAAGTCGCACCTGCTGCGCCGCCTGCTCGAGGAATGCGCGGGCCAGGTGCAGCAGATCATCATCGATCCCGAGGGCGATTTCGTCACCCTCGCCGACGCCTTCGGCCATGTGGTGATCGACGCGAGCGCCTATTCCCCGCGCGAGATCGAGGAGCTGGCCGCCCGCGTGCGCCAGCACCGCGCCTCGGTGGTGCTGGCCTTGGACGAGCTCGAGGTCGAGGCGCAGATCCGCTGCGCCGCGCTGTTCCTCACCGCCCTCTTCGATGCCCCGCGCGAGCACTGGTATCCTGCCCTCGTGGTGGTCGACGAGGCGCAGATGTTCGCCCCTGCCGCGGCGGGCGAGATGAACGACGAAACCCGCCGGTTGACGCTGGCGGCGATGACCAACCTGATGTGCCGGGGGCGCAAGCGCGGGCTGGCCGGGATCGTCGCCACCCAGCGCCTCGCCAAGCTCGCCAAGAACGTTGCGGCCGAGGCGTCCAATTTCCTGATGGGGCGCACCTTCCTCGATATCGACATGCAGCGCGCCGCGGATTTGCTCGGCATGGACCGGCGGCAGGCCGAGCGCATCCGCGATCTCCAGCGCGGCCAGTTCCTCGGGCTCGGCCCGGCGATCAGCCGGCGTCCGGTCGCGGTCCACGTCGGCCCGGTCCGCACCGCCGGGCGCGGCGGGGGACAGGGGTTGATCCCGCTGCCGCAGGCGGAGGACGGCGCGATGGAGGCGCTGCTCACCGATCGCCTCGCCGAGGCCGCCGCCGCGCCCCAGCCCGTCCGCCGCCCGTGAAC
>NZ_LSJS01000319.1 GCF_001557325.1 Erythrobacter donghaensis
GGCGGAAGGCGGCATCGCCAGCCTCGAGCCTGTCATGCACATCCGCCCGCAAAGCCTAGCGACGACGATCGAGATCGAGGACGTCACAGACGCCGGCACCGCTGCTGCGGTCGGCAACCTGCGCGAACCGATCCTGGCCCTGCTCGACGGAGTTCCAGTCGCCGCACATCCGCTGCTCGCCGCTCATCTGGTCGTGGATGATCAATTCGATCTCGAACCCCATGCCCCCGTGGACCAACGCGTCCATGGCACTGCGATGGCGTCGCTCCTCGTGCATGGCGACAGGAACAATCCCGCACCGGCATTGCCGCGGCGCATTCATGTTGTTCCGGTGATGGGTGCTGGGGATCGCTTCCCGGCACGACGGCTTGTCGTCGACATCATCTTTCTCGCCATTAGAGCGATGCGAGAAGGCCCGGATGCAACGGCGCCGGGCGTGCTGATCGTCAATCTCTCGCTTGGCAACGAGCGGCGTCCCTTTCAGTCGTCGCTGTCGGCATGGGCACGGCTGCTGGATCGACTGGCGTACCGATACGGCATTCTGTTTCTGGTGAGTGCTGGTAATGTGAGGGAGACCTTCGGCGTCCCAGCCTTCGCGACCGGCACGGCTTTCGAAGACGCTGACGCCGCCGCTCGCTGTGACGGCACGCTGACCGCGATCGGCAATCTGATGGCTGACCGGCGTATGTTTTCGCCGTCCGAGGCAATCAACGCGGTGACGGTCGGCGCGTCCAACGACGATTGGGTGTCGGCTGCGGACCGCCGCGCCGCCCGCACCATCATCGACCCCTTTCCGGGCATTCGTGCCGCCAACCCGTCGAGCGCTCTCGGCCCTGGATTTGCCCGATCAGTCAAACCCGACATTTTGATGCCGGGAGGTCGCGAGCACCTCCGCCAGATGCGGACCGACGGTCATGTCTTCGTCAGGCCGGCGCCCTCGACGCGCCCCGCTGGCCTCAAAGTGGCTGCGCCTCGTACCGGCGCCTTCGGGGTAGCCGAAGGCTATTCGGGCGGGACCAGCGGCGCGACCGCGCTGGCATCACGCACATGTCATCG
>NZ_LSJS01000320.1 GCF_001557325.1 Erythrobacter donghaensis
TACCAACCCAAGGGCCCAACCTTGGCAACCGCATCAGAGTTTGCAACAGAGCCCGGCCAAGGCACCCAGCAGCAACCGCTACGGGGTCGCTTGCTGAATGTCGGCTTCTGGCGGAAAATCGCAGATAGCTGCCATCGGCGCAATGGGTCCTCACGCAACGTCGGGGTCACTGGAACGAGCCGCCTTCCACGCCCATGGCAGGAGCTCGTCGAGGCGGTTGATGGGATGGCCTTTGCCGATGCGGTCGAGGACGTCGGTCAGCCAGACCTGCGGGTTCACGCCGTTGAGCTTGGCGGTCTCGAGCAGCGAATACATCGCGGCCGCCCGCTCGCCGCCGCAATCCGCACCGGCGAACAGCCAGTTCTTGCGCCCGACCGCGATGCCGCGCAGCGCGTTCTCGG
>NZ_LSJS01000321.1 GCF_001557325.1 Erythrobacter donghaensis
CCCGAGGCGGCGAGCGCCGCGGCCAGCGCGGCGGCGGCGGGGAGGCCCCGGCTCACGGCTCGGCCCCCACCAGACCCGCGCCATAGATCGGATCGCGCCCGCGCGGGCCCAGATCGCGCGCCTCGGCCTCGAGCGCGCGGATCGCTTTCTGGGCGGCGGCGGGATCGGCCTTGCCGAGCTGCCGCGCCAGCCGCGCGGCGACCAGCGGCGCGGCAAAGGAGGTGCCGGTCGCATCGCGCACCTCGCCCTTGGCATCGATCGCCGGGACAGCGACGCCGCGCGCCGCGAAATCGACATGCGCGCCGCGATTGGCGTAGCGGTAGATCCGGTTCTGGGCATCGACTGCGGTCACCCCGACGACGTTCTCGTAAGCGCCCGGGAACACCGGCGGGGCGGCGGGGCCGTCATTGCCCGCTGCCGCGACGATGACGTGGCCGCGCCTGGTGATGCGCGCGATGGCCCCTGCCACCGCCGGGTTGCGCGGGCCAGACAGGCTGATGTTGATCACCGGCACGCCCTGTCCTGCGAGCCAATCGAGCGCCTTGATCAGCGCGAAGCTCGACCCGGCGGATTCGCGCGGGCCGGAGAAGATGTCCGCGACGAAGATCTTCGTGCGCGCTGCCGGATCGGCCTTGGTGCCCGCCATCAGATGCGCCACCGCGGTGCCGTGCAGCCGCGCCTCGGCGACCTTGCCGTTGAAAGCGCGCTGGCTCAGCGTGACATGCTTGAAATAGGCAAGGCCGGTCGCGATCCCGGTGTCGATCAGCCCGATCTGGCAGCCGCAGGCGACGCGCTGCGGCAGGCTCGCGCCCTTGCGGCGCTTCGTTTGCACCGACGAGCTGTCGAACAGGTGATTATAGCCGATGGTGTCGGGATCGGCGATCGTCTCGAGCGTGTCGAGCGCCGCCTCGTCGGCGCTCTGGGCAGGGCCGCGCAGCAGCAGCACCGTCCCCTCGACCGAGGCGAGCTTCTCGCTGGCGATCACCTCGAAGCCGCCCGCCTTCAGTTCGGCAAGCTCGTCAGGGCCCAGATCCAGCGCGACGAACTCGCCGCGGCGATAGCGGAAGCCGTCACCATCGGTGTCGATCCGGTCGCGCTCGTCGCGTTCGGCGCGCTCGGCCTCGGTCTCGCCGCTCGCGAGCAGCCACTGGCCGGGGTCGTCGCCGAGATCGTCCATGCCGTCGTCGGTGTCGCCGTTGTCGCCTGCGATGTCGTCGGCGTCATCGTCGTTCCCGGCCGCGCTGTCGTCATCGTCGTCATCGGCACCCGTCGCGCCATCGTCGTCATCGCTGCCCGAGGCTCCGCCGTCATCATCGCTGCCGCCGGTTGCGCCATCGTCGTCCCCACCGGCATCGTCACCACCGGCATCGTCACCACCGGCATCATCGCCGCCCGCGTCATCGCGGCCCGCGTCGTCCCCGCCAAGGTCGTCGCCGCCGGCATCGTCGCCGCCCACATCGTCGCCGCCTACATCGTCGCCGCCCACATCGTCGCCCCCCGCGTCGTCCCCGCCAAGGTCGTCACCGCCCACATCGTCGCCGCCGAGGTCGTCGCCGCCCACATCGTCGCCGCCGAGGTCGTCGCCGCCGGGGTCCTGCGTGTCGGGGTCGGAGACAGCGTCATCGTCATCGCCCGCATCGCCGTCATCGTCGTCGTCATCATCGCCCGCGTCCTGCGCGGCGAGGGGGGCGTGCCAGGCCCACGCAACCGGGCCGAGCGTCAGCCCCAGCATCAGCAAATAGGCGATGATGACCCGCGTGCGCATCGAATGCCCCTTGTGCCCCCCGGCAAGTAAAGCCGGAAATGACTGTTTCGTTCCTTGCCTTGCTCCATACGAAACGGGCTGTTCTTTTATTCCCGCGTCCTGTCTATGGGCGGAATATTGCCACTCGCTGAACCGTTGAGCCGATGAACCGCCCGATCACCCCGGACGAAACGACCAGGCAGGCGCTGATCGCGCTGATCCCGCGCCTGCGCCGTTTCGCCCGGGTGCTGACGGGGTCGATCGCCGATGCCGATGATGTCGTGCAGGCGGCGCTGGAGAAAGCGATGGTGAACATGGAACAATATCAGCCCGGCACCCGGCTTGACGCGTGGGTGTTCCGGATCGCCCGCAACCACTGGGTCGACGACCGGCGCCGGGCGCACAACCGCATGGGCCATGACGATATCGGCGCGATGCTCGATCTGGCGGGCGATGATGGCGTGGCGGTGGTCGAGGCGAGCGCCGAGGCGCGGATGGTGCGCGCGGCGGTCGACAGCCTCCCGCCCGAGCAGCGCGACGTGGTCGCGCTCGTCATGCTCGAGGAGCTGAGCTACCGCGAGGCGGCCGATCTGCTCGGCCTGCCGATCGGGACGGTGATGAGCCGCCTGTCGCGGGCCAAGGCGGCGCTGGCGAAGCGGATCGCCGCCGAAGGAGCGCTGCAATGAGCGCAGGCTTCACCGATGCCGAGCTCGCCGCCTTCATGGCAGGCACGATTGAGGACGAGGCGCTGATCGATGCGATCGAGGCCGCGCTCAATGCCGATCCGGCGCTTGCCGAGCGGGCCGAGGCGCTGGCGGCGGGCGATGGCCTCGCGCCGCTGGTGCGCGATGCCTTCGCCCCGGTGCTGGATGCGTCCGTGCCCGAGCGGCTGACGGCTGCCCTCACCCCGCCTGCGGCCGATGTGGTCGATCTCGCCGCCGCGCGCGCCGCCAAGTCCCCCGCCGCACCGTTGCCGACCCCCGCCAACGACACCGGCCGCTCCGGCTGGCGCTGGCCGCAGTTCGGCGCGATGGCGGCGAGCCTGGCGCTGGGCGTGCTGATCGGCGGCCCGCTGCTCAAGGGCGGCTCGGACGCCCCCCGGGCCGATGGCCTGGTGCTCGCCAGCGCCGACGTGACCGCCATGCTCGACTCCGCGCCGAGTGGCCAGCGGACCGATCTGGCCGCGCTGGGCGAGGGCGAGGTGGTGCTCACCTTCCGCAACGCCGAAGGCCAGCTGTGCCGCCAGTTCCTGATCGAGGGCAAGGGCGGAACGACCAGCGATGCGCTCGCCTGCGCGGGCGGGAACGGCGGCGGCTGGCAGATCGAGGCCTATGGCCGACGCGCGGCTCCGGTCGGCGAGATGAAGCTCGCAGGCGGCGATGCCGCCCCCGCGGTGGTCGCCGCGGTCGACGCGATGATCGGCAGCGATCCCGTGACCGGGCCCGACGAGCTCGCCGAACTCGGGAAGAAATAGGCAAAGCCACGAGGACAAAAAGCCCGGGCGGCCTGCTGGTCGCCCGGGCTTTTTCGCGTGCCGCGCGGCGGCGGCGCTGCGTCAGATGGTGAACAGCACCTCGACCACGCTGGCAAAGCCGCTGTCGGTGGAGAGGAGGAAGCGCTCCTCGCGGAACGAGACCACGTCGGCGCGGATCTGGATGTTGGGGTGGAGCTGGTAGAAGCCGCCCACCCCGATCAACCGGTTCTCGCGGTCCGAAGCCCTGGTGTAGGCGACGCTGCCCGCCACGCCCCATTCGGGGGTCACCCAGCCCACCCCGCCATTGACCTCCCACTGGTCGAACCCGCGGTCGAGCCGGTTGGAATCGCCGCGGTCGACATAGGCCGCCCCGATCCGCAAGGGGCCGCGGCGGGCCTCGGCCCCCACGCTCCAGCTGTCGAGATCGGCGCGGGTGGTTACCGGATCGGCGTCGCCCGTGGCATAGCCGCCGCTCGCCCCCAGGATCCAGTCGCCCACCACCTGCTGGTATTGCACCCCGAATTCGAAGGCGTCGTTGACCTCGATCCGGTCGCGCGAGTCCACCGCGGCAGCGTTGCGGCGCACCTTGGGCGAATAGGACACGCCCCCGCGCAGGCCGCCCACGGGGGGCGAGAGGTAGATCACCTTGAAGGCGTCCTGCGTGTCGAGCGCGCGCAGCAGCGCCTGCGTCCCGGCATAGCGCGCAAACTCGCCGCGCACCTGCCCCAGCGCCACCAGCGGCGCGGCGGCGGCTGTTCTGCTCGACATTGGCGCCGATGATGATCCCGCCGGGCGAGGTCCATTGCGCGTTGAGGCGGGCGAACAGATCGACCTGGGCATCGGGGGAATCGGTGTCCGGATTGTCATCGTCGAACACCGCCCCCTGCGCGGCGGCGCCTGCGGTGAGGCGGATGTCGATCCCTTCCCACTGCACCTCGAGCCGGGGAAGCGCCTTGGATTTCTGCTCGCCGTCGGCCTGCGCCTGCGCCGCGGTGGAGCCCGCGATGGCCGTGCCGATCAGCGTCGCAGCACCGAGCCTGCGGATCATTGCTTTCATCGTCATCTTCGAACCTTCAGGAAAAGGCCGGACTGGCCGTTGCGATATAAAATAACCTATGTTGCATTTTGTGCCCGATTTCCGGAAAAAAGGCCGCGCTCGCCGAGGAGGTGCCCGAGCAGCAGCCAGCTGAGCGCCAGCGCGGCACCAGTGGTCATCGCGCAGCCAGCGGCGGCTCGCAGGGGCGCGATATCGATTGCCCCCAGCGCGCCCAGCGCAAGGCCCGGCGCGAGCCGCGAGGGGGCTTCGGGCGCGGTGCCGGGGCAGGGCTCACCATTGCCGGGATCACGCGAAGGCTCGGGCGGACAGGGCTGCGGCACAAGGCTTCTCCTGGTGCAGGGCTGATCTTGCGCTAACGGGCGGGCACCTGCGTAAATTCCCCTAGGAGGGCGGAAATTTTCTGCGTCGCTCGCGGGAATAAGCCCGCCGCCTGCCCCGTTTGGCCCCTGAACCGGCATGAACGCCGGACCGCAACAGGAGCCCTTCGTGACCTCTCGCAACCCCCTGCCCCGCCGCCTGCTGCAAGCCTTCGTGCTGGCGGTTCCCGTGATGTGCTTCGCCACCGCCGCCCTCGCCGAGACCGCCGCACCCGACCAGGATGCGCAAGGCAGCACCATCGACGACGAGCGCGATGATGCCGCCGCTGCCAGGGCGGGCTCCGGCTGGAGCCTCAATCCCGGCCTCAGGCTGAGCGCGCGCGGGATCACCGCCCGCTCGACCGCGCCTGCCGAGGACGAGGTGGTCGACGGCAATGCACTCGCCGTGGTCATCACCCCCTCGCTGGTGCTCTCGAGAGACGATGTCACCGTGACCCTGCGCAACGCGGCGACCCGGCTCGAATTCGAGGACGAGGCCCGCACCGACCGCTGGCAGAATGCCGCGCGCCTCACGCTCGCCTATGACCTGTCGGACGCCACCCGCCTTTCGGTCTTCGGCGAGCGCAGCGACAATCTCCTCGCCGCCGAATTCACCTCGACCGACGAGTGGGAGTTCGGCGGCGAGATCATGCACAGCCTCGATGACGCCAACCGCGTGGCGCTCGGCGCGAGCTGGCGGGAGCGCGGCTATGACGACGCTACCGGATCGCGCGGCGATGGCATCCGCGTCGACGGCGAGTATCGCTACCGCTTCGGGCCCAATCACTATGCCTTCCTGCGCGGCCGCTATGACGAGATCAACTCGGCCGAGGCGCGCCGCAACCTCACCCGCTGGCTCGCCGAGGCGAGCTACCAGCGCCCCATCGCCAGCGATCTGCGCCTGCGCGGCGAATTGAGCTACCAGCGGCTCGACTTCGGCGGGCGCCCGGTGGCGGGCGGGGGGTCGCGCGAGGACGATCTGTTCTGGCCCGAGCTCACCCTGATCTGGAGCCCCGGCCCGTGGCGCATCGCCGGTGAGGCGCGCTACGTGGTCCGCAATTCCACCGATCCCGCCTTCGACCGCTCGGGCTATCGTTTCGAAGTGGAGGTTTCCCATGCGTTCTGATGATTTGTCCCTGCCGGGCGATATCGCCCTGCGGCGCATCGGCTATGCCCTTGCCGCCGCGCTCGCCGCGATCTTCGGCGCGATCGTCTGGACGCTGTTCGACCGCTCCGACAACGTTGTCACCAGCGCGGTGATCGCGACCTTCGGCGATCCCTCGCGCCCGTGGAACCTGCCGGGGATGCACCTGTTGCTGGTGATGCCGGTGGGTGCCGCGGTGGTGGTGTTCGTGCGCTCCGTGCTGGGCTGGAAGACCTTCGGCCTGTTCACCCCGATGCTGCTCGCGCTTGCCTATCTGCAGGCGGGGCCGATTGCCGGGCCGGTGATCTCGACCACCGCGATCCTGATCGGGATGCTGGCAGTGCCCTTCCTCAAGGCGCTGAACCTCTCGCGCGTCGGCTTTCTGGGCACCCTCATCGCGATCGTCGTCTCGGCGCTCGGAGCGATGGCGCTGGAGTTCCGCCAGCCGGCGCTGGTCAGCGCCTTCCCGGTGGTGGTCACCGCGCTGATCGTCGAACGGTGGTGGAACGCCTACGAGGCCGACGGCCCGACCAAGGCGGTGCGCATGACCGCCACCACCCTTGCGGTCGCACTGCTGATCCAGGGTCTGGTTGCCGCCCCGAGGGTGGTGTGGCTCGCCGCCGAGCACCCGCTGGCGCTGCCCCTGGCGAGCATCGCGGCGATGATCCTGCTGGGCCGCTACCAGGGCCTGCGCCTGTCCGAACTGTCGCGCTTCCGCGCCGCCAAGCAACAAGGCTGATCCCATGACCGTGCTCGGAATGAACCGCCGCAACGCCCTGATCGCCCGCCTCAACCCGCGCGAGGCGATCAGGGGGGTGAACCAGAAGTTCGAAACCAAGCAGCGCCTCGCGGCCGCCGGGGTGCCGGTGCCCCCGACCCTCGCGCTGATCGCGGGCGAGGCCGAGGCGGCGGGCTTCGACTACGCCAGCCTTCCGCAAGCTTTCGCGATCAAGCCCAACCGCGGGCGGCGCGGGGAGGGGGTTATCCTCGTCGATGGTCGGTGCCAGGGCGGGTGGCGCAAGCTCGATGGCGAGGTGCTGACCGAAAAGATGCTGCGCGCCCATGTCGGTCGCATCCTTGCTGGAGAGCTCTCGCTCGAGGGCGGCAACAGCGATGCCGCGCTGATCGAACCCCTGATCCGCACCCATCCCGCCTTCGCGCAGCTGGTGCCTTTCGGGCTGCCCGATATCCGCATCATCTGCCTGCACGATGTGCCGCTGATGGCGATGACCCGCCTGCCGACGGTGGAAAGCGGGGGCCGCGCGAACCTGCACCAGGGCGCGGTGGGGGCGGCGATCGACTTCCGCGACGGGACGATCGTCCGCGCCGTGCTGGGGCAGGACGAGGTGTTCGATCACCCCTCCACCCAGGCCGCGCTGATCGGCGTGCAGTTGCCGTTCTGGCGCGAGACGGTGGAGGCGGCGCGGCGCTGCTCGGGCGCGCTCGGGCTCGGCTATGTCGGGGTCGATCTGGTGATCGATGCCACCCGCGGCGTCCAGGTGCTCGAATGCAATGCCTTCCCCGGGCTCGAGATCCAGAATGTCAACGGCGCCGGGCTGGGCGCGCGGATCGCGCTGGTCGAGCGCCTGCGCCGCGCCCGCGCGCGGGCGGCCCGGCAGGCGCCGGTGGTCGAGGGCCGCCCCCTCGGGGCGCAGCCGATCGCCCATGTGGGCGCGCTGCTGCGCGCGGCCGGTCGCAGGTTCGCCGCCAGACCGTCCGGGCCCCTGGCGCTGCCCGTCCCCCTCGCGGCGTGATCGGGCGCCCCGCCGCGCCATGGCCGTCGAAAAGCTGCGCGCGATCAGGCGAACTTGTGTTGACCAGGCGCGTGTCCTCGTGGCAGAGGGCGAGCGCATCTCGCAGGATGGTGCGAACCGGACTGCAAAAAGCGCCAAGAGCCCGCCCACAAGCAGCGAGCCCACTGCGCGCGCGATGCGGGTGTAGCTCAATGGTAGAGCAGAAGCTTCCCAAGCTTACGACGAGGGTTCGATTCCCTTCACCCGCTCCAGCCCTCCCTTCCTAAACAGCCCCAGAAAGACTATAAAGCCCTTGGAATTCCGAGGGATTCAGCCCTTGGGTCGTCCGGGAATGTCCCTATCCTTCCCGTTGCATCCGGCGTTGCTGGGGGCCATTTCGGGGGCCTGGGGTCAACGGGCGTCACTGCGTGGCCCCCTCGTTGGGGGCCACGCGACCGGAAAGCGTTGGGATTTATGGCTCTTACGGACGTAGCGATAAGAAATGCCAAGCCACGGGCAAGCCTTACAAGATGGGTGATGCCTTCGGCCTATTTGTGCTGATCCAACCTTCCGGCGGGAAGCTCTGGCGTTTCAAGTATCGGTTTGACGGCCGCGAGAAGAAGCTCGCCATTGGAACTTATCCCGTCATTGGCCTGGCCGAAGCGCGCAGACGCCGTGATCAAGCCAGAGAGCTTCTATCCGCCGGTAAAGACCCGTCACGCGAGAGGCTGCGGGAAAAGCTCCGCACCCAGATCCAGGCGGGAAACACGTTTGCAGCGATTGCCGAAGAGTATTGCGAGAAGCGCAAGCGCGACGGCCAGAAAGCTTGGGCCGCCAGCACGGCTGCCCGCAGCGAGTACCTGATTTCGCTTTTGAAGGTGCCGTTGGGTCGCATGCCCATCACCGATATCGAACCTGCCGATGTGCTCGCGGCCATCCGCAAGATCGAACGAAAGGGCCAACTGGAAAGCGCCCGTCGTACCCTGCAACTGGCCGGCGCGGTCTTCCGCTATGCGGTCGCAACCGCCCGCCTCGCTTCAGACCCGACGCGCGACCTGCGCGGCGCTCTGACCGCGCCCACCGTCACCCACTACGGCGCGATCATCGACCCCGCGCGCGTGGGTGAGCTGCTGCGCGCCATCGACGGCTATGAAGGCCAGCCGATCACCAAGCTAGCGATGCAATTGGCCCCGCATGTTTTCGTCCGCCCTGGCGAGTTGCGCCATGCCGAATGGAACGAAATCGATCTCGAAGGGGCGCTGTGGACGATCCCGTCGGGCAAGACCAAGATGCGCAAGGATCACCTCGTCCCGCTCTCACGCCAGTCGATTGCGATCCTCGAAGACCTCCACGCGCTGACCGGCCCTGACGGCTACGTCTTCCCTTCGATCCGCTCCCGCAAGCGCCCAATGAGCGACAACACCATCAACGCCGGCCTGCGCCGCCTAGGGTACGCCTGTCGTCCCAGCATCTTCGTGTTGCAACACGGCATATGCCGTATTAATACGGCAATACACGTTAGTTTCATCGAGGAGCCACTGTGTGCATTCGCGCATCTTCGCTTTCTTTTGCTTCGTTTTCGCCTTCTCTCTCGCGAGCCCTGGATTTGCACGCGATGAAGCAGTGACCGTTGAGACCGGGAGCGCGCAACTTGCCGGCACGCTTTCCTTCCCCGAGGATCGACCGCGCGCGGCTGTGGTGCTGGTGCAGGGCGCCGGACCCCACGCCCGCGATCAGGTGATTTCCGGTGCGCCGATGTTCAAGCTTCTCGCCGATGGTCTTGCGGCGCAAGGTATCGCCAGCGTGCGTGTCGACAATGCCGGGGTTGGCGCCTCGACCGGCGAGCGCGTCCAGCACTTCAAGCAGCGTATCCCGCAGATCCGGGCGGTTCTCGACATGCTCGCCGCGCGCCCGGAACTTGCCGGAGTGCCGATCGGCATCATCGGCCATAGCGAGGGCACTCTGGTCGCAACCGAAGTCTGGGCCGAGCGTGAGGGCGTCATCGACTTTGTCGTCCTACTGGGAGCGCCGGGGAGGCAGGGGCGCACCGTCTGGATCGACCAGCAAGCCAACCCCGCACGCTTCCCGGGCAGCGACCAAGCCAAGCTGACCGCGATCCGCGCGACCTTTGCCGACATCGCCGATGCGTCGATTGCCGGGGACCATGAAGCGATCGGGCAAGGGGCAGATCGTCTGTTCGCGATGGTCGGCCTCAGCGCGCAGGAGATCGCCGAGGTTCGCGGCGACTTCGTCGACCGCATGGCGAGCCCGGAAATGCAGGTCTTCCTCGCCCATGATCCTGCCCCCGTCTTCGCCAGGGTCACCGATCCGGTGCTGGCTGTGTGGGGCACGCATGATGACCTGACCGAACCGTCGCTCAATGCGCCGATCTTCCTTGCCAAGCGGCATGACGCGGGCGCGCTGACGCTCGCCGTGCTCCCCCGCGAGGATCATTTCTTCCTGCGCGGCGAGGGGCTTGCACCCGGAGAGCACGTCGCAGGGAAGATGGAACTGAGCAGCGCCCTGGTCGATCTGGTCGCAGGATGGATCAAGACCGGCGGGCTTTCGCAGGGCGCTACCCCGCGATAGGCGCGGCACAGTGCCGGCGGTGCGCAGTTTGTCCCGCCATGCTGCGCGTCGGTCGAGACAGCGTATGATTTGGGCAATACACCGGAGATGAACGCGGCATGGCACGTTGTCTTGTAGCAGTGTTCGCTGCGCTTATCGCACCTCCCTTGCAAGCCGAAACCCTCCTGATCGAGGGCAATCGCCTCTTTCTCTCCGTCGAGGTGGGTGGTGAGCCGGTTCAGGCTCTGGTTGATAGCGGAGCAGAAGTCACGGTCTTCGACACCGCAACGGCCCGTCAGTTGCGTCTAGGGAGCGGCACTGAAGTGGAGGCGAGGGGCACCGGCGCGACCGCCACCCGCGCCGAACTCGTCCAGAAGGTGAGCGTTACGGCATTGGGTCGCGACCTGCTGATCCCGACAGCTGCCATCATAGACCTCTCGGACGTCGGCGCGCGTCTGTTGAACGCACCGCTTCCCATGATACTGGGGCGCGAATTGTTCGACGCCGGCCGGGTGCTCGTCGATATCGAAGGCGGGCGGATCGAATGGCTGGCCAGCGATGCGGTGCCTGAGGGTGTCATGCTTGATCTGACGGCCGCGCACGGCATCGAGACCATCGAGGTCAGTTTCGGAACCGCTGGGACCCAAATGGCCGATTTCGATCTCGGCAACGGCTCTGGCTTGCTGATTTCCTCGACGCTGGCGTCCGAGCTGTCGCTGACGCCCGTGGCCACTGAGCTTGGGGGCGGGATCGGCGGGGCGGTGGCGCGTCCGGTCGTCATTGTCCCGGAACTGACGATTGCGGGCAGGACCTTCCGCAATGTCCGGGCGCAGGTCAGCGCCGACGCCCGCGTTCCGGCAAACATCGGCGTCGATTTGCTGCGCGAATTCACGATCGTGACCGATTTTCCGGGGCGGCGCGTCTGGCTTCGTCCGCGCTGAAAGCGGGGCGTTTCCCTGCGATCCGTCTCGCTTGCCGATCGACCACAAGAGGTGCGAATGCAATATTGGGTGACCCCGTTTCTGCTGGTGGTGGCCGCGCTGTCGGCGTCGTCAGCGGCTGCACATGAGGCATCGCCCCCGCGCGAGGGGCGGTTCGACAATGGGCCGGGGCCGGTGTCGCAATGGTTCCGCGTTGCAGGCGAGCCGTCCGATACGCCCATCATTTTCCTGCATGGCGGTCCGGGGCAGGGGAGCCAGACATTCCAGGCCTCCGTCGGCCCTGTGATCGAGCAATTCGCAACCGTGGTCTATTACGACCAGCGCGGTTCGGGGCGTTCGCAGCGCCCGTCCGATCCCGATCTCTATTCCCTCCCGATCCTCGTTTCGGACATCGATGTCCTGCGCGATCATCTCGGGGCCGAGCGGGTGATCCTGCTCGGGCATAGTTTCGGCAGCATTCTGGCGCTTGAATATGCCGCCGCGCATCCTGAGCGCGTGGCGGGACTCATCCTCACCGGCGCGGTGCCGGACATGCCCGCCGCGATGAAGGCGCTGTGCGACCGGCTGCGCCGCGAAGATCCGCCCGCCTATGCCCGGGCGATGGCAGCGGGGGGCGACGGGGAATGTCAGCCGTTTGCCGCCTATGACGATGCCCGCAGGAAACAGTGGATCGAGGCGGCCATGTTTCCGGACCCCGCCACAGCGCGGCAGGTGGAACAATGGGATAATGCCGAAGGGCTGGGCAACTCCGGCGAAATGGGCAATGCGCTGTTTGGCAAGGGCCTGCTCGAATACCGCTTCGACCAGCCGGGTCGGCTGACGATGCCGGTGCTCTTCATCGACGGGGCGCTCGATCATCAGACGGCCGAAGAGCCGCAGCAGAAGCTTGCCGCGCAGCTGGCGAACGGCGCTTTCCTATCCTATCAGCGTGCCGGCCATTTCCCCTTCGTGGACGAGCCGGCCCGCTTTGCCCGCGATGTGCGATTGTTCATGGAACAGAGCGGAGCAAGCGATGAATAGACCATCCCGGCTCACCCAGACATGACTGGTGGTGCCGGCAGTGCTGTCCGGCTGCGTGACAGCCCATGGCCGTGCCGACGAAGCTGGAGCCTCGCCGGTCGAAGTCATGGTGATCGCCACCCTGCACTCGGCTCATGCTGGCAATCCGCGCTATTCCTACGAGGATCTCTACGCCGTCATCCGGGCGTTCGGCCCCGATGCAGTGGGCGTGGAGATCCGTGCCGAGGACATGCAACGCGGCGCAGACTATCTCGCCGCCAACTATCCGCTCGAAATGCGCGAACTGGCGCGGGAATATGGCGCAAGAGCGTTCGGGATAGACTGGCTGGGCCATGACCTCGAAGGCTGGGCGATCCCGGCCGGCTATTGGCGCGACCATAGCGAGATAAGGCGCTTGCAGCGCGAGCTGGACGGGCGGACCGATATTTCGTCGGCACAGGTCGATGCCGGTCGCGAGCGCCAGCAGCAGATCATCCGCACGGCAACCACGGCATCGCTCAATGACGGGCGCTAAGATGCTGCGACGCGGGACTATTACCGCGCGCTGTCGGCGATGCTCGCCGACACCCCCTTTTCGCCCCTGGTCACGTTTTATGCAGAACGCGACCGGCAGATCGCGAGCAACGCGGCGCAGCTGATCAGGGATCGGTTGGACCGAAAGTCGCCGGGAGCCCGGGTGGTTTTTGTTGTCGGTGCGGATCACCGGGCATTTCTGCTCGATGCACTGTCCGGTGAGTTCCGGGACAAGATCAGACTGGTTCCGGCCGGTCAGATTGGCAAGACGCCATGACCTGACTTGCTGCCCGACCTCCTCAAGGCGTGGGGCTCGGTCAATTCTGGGCCGCATGAAGCAGTTTGCCCGGCTCGCTGGGCTTCGCCACTGTCGTCTGCCAGAACGGAGCGGCCCGATGGCAAGTCGAGCTTGTCCGGCCCCCCGTTCCAGCGCCTTTTGCTGGAAGGCCACCGCTGTGTTCGCCAATGTCATGCGGCGACTTCGCCCCAGAGGCGGTCATTCCCGATCATCTACGAAAACGTCTGCTTCCGCCGAAAGCCGCCAATCGGCTGTCGGGATCGCGCATTGCCCGCGCTCATGACTGCTCGTGGTGGAGGGCGGAAATGGCGGCTTGGAGCGCGATTTTCCTGCCATTTCCTCGCCGGCTCAATCCAACTTCATCGATTTGCATAGGATTCATGATAACTTCGGGTGGAGTCGTTCGCCGCGCGCTCGGCTTTGCGCGCTGGAATATTTGGCCCCGCTCATGGCCGGTCGTGGGTGGGAAGCTGCCGGTCCCCGAAAGCCCGGCGCCGACTTTCCATTCAGCCGCTTGGCTGAGCCCAAACCTCCCTCGCCAGCGCAATGAACGAGCGGAACGCTGCCGATGAGTTGCGGCGATCCGAATAATAGAGGCACAGGTCCGGGAGTTCCGGAGTCCACGCCTCCAGCACCCGGATCACGCGGCCTGTCGCCAGATCCTCCGCCACATCGCTTTCCATGAAATAGCCGATGCCGGCATGATCCAGCACGGCGATCCGTGCGAGGCTTGCCTCGTCAAGGGTGATCGGCCCGCTCACGTCGATCCGTTCGGCGTTGCCGTCCTTCTCGAATTGCCAGCGATAGAGTTCACCACTCGGCAGTCGGACGCGGATGCAGGCGTGTCGGAGCAAATCGGCAGGCACCTGCGGCACGGGCCTCTGCGAGAAATAGCGGGGCGTCGCTACCACTGCATGGCGGCGAGGTTTGCCGAGCCGGAGCGCGATCATGTCTGCCGGGACAAAGTCGATCCTGCGGATACCGAAATCGAACCCGCCCGCGACGATATCGACGATCCGGCCTTCAGTGACGAGATCGATGTGAACGCGGGGAAAGCGCCGCACGTATTCGAGCAGGAGCGGTGCCAGCACCTCCCGTGCCGCGCTGGCGAAGGCATTGATCCTCAGCGTGCCTGAAGGCACCTCCTGGTGTGATCTGGCTCCCTCCACGGCATCGTCGATGACCCGCAGTGCGGGTCCGACCTGATTGATGAAGGCCCGCCCCGCGTCGGTCAGAGCCACACTGCGGGTGGTCCTGTTGAGCAGGCGGATGCCAAGCTGCTGTTCGAGCGTGCTGATCGCGTTGCTGAGCGCCGTGTTCGACATGCCGAGTTCGGCTGCCGCCGCGCGAAACGATCCGAGGCGTGCAACCGCCACGAGGGCGTTCAACCTGGTCAGCCCGAGATCAGCCATTGTCCTGAAAATCGCAATAACTCATCCAGCTTTATCTCGATTTTCCTGTCGCACGTCCATCGCTAAATCCGCTCCACAGGCACCGCTGGGTGCACCAGAGCAGGAGCGCTACATGACGATCGAGCTTCCTTCGCCAATCGCCGGCTACTTTGCCGCCGATCGTTCCGACGACATCGATGCGTTCCTGCGCTGCTTTGCCGGGGACGCGATCGTCATCGACGAGCGCCGCACTCATGCGGGCCATGACCAGATCCGCGAATGGAAGACGAAGGCATCCGCACAATACACTTATCACGCCGCGCCCTACGCGACTGGCGATATCGACGGGCAAACCATCGTCACGGCGCATCTCACCGGCGACTTCCCCGGCAGCCCTGTCGATCTGCGCTACGCCTTCACGCTTTGCGCTGGCCTGATCGCACGTCTGGAGATCAAGCCGTGATCCCGTTCCTGTCGCTCGCGGGAAAGCGCGCAGTGATCACGTCCGGAACGCGGGGTGCAGGTGCCGCGACGGTGGCACTGTTTCGCCAACTCGGAGCCGAGGTGCTGACCAGCGCCCGGACCAGGCCCGACAGCCTGCCGGAAGGGCTCTTCGTGGCCGCCGACCTGACCACGAGCGAGGGCGCAGCCCGCTTGGCAGCAACAGCGCGGGAGCGGCTGGGAAGCGTCGACATCATCGTCCACATGCTGGGAGGCTCGTCGGCGCCGGCGGGCGGCTTTGCGGCGCTGGACGATCGACATTGGGAGCAGGAACTCGGCCTCAATCTGATGCCGGCCGTGCGGCTCGACCGCGCGTTGCTGCCCGATATGGTCGCCCGCGGGCGAGGCGTGGTGATCCACGTGACCTCGATCCAGCGACAATTGCCACTTCCCGCCTCGACCACCGCCTATGCGGCAGCCAAGGCGGCGCTATCCACCTACAGCAAAAGCCTGTCCAAGGAAGTTGCACCCCTTGGCGTGCGGGTGGTGCGGGTCTCGCCCGGCTGGATCGAGACAGAGGCTGCCGTGGCTCTCGCAGCGCGGATCGGCGAGCAGTCAGGTGGCGGCATCGCAGAGGGCAAGCAGCACATCATGCAGGCGCTTGGAGGCATTCCGATCGGCCGGCCGTCCTCACCCGAGGAAGTCGCCAGCCTGATTGCCTTCCTGGCGTCGGATCGCGCAGCCAGTATCAGCGGCACGGAATTCGTTATCGACGGCGGCACGGTTCCCACGGTCTAACGAGGCCCGAGCGGTGCGATTGTGGAGGCCGAACCGATGACCGCTACGGGGTCGCTAGCTGAACGGCAGGAATTTTTCACGAGCGGGGCAAAGCCGACATGCCGCTTTCGGGATCGCACGTAAGCCCGGCGCATGGCAGCTGGTGGGTGGAATTCGGAAGCGCGGCTTTTTGGCGATCTTATACAACACGCCCCTTGATCATTCCGCGGCCCTTGAACCCTATTGTGATGCCCTTTTCGCACATCGCGTCGCCCAGTGGGCCGCTGAGGCACAGCACATGCATTAGCGCGGGTTCAATCCAGATGTCTGCCCCCAGTGCCGCCGCCTGATCAAAGCATACATCAAGGTCATGGATAATCGGATCGAGCGCCCAGACTTTTGGAATGAATGTTTCATCAAGCCCCTTTCGATTGATCGGACACTAAGGCTTCTTTCACATTGCCGAAGCTTAATCCGAACCACTCGCCCTTGACCGGGGTTTCCCTGTCCGCCTCCAGGTACCGCACCGGGTAAATGTATCGACCGCATCTAGGCATGCGCTGACGCAGCCGCCAACAACGATGACGTAAACTGGCGGCAGAGCACGGGGTGTAGTAGGCTTCGCTTCGGCGAGTAGCTCCTTACCAAATGATTGCTTGTAAAACGTCTCGCCGGCCGCGCGCGCAGCACTCATAGAGGCGTGCAGATCGTCCGCCCATTCAGCAATTTCGGGCAGACCACGCTCGCGCAGGTTTGCACCCAATCCGCTGAAATGGGTAACATTTCCCTCATCGGCGAGATACCAGATCTCCGTCTCTCGGAAGTATTCGGCCATTGCCCATTCGACAGCGTCTTTGCCCCACAGTTTTTCGGCGATCCTGCGAGACCAGCTTGAACTTCCACCCTTGTTGCCGCGAAGGTCGAGAACGATTGCGCGGTCATTGCGAATGCCATCGCCGAGCGCTTCTAGATCGGCGAAAATCTCGTCGTAGGTGACGATGCCATCGGGCCCGGGCGAGAAGCTCGACAGGGTAATTCAGCGAAGCCCGTCTTTTGATTGCGTCATGCCGAGAGGGTCGGGCTGAGCAGCCTCTATCCGCGCAACGAACTCTTCCACTTACGGGCGGCTCCAAGTGAGGCGCACGTCTCAAAGGCTTCATGCATGAGAAGCACTGCCTGACCTCATGTCCGCCAGACACGATACCACGAGCTCCGCTAGCTTGGAGCGTGGGCGGTGGGCTCGGCGGAGCCTCAGGACAACGGGTGGAAGCGGGCCAAGCCCCTCGTCCGGACCAAGAATGCGCATCCCGGGCAGGAGGGCGCATTCCGGGATCAGTCCGACAACGCCGCCTGCCAGCACGGCCGCCCTCACCACCGGATGGCTGCCGATGATCGCGAGGCGGTAGGATCGTTCCGACGCTGCCAAGTGCTCGAGTGCGGCCCGCCTGAAAGTGCATCCTTCGGTATCGACAGCAAGCGGCAACTGATCGCAAGACTGGGGGTCGAAGTGCGCTCCGCATACCCAGAGCGCGCGTTCTCGCCGGATCTCGTCGCCCCTGTCATCGCCAACCTGCTGCTCGGTCACTACGGCAAGATCCAGGGCGTTTTCGTCAAGCCGACGTGTCAGCTGGTGCGAGGGTTCGCAGGTCACTCTCAGCGCGACCTGCAGTTCGGCTTCGGCCATCTGGGCGACAAGCGCCGGGAGCAGGGACGCGACATATTCCTCCGGGATGCCGAATGAGACGGTCTCGGTGGTTCCGGCCTCGACAAGCGCCTCGAGCGCGTCCTGGTGACAGTTCAATATCCGCCGCGCATGGATCAGCATGACCTCGCCGCGCTGGGTCAGCTTTACGCCATGGGCTGACCGTTCGAACAGCGCGCCTCCCACCTGATCTTCAAGCCGCCGGATCTGCATGCTGACTGCCGATGGCGTGCGGCCGATGATTTCGCTGGCAGCCGTGAAGCTGCCGGCATCCGAAATGGTCACGAAGCTTCGGAGCAGGTCATGATCGAGCACGGGGCTTCAATTTCCCTGAACAACGATTTCAGCCCTTTTGGCTGGGGACTGTCGCCTCGCTGGAATAATGGCCCGCGCCGAAACCACCAAGCGAAATTCATCAGCCGGATCTGAGTGTAGTCCGGCGGCAGGAGGTCCCGTGCGACTAGAATTACTGTTCCGGCCAGCCAGGTCGGCCGACATCGATGATCTGCTTGATCTGCAGCAGCGGGCGATGCGTGCACTGGCTGCGTCCGCTTATCCTGCGGCTCAGATCGAGGCGTTTGCGGCCCATCTTTCCGCCAGCACCAACGCGCTGGTTTCCGCCGGGCGGCTTCACCTGGCCGAGCGCGACGGGGAGATTGTTGCCTGCGGCGGTTGGACGACGGATCACGGCGAGGTGGGCCTGCGCACCGAGGCCGCGCCCGGCGAACACCGTCTGGCGGTCATCCGCAGTCTCTACACTGCGCCCGACTGCGTCCGGCAAGGCATCGGTCGGGCGATGCTGCATCACCTGGAAGGGCACGCGATGCACGCCGGGAAATGCAGCTTCGAACTGGCTGCAACCTTGAATGCGGTGCCGATGTACCAGGCCTGCGGATATGCCGCCATCCGGCCTTTCCTGCTTCCCTTGCCGGATGCGGCCCCGCTCTCGGGCATGTTGATGGCCAAGCCCGCCGCCGGTCAGGCCACAGCGGCCGCCTGAGTTTTCCATCCCCCACCGCCGCGATCGCACCGCACCTGCGGCGACGCAAGCGCGCGCACCAAGTCTGGAGAATACCATGTCGACCAATGCCGTAATCACGCTCGATGCGTTACCGCCAACGACCCATACCAAGCCGATCTCTAGCCAGAAATGGTCTTCGCATTTTGCCTTTGTGATGGCGGCGGTCGGCTCGGCCGTGGGCCTCGGCAACATCTGGAAGTTCCCATACATGACAGGAACCAGCGGAGGTGGTGCATTCGTGCTCGTCTACCTGGCCTGCGTGGCGATGATCGGTCTTCCCATCCTGATCGCGGAAGTCACGATTGGCCGGGCTGGCGGGGCGAGCCCGATGGGCGCGCTGCGAAACCTTGCAGCGAAGTACCGGGCAAGCAGACACTGGCAGATTGTCGGCCTGGTAGGCGCTTTGACCGCGCTGCTGGTGCTCAGTTTCTACAGCGTGGTGGCCGGATGGGCTCTAGCCTATGTCCCGGTTGCCGCGACCGGCAAGCTCGCGGGCATCTCAGGTGCCGCCAGTGAGACGATCTTCAACACCATCCTTGCCGATCCGGTGGGCCAGATCGGGTGGCATACAGCCTTCATGGCGACGACCGTCCTGATCGTATCGAGAGGGATCGGCGGTGGCATCGAGCGTGCGGTGACCTGGCTCATGCCGATGCTTGCTGTGCTGCTGGTGCTGTTGGTTGCCTATGCGGCGGCGCAAGGCGCCTTTCTCGATGGAGCGGCTTTTCTGTTTGCTCCCGATTTCTCGGCGCTGGGAACCGAAGCCGTGCTGAGTGCGGCGGGTCATGCCTTCTTCACGTTGTCAGTCGGGCTCGGGGCGATGATCGCCTATGGCGGGTATCTGCCGGAAGGCGTCTCGATCC
>NZ_LSJS01000322.1:0-12500 GCF_001557325.1 Erythrobacter donghaensis
TGAGCGGCGGCAAGGCCGAAGCCAAGCGCGCCGAGAACGGCATCGTCCTCCAGAGCTCCTGCGGCCAGTGCGACGTCGACGGCGACGGCGCGGCAAGCACCGACTGGTCGATGGCCCGCAACCGCCGCCTCGCGGACGACAGCCCGCCCCAGCGCGCCTGAAGGCCCCGCCCTCGCTCCCGCCGATCAGGCCCGCGCAGACCTGCGCCGCACCGCCCTGACGCCGTGCTGCTGCCGCCAGCGCTTCGGCGTCACGGCGAAGAAGCTCCTGAAGTTCCGGGTGAATGCCTGCACGTTGTCGAAGCCGACGAGGGTCGCGACACTATCGGTCGGCAAGGTCGGGTCGAGCAGCAGCTCGGCCGCGCGTTCGCAGCGACGTCGCTGCTGGAAGCGATGCGGCCCCTCGCCGACGCTGACCTTGAACGATCTCGCGAAATGATAGGGACTGAGCCCGGCGATCGCCGAGAGTTCGGCAAGGGTGATCGGCTCGGCAAGACGGGCCATGATGTAATCGCTCGTCCGGCGCAGCTGCCACGGCGCAAGTCCGCCGCGCGCGACCGGCCTAGCCCCCGCATCATCGAGCCGGATGACCTCGTAGAGGGCGCTCGCAGTCGCGCAATCCCAGAACAGGCTGTCCGGCCTGACCCGCGCTTCCGCTTCTCTGAGCAAGTGATCGGACATCGTCAGCAGGTAGGGCGAAGGGCTGAATATGCCGCAGGGGAACACCAGCTGCGGCCGCCCCAGCTCTTCGGCTAGCGCCGCCAGCGCCTCGGGCTTGAAGTGGAAGTGGAACACGCTTCGCGGACCGGCCTCGCGGGAATCGAACCAGCTCTGTGTCCGGGCGGGCAAGGCGATGAACGAGCCGCACGCCAGCGCCTGCCGGTATCTGCGGCCATCGAATTGGGCGTGGAAGGGATGGGTCGGGGTGCGATACAGCAGCACGACATGATCGGGCGCATCCGCGACGAAGACCTCGTTGCCGCCCGTACGGCCCGTGTCGCGCACCTGAAGCAGGGTGCTCATCCTGCTCGACACGACCTCGTGCGTGACCCGCGGAGCGTCTCCGATGAAGTCGGCCACGGCATAGGATCTCAGAACGCTTGGTTGCATAGAGGTCATGCCCCCCGGCCCCTCCCGCTTCGATCGTGCGACGGCGCCGATCTGTCGCCGACCGCGATGTTAGCCTTCGATGACATGGCCTGCAACTCGCGCGCCGCCCGCAGCCGGGCAGGAGCTGCCTTGTACCGGCTTTGCCCTTGAAAAAGCCTGCGCCTGCGTGAGCGAGGCCGCAGGAAACCGCAGGATATGAACTTTCCGGCAAGATCCGGCGCGCTTGGCGACAAGCTCTTGCCGGCTTCCTTCGTCAGATGATCCGCAACAGGATCTCGGGGTTGTCCAGACAGGACTTGGGTACGCGGAAGATGTCGCCGACGTAATCCTCGTCGACCACCGCGATGGCGCGGGCGGATACGCGCGGCCCCTTGTAGAACAAGGCCGCCGCGATCCCTTGCATGAACGTGCTGCGCATGGATCCGCTAGCCTGCGCGGAGCGTCCGCACCAACGCCTCGATTGTCGCGAGTTCGTCGGCATCGAGCCCGAAGCGGCGGGCGCGGGCACCACTTTGCGAGATGCTGTCCTTGTCGCCGGTCCTGATCGCGCAGGCAAACCGGATTGCGGCCTCGGTCCTGGCCTCGAAACTGCGGCCTTCGCGCGCCGCATCGATCTCGGCGCCGGTCAGGCCGCTGCCCCGCGCCTCCCTCTCGATGCGCGCCAGGGTGTCCCGGCAGCCGCAATCGCTGGACAGGGCGAGACGCAGCTGCGCCATCATCCGCTCATGAGCGGTCTCAGCCATTGCTGTGTTCCCTTTCGCGCGGGTCGGCAGGGCGCCCATCGCGCGATGTGCTGCTCTCGCCGACCGGGAGGATGGTGGTCTTCATGAGCTGTCTCCTGTTCTTGCCCCATCGGGGTTGAACGCGAGATAGGCTCGGGCCGGGGCTGCGATAATCGCGAGCCTCGGCAATGCTTCGTTCCGCCCGGCGAAACGCCAGGCTCAGTTGATCACCCGATTGGCGCGCAGCCGCTCGCGCGCGAAATCGATGAAGGCGCGCACCTTGGCCGAGGCGTTCCTGCCCTCGGGGTGGACGATATGCACGGGCATCACCGGCTGCTCGAAATCCTCGAGCACGATCTGAAGGCGGCCGGCAAGCAGGTCCGGCCCGACCTGATAGGACAGCGCCCGCGTGAGGCCCCAGCCCGATCGCGCAGCACCGATGGCTGCCTCGTTCGAATTGCTGAACAGCGCAGGCTTGACCCCCACCGCGATCTCGCCGCCAATGCCGAAACGCCATTCGAGCGAGGCCCACGCGCCGGTCGCGGCGATGATGCGGTGCTGCGCAAGATCGGCCGGGTGGCGGGGGACGCCGTGCGCCTCGAGGTAGGCGGGCGCGGCGCAGATCACCCGCCGCACCGACCCGACCCGGATCGCACTGTGACTAGAATCCGGCAGGTGGCCGATCCGGATCGCGACATCGACGCCTTCGTCGACAAGGTTCACCACGCGGTCGAGCAGCAGCAACCGCCCGGTCACCTGCGGGTGGTGATCGAGGAATTCGGTCATGATCGGCATGATGTAGTTCTGGCCGAACAGCACCGACGAGGTCACCGTGAGCATCCCGGTGGGGGTGGCATAGGAGCCCGCCGCCGCGGCTTCCGCCTCCTCGATCGCGGCAAGGATGGCGCGGCAATCCTCGAGATAGCGGCCCCCGGCCTCGGTCAGCTTGACCGCGCGGGTGGTGCGGGTGAGCAGCCGGGCGCCGATCGTCTCCTCGAGCGCGGCGACGGCGCGGGTCACCGCTGGCGGGCTCATGTGCAATTGGCGGGCGGCCTCGGCAAACCCGCCGGTTTCGGCGACCCGCACGAACACCCGCATGGCATGTATCCGGTCCATCGCGGCAGGCTAGCGCGGGCGGTGCGCAAGGGGCAAGACGGGCGCGATCATTTCCCGGCTCGGCCCAGGAAGGCCGCCATCCTCCCCGCTGCCCGACCGAGCGCCGGGAGACCCGCCGGAAGCGCGTCCGAAGAGCGGGTACCGATGGCGGCAGGCTCACTCACCCGGGCCTGTCCATCTGGCCGACGAGCGCCGCCGCGATCGTCGATCCCGAGGTGACGCCGGAGAACCGGTGGATGATCTTGCCCCGATTGAAGAGCAGCAGGGTCGGGATGGAGCGCACGCCGAAAAGCGCTGCCAGTTCGGGCGAGCGGTCGATGTCCACCTTCACGACCTTCGCATCCCTGCCCGCCGAGCGGGCGATGTTCTCGATGATGGGGGCCTGCGCCTGGCAGGGCCCGCACCATGCTGCGTGGAAATCGACCAGCACCGGCCGGTCGGCCTCGATCACCTCGGCCTTGAAGGCGGCGGTGGTGCACTCCGCGATCATCGCCGCACCTAGAGACCGAGGTCCGAGAGACCGGGGTGATCGTCGGGCCGTCGGCCGAGCGGCCAGCGGAACTTGCGCTCGTCCTCGCGGATCGGGTGTTCGTTGATGCTCGCATGGCGACGGTGCATGAGGCCGTCCTCGGTGAATTCCCAGTTCTCGTTGCCATAGGCGCGGAACCAGTTGCCGCTGTCGTCGCGGTACTCGTAGGCATAGCGCACCGCGATGCGATTGCCGTCGTGCGCCCACAGCTCCTTGATGAGGCGATAGTCGAGTTCCTTGGCCCACTTGCGTTCGAGGAACGCCTGAACCTCGGCCCGCCCGCGCGGAAATTCGACCCGGTTCCGCCAGATCGTGTCCTCGGTATAGGCCAGCGCCACCTTGGCCGCATCGCGGCTGTTCCAGCCGTCTTCGGCCAGGCGCACCTTCTCGCGCGCGGTGTCTGCGGTGAAGGGGGGGAGCGGGGGTCGGGTCATCGCGGTTCTCCTTGCTTGTGTTCGAAGGGGACCGGGCGGAGCCGTGCCGGGGGACAGCAGCTCCGCCCGATCAGGTCACGGACGCCTTCGGGTGGAGGCACCGTGCACGATAACCGGGGGGGGGAGGGGCAGATCCGGTATCGTGATTGCATGAGCGATCGTCTCGGCGGCACTGGCGCCTATGCCTGGATCAGGGCCTGCCTTTCAGGACCGCGATCTGCTGTTCGAGCTCGGCGATCTTGCGATCGCGTTCAGCCAGGACACGGCTCACATCCTCGGCGGGAAAAAGCTGCGGTATGTGTTGGGGGCAGTTGATGTCCCACGCCTCCACGGTGAACAGGATCACCTGTTCGGCCCTCGCGCGGTAACCGGCCGGCATCAGCTCGTGCTCGAGGTGCTGGTCGCCCTCGACCACCTCGGCCGTGCCCCAAATCTTCACGCGCTGCCGCTGGGCATAATCCATCAGGAAGATGAACGCGCGCGGGTTCTCGGAGAGGTTGCCGGTGGTGATGAACTGGCGATTGCCCTTGAAGTCGGCAAAGGCGAGGGTGCGTTCGTCGCGCACCTGGAGGAACCCCGGCGGGCCGCCGCGGTGCTGAACGTAGGGCTGTCCCTCGGCGCTCGCGGTGGCAAGGTAGAAGCTGCGCACCTGGCCGATGAATCCGGCAAGATTGGCATCGATCGCGCGCGCCATTTCCATGCGTTCGTATCCGGCGCGCGAACCCTTGCGCTCCTGCGCGGTCTTCACGGCCGGGGTGAAGGCGATGTCGATGGGCCTGTTCATGCTGGCATCCCCCGGGGCGCCGAATACCGGTCGGGATCGGGCCAGGGGACGCGCATCAGCTTGCGGATATGCGCGGCATTGGCCTCGCCCGTGAGCCTGGCGAGCAGCCGCAGGGCGCGCTCGACCGAAGGGCCCGGGCCGGTGGAGCTGATCGGCGGCCCATCCTCGACCACGGGACGATCGACGAAGATCGCGCCTTGCGCCTCGAGCGGCTCGAAGCCATCGGCCAACAGCAGCAGGGCGCGCTTCATTCTTCCTTCCTCTTCAAAGCTCGAGCACCAGGCGGTCACCGCCGCCTGCATCGGGCGCGGCCGGCACGGCGCAGCAGATCAGGGCCTCGTCCTCGGCCACCGCGGCGGCAGGCGGCGCCGCATAGGTCACCTTCCCTTGCAGCACCCTTGTGACGCAGGTGCCGCAGGTGCCGCTGCGGCACCCGAATGCGGGGGCAAGCCCGCGGGCCTCGGCGAGCTCGAGCAGGGAGCCGGCTTCGGGAGTCCAGCGCGCTTCCTTGCCCGATTTCATGAAGGCGACCGGAACCGGCGCGGTGGCAGCCGGTGCGAGCGGCACGGCCTGTTCGGGCACTCTGCGCATGAGCGAGGCCGGCCCGAAGGCTTCGGCATGGATCCGCCCGTCGGGCACGCCGATGTCGCTCAGCATGTCGTAGAGCCCCTGCATGAACGGCGGGGGGCCGCACATGTAGAAATCATAGGCGTCGAAGGGCAGGGTGCCGCGCAGCAGCTGCGCGTCGATGCGTCCCTCGGCGTCATAATCGCTGCCCTCCTCGGCTCCCGTGACGTCGTCGAGCACGCGCACCAGCTTGACGGCGCCCTGCGCCGCGGCGGCGAGTTCGGCGAGTTCGGCAGCGAAGGCGCGTTCGGACAGGTTGCGCGCCGCCTGGAACACCCAGGTCGGCCGGATGCGGCGCTTGCGCAGCCCCTCAAAGACGATGCTCCGCAACATCGACAGGATCGGGGTGATGCCCACGCCTGCGGCAATAAGCACGGCAGGTCTCGGCTCGAGCGGATCGATGGTGAAGCTGCCGGCTGGCGCCCGCGCCTCGATCAGGTCGCCTTCGGCCAGGCCATGCAGGTGTTGCGACACGAGTCCCTGACGCTTGACGCTCAGGCGGTAGAACCCGTCGGACGGCGCGGTCGAGAGCGTGTAGGTTCGCAGCACCGGCGCATCCTCGCCTTCGGGCAGCACCCGGATCGGCAGGTGCTGGCCGGCGGCATGGGCCAGGATCCCCTCCCCATCGGCGGGCTCGAGGTGGAACGAGCGGATCACGCTGCTTTCATCGACAATCCGAGCAAGGCGGAATGGACGCCAGGCGCTGCGCAGTTTTTCCGCCTCGAGCCGCTGCCGCGCCTGTTCCCAGTCGCCGGTCATCAGGCTGTTGGGCGACCAGCCCTCGGGCCGGAACGCGAAGCGCACCGGCAGCGCGCCCTGCCGCAGCACGGCCCGGCGCGGCCGGAACGTCCACAAGCGCTCGGCGCCCTGGAAGGCGGCAATCTCCGGCGCGTCGAGCACCACCTCGGCTTCGCCGGTCAGGTGCAGCAGGTCGCCGCTCTCGAAATCGGGAAAGACAAGCCCCGCCCTGGGATTGAGCAGGAAATTGCCGAGCGTGTTGAAATGCAGGTTGCCGGCGAAGTCGGGGATGGTGAGCGAACCATCCGCCTCGATGCGCACGAAGCCAGCCTTGCCGCCACGATGCGAGGCATCGACATGGCGCCCGGCCTCATCGTCCAGATAGGACGCGACGAAGAAGGTATCGGCGCGGGCGATGCGCTGCTGCACTTCGGGATCGGTGGGCGCGAGTTCCCGAGCAGCTGGCAGGCCCGCCAGGTCGTTCGGCTCGCGCACCATCTGCCAGTCGCGCAGCTGGATGTATTGCGGGCAATTGCCGAAGGCGTGCTCGACCCTGACCGCAAAGCGCCCCGCGCCGTTCAGATGGACGCGCCCGTTCATGCGGTTGCGGCGGCGCGTGTGGAGCTCGATCCCGAGCAGACCGATGGCCGCCCCTTCGCCCAGCCCGGCGGTGGCGGGATCGCGTGGATCGGGCGTGGCAGCGAAATCAAGCGTCACCGGATCGGGGCTGGTGATGAAGCCGGGGCTGCCGGCCAGCAAGGTCGCCCAGACATCGCCCGCCTCGTCGACCGCGCCGAGCACGATGAAGGGCAGCTGTTGGTAGAATTCGCGGTGCTGGTCGGGGAGAAAATCGCGGATGACCCGCTTGCCGAACTGCTCCATTCGCGCAGCGACCCCGAGCGCGGTCTGGATCGCGACCTCTCCCGGATGGAACGGTGAAGGCTTTTCCAAGGCAGTTTCGGTCATCTGATTTCGCCCTTTATGGCTGAGACAGGGCCGGAGCGCAGTGCGCGCCCCGGCCCTTCCAGATCTACGCTTCAAGCCCGACCGGGGTCTTGCCAAAGCTCACGAAGCCGGGCAGCGCCTCGATCCGCTCGAGCCAGGCACGCACGTTGGCGTAAGCCGACAGGTCGACATTGCCTTCCGGCGCGCGGGCGATGTAGCTGTAGAGCGCGACATCGGCGATCGTGGCGCGGTCGGCGGCGATCCACTCGTGGCCATCGAGCTCGGCCTCGATCAGCCTGAGGACCGCGTGAGCGCGGACAATGACTTCCTCGGGGCGATAGTCGGCGTTGAAGATCGTGATCAGGCGGGCGGCCGCCGGGCCGAAGGCGATCTGCCCGGCTGCGACCGAAAGCCAGCGCTGCACGCGGGCGGCACCGTTCGGATCTTCGGGGAGCCACTCGGTCTTGCCGAACTTCTTGGCGGCATAGACCAGGATGGCGTTCGAATCCGAGATGAAGTGGCCGTCATCCTCGAGCACGGGAACCTGGCCGAAGCGGTTCTTGGCGAGATATTCGGCAGACTTGTGCTCACCCTTGGCGAGGTCGACCTCCATCACCTCGACGTCGGCGCCGATCAGGGAGAGGAACAGCCGCGCACGGTGTGCATGGCCGGAAATGGGGTGGAAATAGAGCTTCATGGCGGGCCTTTCGCGTGGAGTTGGAAGGAAGCGACCATTTGCTCCCCACCTGCCGCCGACCATGTGATCCTTCCGGCGCCTTTCATGAAGCAGCCAAATCTGCAAATCAGTATTCCGCACAGCGGAATGACGAGGCGATCTCACGAGGTTCGGTTCGGGTTCAGCCGGTACCCTTCTGCGACAGGTGCGAGCGAGCCTGTCATTAGGCCAGCGGATGCGCGCCGTCGTTTCCCGGTTTGCGCCGATGGTGCCGGGAATGCTCCGCTGCTGCGGCACCTCGCGGGAACCGGAGCCTGGCCGCGACCCGATCCCGCCCGGCTAGGCGGATCGCTCGCGGTGCACCCTCACAAGCGAGCGAAGCGATCATACTGTGCGCGATTGGATGCCTGGCACCGCGCCCTGTGCCCGCAGCGGCTTGACGCGAGAGGCATGCGGCCACCCCCGAGACGGCGCAGCAGGCGCGATCCGCTCGGCCAATGCCTGCCACGCGCGGATCCCCCGCGCGGACAGCGCGAGCGCCGGAGCGTGGCGCGTCTCGATCGGCGCGCCAGTGAATTGGGGGGGGTGGGAAGCGACTGCGCCAGACCCTTGGGCCGCGCGATCAAACGGTGGTTGCGGGAGTTGGATTTGAACCAACGACCTTCAGGTTATGAGCCTGACGAGCTACCGGGCTGCTCCATCCCGCGATACCGTTTTGTCTGGCGATCCTCGCGCAAGCGCTGGGGGCGGCCAGTCGGCCTTGCGACTCCTGCGGAGCCGGGGCCTGCTTCCTCGCCGTTGCTGACGGGAAAGCACATCTACGCATGCCCACGGGGCACCATAGACGCCAAAAGGGCCGCCCTTGCGGGTCAGCCCTGTTGACTTGTGAATGGGTTATTCCCGCTCCCACTGGTCGCAATGCCTGGCGACGACCTACTCTTCCAACGCTTGAGCGTTAGTACCATCGGCGCTGTCTGGTTTCACGGCCGAGTTCGAGATGGGATCGGGTGGGTCACAGACGCTATGGCCACCAAGCAATGGGACCAGTGGATGCGGGTTTTAAATCGATGCACACTCACCCGCCAATGTCTCGGGGGTGTGAGTGGTAAAGGGCGTATCTGGCTGGAGTATTCTCCACCAACGCTCCTGCGGGTGCAGGGCTGACGTTGATAGTGCAGACTCTCAAGCGCGATATGAACTATTAGGACCGGTTAGCTCCATACATTACTGTACTTCCACACCCGGCCTATCAACGTGATGGTCTATCACGGTTCAAAGATACCTAATCTCAAGGGAGGCTTCCCGCTTAGATGCTTTCAGCGGTTATCCCGTCCGTACATAGCTACCCTGCGGCACTCTTGGCAGAATGACAGGTACACCAGAGGTACGTTCACCCCGGTCCTCTCGTACTAGGGGCAACTCCTTTCAAGTATCGACGCCCACGGCAGATAGGGACCAAACTGTCTCGCGACGTTCTGAACCCAGCTCACGTACCACTTTAATTGGCGAACAGCCAAACCCTTGGGACCTGCTCCAGCCCCAGGATGTGATGAGCCGACATCGAGGTGCCAAACGATTCCGTCGATATGAGCTCTTGGGAATCATCAGCCTGTTATCCCCGGCGTACCTTTTATCCGTTGAGCGATGGCCCTTCCACGAGGGACCACCGGATCACTATGACCGACTTTCGTCTCTGCTCGACTCGTCAGTCTCGCAGTCAGGCAGGCTTATGCCATTGCACTCTAACAGACGGTTTCCAACCGTCCTGAGCCTACCATCGCGCGCCTCCGTTACTCTTTAGGAGGCGACCGCCCCAGTCAAACTACCCGCCACAGAGGGTCCCAACACCGGATAACGGTGCGTGGTTAGACATCAGAAAACAGCAGGGTGGTATTTCACCTATGGCTCCATGACAGCTGGCGCCGTCACTTCAAAGCCTCCCACCTATGCTACACAACTCTTTCCTAATGCCACTCTGAAGCTGCAGTAAAGGTGCACGGGGTCTTTCCGTCTAACCGCGGGTACTCCGCATCTTCACGGAGAATTCAATTTCGCTGAGCATATCCTGGAGACAGTGGGGAAGTCGTTACGCCATTCGTGCAGGTCGGAACTTACCCGACAAGGAATTTCGCTACCTTAGGACCGTTATAGTTACGGCCGCCGTTTACTCGGGCTTCAATTCGGAGCTTGCACTCCTCCTCTTAACCTTCGAGCACCGGGCAGGCGTCAGACCCTATACGTCGTCTTGAAGCCGACTTAGCAGAGTCCTGTGTTTTTGATAAACAGTCGCTACCCCCTGGCCTGTGCCCCCCACCAAAAGTTGCCTTAAGATGGGGCCTCCTTCTTCCGAAGGTACGGAGGCAATTTGCCGAGTTCCTTCAGGATACTTCTCTCAAGCGCCTTGGTATACTCTACCTGACCACCTGTGTCGGTTTCGGGTACGGTCTATACGGTGGGGCTATTTCCTGGAACCTCTTCACTGCCCAACCAATCCAATAAGGAAGGACAATTTACGAGATCCGTCACACACCACCAGGCCCACGAATATTAACGTGGTTCCCATCGACTACCCCCTTCGGGCTCGTCTTAGGGGCCGGCTCACCCTACGCTGATTAGCATTGCGTAGGAACCCTTGGTCTTTCGGCGACAGGGTATCTCACCCTGTTAGTCGCTACTCATGTCAGCATTCGCACTTCCGATACGTCCAGCGTCGGTTACCCTTCGCCTTCACTCGCCTACGGAACGCTCCGCTACCGCTGCAGTAAACTGCAACCCTAAGCTTCGGTGCATATCTTTAGCCCCGTTACATCTTCGCCGCAGGAACCCTTATTTAGACCAGTGAGCTGTTACGCTTTCTTTAAAGGATGGCTGCTTCTAAGCCAACCTCCTGGTTGTTTTGGGATTCCCACATGCTTTCCCACTTAGATATGACTTGGGGACCTTAGCTGTAGGTTAGGGCTGTTTCCCTTTTGACGACGGACCTTAGCACCCGCCGTCTGTCTGCCAGACAAGACTCGATGGTATTCGGAGTTTGGTTAGGTTTGGTACCGCTCGCGCAGCCCTAGCCCATCCAGTGCTCTACCCCCATCGGCATACATCTGACGCTCTACCTCAATAGATTTCGCGGAGAACCAGCTATTTCCCGGCTTGATTGGCCTTTCACCCCTAAACACAAGTCATCCGAGCATTTTTCAACATGCAACGGTTCGATCCTCCAGTGCGTGTTACCGCACCTTCAATCTGCTCATGCCTAGATCGCCGGGTTTCGGGTCTAATCCAACATACTCAGTCGCCCTATTCAGACTCGCTTTCGCTTCGCCTACACCTAACGGCTTAAGCTCGCATGCTAGATTAAGTCACTGACCCATTATGCAAGAGGTACGCTGTCACCCCCTATGGGGCTCCAACTGCTTGTAAGCATCCGGTTTCAGGTACTGTTTCACTCCCCTAATCGGGGTGCTTTTCACCTTTCCCTCACGGTACTGTGTTCGCTATCGGTCATGTACGAGTATTTAGGCTTGGAGGGTGGTCCCCCCATGTTCAGACAGGATTTCACGTGTCCCGCCCTACTCTAGTCCTTCATCATCACTTTCGCATACGGGACTGTCACCCGCTATGGTCACACTTTCCAGAGTGTTCTGCTAGTTGAAATGAAGGCACTGGCCTGGTCCCGGTTCGCTCGCCACTACTACGGGAATCTCTGTTGATGTCTTTTCCTCCGGGTACTGAGATGTTTCAGTTCCCCGGGTTCGCTTCACCAAGCCTATATATTCAGCTCGGTGATACCTTATCCACCTCGCCCGGCCTGCCCGAAAGCAGACTGGAAGAAATGGTGAAGGTGGGTTTCCCCATTCGGAAATCGCCGGATCAAAGTTTGCTCACAACTCCCCGACGCTTATCGCAGCGTGCCACGTCCTTCATCGCCTGTACATGCCAAGGCATCCACCAAATGCTCTTACCTCACGCTTGAGAATCCACACCATCAACGTCAGGCCTGCATAAAGACCTGAGCGCTTGAAGATGGTGGGAGAATTATCTCAGCCAGATAATCAATTTGATTGATTTGTGATGCACGATCGTCCGCCCAGGCCGAAGCCTGTCCGATACAATCCATGCGCCACGGCATCGATTTAAAAACCCATTCACAATGTCAAAGATCGGCGACGCTGACTAATCAGCACGATCGCCTGACCTGCCGAAGCAGGATCCGGTTTCGTTTCAACAATCGGAAGTTCTTGATGTGCCTGGTGGAGCCTATCGGGATCGAACCGATGACCTGATGCTTGCAAAGCAACCGCTCTCCCAGCTGAGCTAAGGCCCCTTGAGGTAATGGTGGGCCTGAGAGGATTCGAACCTCTGACCTCACCCTTATCAGGGGTGCGCTCTAACCAACTGAGCTACAGGCCCACACCACTGCCGCCGGCCGCCATTCCCGAAGGAACAGGCTGCCGCGTGGGCGCAAGCCGGCTCAGGCACACAACGCGCTGGAAGCGCGCTGTATTCCGATTGATGAAAGGACATGAGGACGACGGCAATGTTCTTTGGAAGACCGCGAAGCACTTCCGATGGCTAGCATCGGCGCTTTCGCAAGTATCCTTAGAAAGGAGGTGATCCAGCCGCAGGTTCCCCTACGGCTACCTTGTTACGACTTCACCCCAGTCGCTGAACCCACCGTGGTCAGCTGCCTCCTTGCGGTTAGCGCACTGCCTTCGGGTGAATCCAACTCCCATGGTGTGACGGGCGGTGTGTACAAGGCCTGGGAACGTATTCACCGCGGCATGCTGATCCGCGATTACTAGCGATTCCGCCTTCATGCCCTC
>NZ_LSJS01000322.1:15000-17488 GCF_001557325.1 Erythrobacter donghaensis
GGTTCGAGATCGTTGTGCGCGCGCGCAGCCGGCTTGGCCAGCTGCTGATCACCGATGCAGAGGTCGAGGGCGTGCGCGCCACCGTCATCATCGATACCGGCGCGCAGGCGAGCCTCGGCAATCTCGCCCTGCGCGAGAAGATCCGCGCGCGCCGCGCGCAAGAAGTCATGACCACCGACGTCAACGGCGTCGGCATCCTCGGCGAGATCGCGGTGGTGCGCACGCTTTCGATCCAGGGCCTCTCGCTAACCGATGTACCGCTGACCTTCGCCGATGCCCCGTCCTTCGCGGAGCTGGGCCTCGAGGACCAGCCGGTGCTGTCGATCGGCATGCAGCACCTTGCGCTGTTCGACCGGGTGGCGATCGACTTCGCGCGCAGGCGGGTCGCCTTCGATGTCCCCGCCGACATCGCCCGCGCGATCCGCCAGGCGCAGCGCGGCGAGCTCTATCGCGCACGGTTCTGACCTCGCCCTGCTTGCGGGATGGCCCCGCGAGGCCCACATCCCGCTCCATGCCACCCGAAACCGCACCCGCCGCCGATCCCCACAAGAAGATTCGCGCGCGCGATGTGGAGGGTTGGGCGACGCTGAAGCGCTTCCTTCCCTATCTCTGGCCGAAGGATAACCCGGGCCTGCGCGCCCGCATCGCCATCGCGATGGGGCTGGTGCTGGCGGCCAAGGCGGTTACGCTCGCGCTGCCCTTTGCCTACAAGGGCGCGGTCGATGCGATGTCGGGCACCGCGCGCGAGGGGGTGACGGTCGCGCTTGCGCTGGTGGCGGCCTATGCGCTGGGGCGCTTCACCGCGGTCGCCTTCGACAATCTCAGGAACATCGCCTTCGAGCGGGTCGGCCAGATCGCGACGCTCCACCTTGCCGAGGACGTGTTCCACCGCCTCCATCGCCTCAGCCTCAGGTTCCACCTTGCGCGGCGCACCGGCGAGGTCACCAAGATCATCGAGCGCGGCACCAAGAGCATCGACCAGATGCTCTATTTCCTGCTCTTCAACATCGCGCCCACCATCATCGAGCTGATCGCGGTGGGCGTGATCTTCTATTTCAATTTCGGGATCGAACTGGTCGCGGCGACCGCGCTGACGGTGGTCGCCTATGTCTATGTCACCCGCGCGATCACCGAATGGCGCACCAAGCTGCGGCGCGAGATGAACGATCTCGACGGGCGCGCGCTGCACCGCGCGGTGGATTCGCTGCTCAATTACGAAACAGTGAAATATTTCGGCGCCGAGCACCGCGAGGAAGCCCGTTACTCGCAGGCCGCGCGTGCCTATGCCGAGGCGGCAATCAAGTCCGAGAATTCGGTCGGTCTGCTCAACATGGCGCAAGGCGCGATCACCAATGCGCTGGTCGCGGGCGCGATGGCCTATACCGTGTGGGGGTGGAGCACCGGCACGCTGACGGTGGGCGATCTGGTGCTGGTGAACACCTACCTGATCCAGCTGTTCCGCCCGCTCGACGTATTGGGCTGGGTCTATCGCACGATCCGTCAGGGCCTGATCGACATGGCCGAGATGTTCCGCCTGATCGACACCGACATCGAGGTGAAGGACAAGCCCGGCGCGCCTGCGCTGATCGTGAAGCGGCCCACCGTCGTGTTCGACAACGTCACCTTCGGCTATGATCCGGGGCGCACAATCCTCAACGGCCTCAGCTTCGAGGTGCCCGCTGGCTCAACCACCGCGATCGTCGGCCCCTCGGGCGCGGGCAAGAGCACGATCGGGCGGCTGCTGTTCCGCTTCTACGATCCGCTCTCGGGCAGGGTGCTGGTGGGGGGCGAGGATATCGCGAACGTCACGCAGGAGAGCGTGCGCGCCGCGATCGGCATAGTCCCGCAGGATTCGGTGCTGTTCAACGAGGACCTCGCCTATAACATCGCCTACGGGGCGGAGGGCGCGGACATGGCGAAGGTAGAGCAGGCCGCGCGCGATGCCGCGCTCACCCCGCTGATTGAGCGCCTGCCCGATCGCTTCGCCACGATGGTGGGCGAGCGCGGCCTCAAGCTCTCGGGCGGAGAGAAGCAGCGCGTCGCCATCGCCCGCACGCTGGTGAAGAACCCGCCGATCCTGCTGCTGGATGAAGCCACCAGCGCATTGGACACCCGCACCGAACAGGAGATCCTCGCGACCCTGCGCCGTATCGCCAAGGGCCGCACCACCATCGCGATTGCCCACCGCCTCTCGACCATCGCCGACGCGGACAACATCCTCGTGCTCGATCACGGTCGGCTGGTCGAGAGCGGCGACCATGCGGGGCTGATCGCGCGAGGCGGGCTCTACGCGGAGATGTGGAACCGCCAGGCAAGCGAGCGGCGCGAGGACGATCTTGCGGCCGAGGCGGCGGAATAGGCAGGGCGGATTGCCTGCCGGGCCTGCGGGCGTTACCTCTCTGGCCAAGCCCCTGTCCGGGGGCCGCCCATCTGCGAAGAGAGAAGCGATCCCATGCGCCACGCCCGTCTGCTTGCCCTGTTCCTCGCC
>NZ_LSJS01000032.1 GCF_001557325.1 Erythrobacter donghaensis
GAACTGCGCCCGCAAGGGAATCCCCGCCGAGTCAAAACGTGGGGAAAACGCTCTAGAAGAGGCAGCGCGGCGCGAGGCGAGCGAAGAAACCGGACTCCCGATAGCCAATGTGATCGCCCAAGGTAGCGTGTTCCTAAATCCTGCATTGATCGCCGAAAAGACACACCTCTTCCTCGCCCCGATACAGAGCCAGCAAGCTCCGCTCGCGAGCATCGATCATTCGGACATGCTCGGTGATGTCAAGCTGGTCCCCTTGTCGTTCGATGAGATGAGGAACCGCATTGAGCTTGCGACAATCATCGACGCAAAAACAATTATCTTAGCGAACGCTTTGTTTGCTTCATCCATATCCATTCCAACAAAGGCCAAAACTCTATGAAGATTCTTCAAATGCCTGAAGGCAGGGAAATATATTTTCAAGACAAAGAGGTCGTGGTTTTTAATCAGCTTGCCAGAAAATTTCCTATGGACCGGTGGTCCCAAGACGAATTCTATGCTTGGTTAGAGAACGAAAAAACCATCATCATTGACAAAGTGCCGGGTGCCAAGATCGTCGAGAAGGCAGACGCCCGCGAGAATCCCCCGCTGAACACCGCCATCTATTACGACACACCAAATAGAGAAATTCTGCCCACCGGCGCTTTATTGCGAACGTCATGCAACAAAATTACCCACGCTTTTTGTGCCTTCAAGATGGCCGAAGACGACCGAAGCGTGCGAAAAGACCACAGGTACGTTTTCGAAGGTGAACAAAAAACTACGATCCAACAGGGGCCGGATTCAGCTGAAGCCGTCGCGGTTGTGCAAAGGCTCATGCGGCGCACCGACATTGAGCATCCTGGTACGTTTCTCAAAGAGGCCTATGGCATCGATCCGACCGAGCTGTCGCCAAGCATTCGCTTGGACAGCGTTCGATACGGCTTTTTCGTATGGCTTGATAAGAAAGACGCCCTGCGGTGCAGCATAGATCGCTATGATGTATGCGACCTGCGCGTATCCGCAGATCAGCGCAAAGTCTTGCCAGTGGCAGAGATTGAGCTGGCAATCTATCCTAGGATATCGCAGCAGATCGCTGAAGATCCTCGGGTAGTAGAGTTGGTTGAGTCCCTTTCAGACAGCATCATATCTCGGTTTGATACGAACATTACCCTCGACATCAAATATCAGCGATCGGCGCAAGCCCTGAGTATCTCTTACTGAGGTCCGGTGGTGTTGATCTTGATCCGTCACGGCCAAGCTGAATGGCAATTGAAAAGAGACTGCAATCTCAACAGTAGTCTTACTGAACTTGGCCAAGCGCAAGCAGTAAGCTTGGGACAGTTTATCCAAAAAGGGGAACATCCATTGGCCGTCACGATCCGTGATACACCGATTGTGCACACCAGCCCACTCTTACGGGCAAAGCAAACGGCGGACGCACTGGCAAAGGCCAACGGTTTCGAGCTTTCGGTCATCGACGAACTCGCAGAAGCTCCCTTCGATCTAACAGAGAGCCTGCCACGGCAAGCGAGAATGGTTGATTGCGAAACTTACAATCTTGTGTGCCAACAATACACGGCGTTTTGTGATGGCCTGTCGGTTGCCCTGATGCACTTGCTCGCGAGTCATAAGGGCAAGCCTATTGTGGCGATCACTCATGGCGGCGTCATCAAGACGATCTTGCGTTTGTTGTTAAACCGGCATTCGGTCAATTTTACGATCAAAAATGCATCGATTACGGCACTGAGCTGGGAGAGCGGGATATGGCAGATACATGACATCTCTTGGAGCGAGCACCTTTCACAGAAAATGAAATCAGTGTAGCGGAACGATGGTAACGGCAAGCTCCGCGCGCAAGTCTTCTTTTGGTCTGGTAGGGCTGCTCAAACGCAATCCAAAATTCGCGCGTGTTTGGTACTCAGAAATTGTCAGCGGCTTTGGGGATTGGTTCAACCTAATCGCGACTGCGACGCTTATCGAGATCCTGACCGGTACGACATCCGCATTGGGTTGGCTGTTTGCACTGAGAATGATGTCGCCATTTTTGGTGTCACCATTCGCCGGTGTTCTGGCCGATCGATTCAACCGCAAATGTATTCTCATATGGTCTGACATTTTGCGTGGTGTTGTCGTTCTTTGCTTCTTGCTGGTGCAGTCCGCAGAGGATGTCTGGCTCCTTTATGTGCTGACCGCACTTCAGCTGGGCTTGAGCGGCCTTTTTGTCCCGGCACGCAATGCGATTCTGGCCGAGATCGTATTGAACAAAGATCTTGGTGACGCCAATGCCGTTAGCTCCACCACATACGCAGTCATGCAAGCTGTCGGGGCGGCGGCAGCCGGAATAATGGCCGGCTGGGTCGGACTGTACGAAACTTTCGTCTTGGACTCTCTCACCTATGTAGTCTCAGCAATCTTCCTGGTCGGGATTTGCTATCAGCCTATTGCCACTAATCCTGATAGGAAGCCAAGCATCCTCGGCGATTACCTCGATGGTTTGCGTCACCTAAAACGCAATCGAGACGAGCTCATGACTACCTTACAGAAGGGCCTTAATTCCTTCTTCATCACCAGCGGCCTGAACATAATAACCATCATTCTTGCCGTTTCGTATTACCCCATAGGCTTGAATGGGAGCATAACGATCGGCCTGTTCTACGCTCTGTCCGGACTGGGCACAGCGATTAGCCCTTTGATGGCGCGTCGCTTCGCGAACGACGATGTGGGCAGGATACGTTTAGGTCTTGCGATCTCCTTTCTGATCAGTGGCCTTGGCATGGGCCTGATAGCCTCGAATGGTAGCCTTGCTGTTGTGTCGATCGGGATGTTTGTTCGTGGCATCGGTGGCGGGTTGTTGTTTGTATTCTCAACCCATTTGCTGTTGATCACGACGCCCAATGAATTGAAGGGTCGAGTTTTTTCTTCCGAATATGCTGTGCGCACGCTGATGGCTGCGCTGGGCGCGCTCATCCTCGGTTATCTATTTGACAGCGCGTTTGGTTTCGAGGCGACCCTCTGGCTCTGGGCCTCGACAATCCTCGTGCCGATTGTGCTGAATATTAGATGGCTGTTTGTATCACGTCCAATAGCAATGACAACGGACGAGGCAGATGACCGGAAAAGGAGCAAAATTGATGCCTACTAGCATTCTCAAACCAACGCCGCCCTTGGCTACGCACCATGTGCGTTTGACGGATTCGCCAATCATCGAAGCGATCGACGGCGTTGAAGTTAGACCACTTTGCGTGAACGAGCAGGCCAGTTTGGCCTATTTCTATCTCGGTGAAGGCAAAGTGAGCCAATGGTGCGAGCACCTGGATTTCGATGAGTTTTGGTTTGTTCTTTCTGGTTCTGGAAGGATTGCAGTCAAGGCCAGGGACGGTGCCTCGGGCGAGACACAGGTTTCCCGAGGCAGTTCGCTCATCATTCCAAAAAATAGCGCGTTTCAAGTTTTTGCTATGCCACACCATTCGCTTGAGATTGTCGCCTGTTCCGTTCCACCATTTGAAGAACGAAATGTTCGATTACTTCAGGCGAAGAGGTCAGAAGGCGAGCGCCAAACATGAGTCTCGCCCAGACCGAAATTGAGCTCAAATTGGCTGTTACCGAGGATTCGCTCCCGGCGATCGTGAAACACTGCGATAACCTTTATTCCGCCTCGCGGCGCAAATTTCTTAAATCGTGGTATTTTGATACTCATGATCTGCGCTTTCGTCGGGCCAATGTGGGACTGAGAGTGCGTCTAGCAGATGAACGGCATATCCAAACGATCAAGTGCCGTTCGGCCAAGACATCTAGCCTGTTCGAAAGGGCCGAGTTCGAATGCGCGCTAGAGACCGATCGCCCGACCAAACAATCAGTGAAAGGCACTCCCATAGCCGAAATGACTGGAGACCTAGACTTCGACAATGAAATCACAGAAATTTTCACGATAGCGGTTGAGCGTTCAATCTACGACGTCGAGTTGTCTGGCCGAGGCAACGTTCAAATTTGCGTCGACAGCGGCGTTGTCGAAGTTAGTTCGGCTCGCATACCGATTAGCGAGATTGAGATTGAGCTCATAGACGGCGACCCTCAGGCTATTTTTGCGCAGGCCAGAGTGTTCGCTTCAAGGTGGCCGGTTTGGCCGAGATCGAAAACCAAGCCAGACTTCGGGTATCAAAGTTTGGAACAACATTCGCCGCAGATATCAGCCCTCAGTGATGAGTGGCCCCAAAGCCTGTTTGACGCCATAGCGCGTTTCGATGCTCCTGTTGAGGCGTATCAAGGTTGGGGTGATTTCGCCCGCGACCTTTCGGCCACCAGTCTACCGCGCGCAATCCGCGATGAGCTCCGCCAAAAACAACCGCCTAGCCCTCTTTCGGCGGGCAGCTGGGCGATTGAGACTCTGCAATTCGCCCACTTTCCTAATGAATCCGGGCTAGATCGGGAGCACAGCTCATGACTTCTGCAGCATCAACTCGACCAAGATCGGATAACTCACGCGTCACAGGACAACGACTCAAGGCGCTAACGAATTGGCTCAAAACACATCCAACGGATCAGCTTGGTAACCTTCTGATCCAGGATGATAACCTTGCAGCCATGCGCACTTTGAACGATTATCTGGCAGGCCGCATCAAGTGCATTTTCATTGATCCGCCGTACAATACGGGCCTGGGATTTGGGCAGTATTCAGATGCCTATCAGCATGACGAGTGGCTCGCGTTCATGGAGCCTCGATTGCTCGAAATGTGGCGCCTCTTGGCGGACGATGGCATGATTTGGATAGCGATTGATGATCACGAAGCGCACTACCTTAAAGTACTTTGCGATAAGGTGTTTGGCAGAGCGTCGTTCATCTCTTCGATCGTGTGGCAGAAGCGCATTGTTCCAAAGCTGACAGCAATCGATATCTCGTCGTCACACGACTATCTTCTGTTCTACGCAAAGGATCGCTCGAAGCTGCGTCTCAATTTCCGTCCCAAAGCAGAAGAGATGGCCCATTTTGCTCGGTCCTACCCATGCTTGGATGAAAGCAACTGGGACCATTGGAAAGACCACGACGCCACGCCCGTGAGATCTGTCTGGCTATCGACAGAGGTTGGTGACAATGAGGAAGCCAAGGCTGAAAGCCGCGATCTTTTCCCCAGCGATCCCTTCGCTACGCCAAAGCCCGAACGACTGCTGCGCCGGATCATTGAGCACTCTTCTGAACCCGGCGACATTGTTCTTGACGCATTTGCGGGTTCGGGCACGACAGCTGCTGTCTGCGCCAAACTAGGCCGCAGGTGGATTGCGATTGAGCAGGGTGCGCACGCCAGCTCTCATATAGCGTCGCGCCTCAACGCCATCACACCAGATTGCTTCGAACTTTTCATCGACGAGGGCGGTGCCGAGCCGCTCAATAGTGCAGCCGAAACACCATGACCGTGCCTCTCATCGTCATCCTGCTCTTTGCCGTTGTTCAGTCTGTCTACGGTGTTGGGATATTGGTATTTGGAACACCGACCCTTCTAATCATGGGGTATGATTTTCCAGAGACGCTGAGTTGGCTTCTGCCGGCATCAATTACGATCTCGACAATACAAGTTATTTCAGAGAAAAGTGTGTCGAAGAAAAAAATAGACTGGATTGATCTAGCATGTTGTCTCGTACCTCTTACGATTACTCTGATTATTTCTGTAAAATTTCTTTCCACTACGTTTCTTGCGGTCGCAATTGGCGGTCTTTTGATTGTAGCTGGCTTGATGCAATATTCTAAAATTCTTCGCGTTAGGCTTACTGCGCTGATTTACGTCTACGAACGATACTTTCTTGCAGCAATGGGAGCGGTACATGGAACAACAAACATGGGTGGCGCCTTGCTCTCGACCTATGCTTCTTTTAAATTTAAGGATAAGTCAGAGATCAGAAGCGTGACAGCTTTCTACTACCTCATTTTTGCAGCAGTTCAGCTTTCTGTTCTCGCGGTTATTTCCTTTTCGACACTCTCCTCAATGCTGCTGCTCGCCGTCCCAACTGCTGCGGCAGGGTACTTTCTGATCGGGTCCGTCATCTACAAAGCGTTGCCAAACCCCCGCTACCTCCACACCCACAACGCCCTGATCATTTTGTACGGTATCATCACTATAGCGAAGGCCTTTGCCTGAAGGTGGCAACGATCATGGAAAGCACAGTCCGTACCTCAGATCTGATCATTTTGAAAATGTATATGAAATATGGGGACCGAGTGCCGGGCCGATCGCTTAGCCTCTTTAATAACTCAGTCCTACTCCACCGGGCATTGATTTTGCGTGCGCAGGAGGCTGGCCTTGTGAGCGCCATGCTCGGGCAGTCGACTTACGGCTTTGTGCAAGATGGTGACATGGCTTATGAACTGTGCGAACTTATCAATCCATCAAGAGTGGTTTGGGTTGAACTGCAAGACTCAGAAGATAATCTACAGCAATTTTGTATCAAAAACGCTGAACTACTTTACGAGGTTCCTATTTACTCTCAGTCTATACAATCTTGGGTAATTGAAAAATTCAAAACAAATAAATGATTTTTTTGAAATCATCTCGTAATCTCCAAGAGCCAGCTGTTTTACGCCCAAATAAGGCGGGTCTTGAGCAGTTTGGCTCAACTGGCTTTGCCAGATCTCGCTTTCGAGGCAGTCTTTAGCTTCTCGATGCGCTCAGATCAGACCTCGTGCACCACGCGACCAAGTTCCTCGACCTGTGCGCCGAGCCATTCGAGCTCTTCTTTCGTCAGGCTCTGTTGCAAACATTGGTGACGGCCGGGCAGCGTCACCCCGTCTGGGGATCA
>NZ_LSJS01000323.1 GCF_001557325.1 Erythrobacter donghaensis
ACCACCGCCAATCTTGCCGAATGGCTGGCGCGGCTCGATAGCCCCGGCCACGGCATCATGCCCACGATCGAGAGCGCCGAGGCCTTCGACCGTGCGGCGATGGTGCGGATGGCCCGCGCCCTCGCCCCTCTCGGCGAGCGCGTCCATGCGGTGCGGATCGGCGGGAACGACATCCTGAACCAATTGGGCGTGCGCCGCTCGCGCGAGCGGACCGCCTATGACACCCCGCTCGGCCTTGCCATCGCCACCATGGCCAGCGTGTTCCTGCCCGAAGGCCTCGCGCTCTCGGCCCCGGTGTTCGAGCACTATGCCCTGACCGATACCCTGCGCGAGGAGGTCGCGCGCGATGTCGAGCACGGGCTGCTCACCAAGACCGCGATCCATCCCAGCCAGGTGCCGATCATCCACGATGTGCTGCGCCCTGCGCCTGCCGAGGTGGAGGAAGCCCGCGCGATCCTCGCCGCCGAAGCGCGCGCGGTGTTCGGGCACGGCGGCTCGATGCTCGAGCCGACCACCCATGCCCGCTGGGCGCAAGGCGTGCTCGACCGCGCGCAGGTCCACGCGCCGCGCGCCGCGCCCGGTCGCCCGCAGGCACCCACGCGGGTCGCCTGACGCTCCGGCCGATGCCCACGACATCCAAGCGCCGCCGCGCGGAACTGGCCGGACAGGCGGCGAAGTTCGTCGCCGAGCTGCTGCTGATCGAACCCTTGAGCCCCGCCTTCGACCACAAGCTCGAGGGGCTCGAGGCGCTGGGCCGCGACACCATTGCGGCGGCCTCGGCGCGTCATGCCGGGAGCCTCGCTCATGTCGCGCCGCCCCCCACCACGGGCATAGCGCAGGCCACCGCCGCGCTGCGCAGCATCGCCACGGCGCTCGAACCGCTGCGGGACGGCAACCTTGCGCCCGCCACCAGGCGCCGCTTCGGGCTGTTTGCGAGCCCTGCCGACCCGGCCGGCTATTTCCGCCGCTACACCGCCGCGCAGGGCGAGATCGAGGCCGCGCTCTCGTCGCTCACCCGCGAGCGCGATGCCCTGCTGCGCGCCAATATCGGCCTCGAAGCCGAGGAGGCGTCGCTGCGCCCGCTGGTCGCCGCGCTGGAGGAACACGCGCTGTTCGCCGAGGAGGTCGCGCTCACCCTCGAGGCGCGCGCCGCCGCCATCGCGCCGCGCGAGCCGATGAAGGCCCGCCGCCTCACCGCCGATGCGCTCCACACCGTGCGCACCCGCGCGCGCGACATTGCCGAGGCGCGCGCGCTCGCCACCCAGGCGCTCGCCGCGCGCGAGGTCATCGCCGCCACCAATGCCCAGCTCATCGCGGCCATCGAGCAGGCCACCGCAACCATGCTGATGGTGCTGCGCACCGCAATGGAAGCCGCACGGTTGATGTCCCGGCAGGAACTGGTGCTCGACCGGATCGCCGGGCTCAACCGCGCAGCGAGCAACCTCATCAGCGACGAGGGCGCTCCCGCTGGCGACAAGGCGCAGGCGCTTCAGGCTGCCTTCGCGCGGCTTTACGACGCGCTCGACCGGCTGGAGAGCGAGCGCACGGCGATTCCCCCGCTTCCACCGCGCTGAAACAGGGTCTAAAGCGTCTGCCCGGCCCATCTTGCGGGCCGTTCGCAACGGGAAGCTCCGTGGGTCTGTTCGATTCGCTCAGGAAGATGTTCGCCGCGCCCGAGCCCGAGGCAGGCACCGCGCCTGCCCCGCCCGCGCCGCCGGCGCCTCCCCACGGGGTCGACTATGACGACGACCGCGTCCCCGCCCCCGCGCGCAAGAAGATCGAAGCCATCCTTGCCGCGCTCGAGGAAGTGGGCGCGATGATGGACCGCGAACAGGTGCAGGCCGTCAGCCGCACCGAGATCGAGCTGATGCGTGACGAGCACCTGCCCAAGCTGGTCAAGAGCTACATCGACATCCCGCCCGCGCACCGCGCCGAGATCTTCCGCAAGACCGGCAAGTCGGCGAGCTTCATCCTCGAAGAGAGCCTCGACACGATGAAGGGCCGGATCGACGAGATCGCCCGCAACCTCGCGCAGCACGATCTCGACGCCTTTTCGAGCAACGCGGCCTTCATCAGCCGCCGCTACAGCGACGGGGATCCTTTTCGGTAAATGTCGTTAGGCCCGGTGGCACCTTTTGGCCCCTTCCCTTCAGGGAAGGGGTTGGGGATGGGTGTTCGACGGTCGATAGGGCAGAGCCCCCACCCCCAACCCCTCCCCACGGGGAGGGGAGAAGGAACCCTCTCGATTGGGTGCTCGGAATTTACGCCCAGTCGCCCAGCAGCGGCGTGAACTCGTCCACCCGGATCAGCTGCCACACCCCGCCGGTGAGATAGGGATCGCCCGACAGGATCGCGCGCGCCGCGGCCTCGTCCTCGGCCTTCACGATCAGGAGCGAGCCGATGATCAGCCCGTCGGCGCGCTTCAAAGGCCCGACGATCACGAAATGATCGGCATTGGCGTGGATGAATTCGAGATGCGCGGGCCGGTGGATCGCGCGCAGCCGCCCGCCGTCTTCGCCGTCGCGGCAGTGGAAGCAGAACATCCGCATGCGTGTGGCCCCGTTGATCAGCGCCCGACGCTAACCGCAAGCCACGCGTGCGGCAAGGACACCCGTTGCAAAGACCGCGCTTGAAGCGCAGCCTCGCGGAGTCCAGAGGGCCGCCTTGTCCTCTCGAATCGTTTCAGGTGAAACCAGATGGCCGATTTCTCCGCCCCCCCAGCAATCGACCGCACCGACCTGCGCCGCGCCTATCGTCAGGACGAGGAAGCGGCAATCGCCGAGCGGCTGGAGCAGGCCGCTCCGGCGGCGAAGGTGCACGATGCGGCTGCGCGGCTCGCAATCGACCTGATCGAGGGCGCACGCGGCAAGAAGGCCTCCGGGATCGACGCCTTCCTCCAGCAATACGGCCTCGACACCGAGGAAGGCATCGCGCTGATGTGCCTGGCCGAGGCGCTGTTGCGCGTGCCCGATGCGGCGACCGCCGACGCGCTGATCAAGGACAAGATCGGCCAGATCGACTGGGGCGAGCATCTCGGCGAGAGTTCCTCGACCTTCGTCAACGCCGCAACCTTCTCGCTGATGCTGACCGGCGAAGTGCTCGATCCGCCCGACGCCCGGCAGAAGGGGCTGGGCAGCGCCTTCCGCCGCGCGATGAACCGGCTGGGCGAGCCGGTGATCCGCACCGCGACGGGGCAGGCGATGAAGATTCTGGGCGGCCAGTTCGTCTTCGGCCGCACCATCGACGAGGCGCTGAAACGCGCCGCGCCGGAGCGGGCGCGGGGGATCACCCACTCCTTCGACATGCTCGGCGAGGCGGCGATGACCTTTGCCGATGCGGAGAAATACCGGCAGTCCTATGAGGCGGCGCTGGTGCGGCTGGCGCGCGAGGCGGGGGCGGGGGTTGCGGGCTCGCCGGGGATTTCGGTGAAGCTCTCGGCGCTCCACCCGAAATATAATTTCTTCCATGCGGACGAGGCCAGGGCGGCGATGATCCCGGTGATCCGCGACCTCGCGCTGCGCGCGCGGGACGCCGACATCCACTTCACCATCGACGCCGAGGAGGCCGAGCGCCTCGAACTCAGCATGGACATCATCGAAGCCCTTGTGGCCGATGACGAGTTGTTCCGCCGCCCCGACGGCAGCCGCTGGGAGGGCTTCGGCCTCGCCATACAGGCCTATTCCAAGCGCGGGCTGTGGGTGTGCGACTGGGCGGGGAAACTCGCGCGGCGGCACGGGCGCAAGCTGTTCGTGCGGCTGGTCAAGGGCGCCTATTGGGACAGCGAGGTGAAGTTGTCGCAGGTGGGCGGATATGCCGACTACCCGGTCTTCACCCGCAAGGTCGCGACCGACGTCAGCTACCTCGCCTGCGCCGCGCGGCTGTTCGAGCACGCCGACGTGATCCGCCCGGCCTTCGCCACGCACAACGCCTACACCATCGGCGCGATCAAGCACCTCAGCGAAGGCCGTCCCTTCGAGTTCCAGCGCCTCCACGGCATGGGCGAGGAGGTCTACGACGCGCTCCACGCGCTCGAGGGCAACCAGAGGACGCCGGTGCGCATCTATGCGCCTGTGGGCGGGCACAAGGAGCTGCTCGCCTATCTGGTGCGCCGCCTGCTCGAGAACGGCGCCAACACCAGTTTCGTGAATCGCTTGGGCGACGCCGATATTCCGGCGGAAGAACTGGTGGGCGATCCGGTGGCGGAACTGGCCGCGCTTCAGCCGCGCAGCAATCCGGCGATCCCGCTGCCGGGGGCGATTTTCGGGGCGCGGCAGAACAGCGCGGGGGTCGACTTGAGCGATCCGTTGGTGCGCGAGCCGCTGCTCGGGCAATTGCGCGCGCTCGAAGGCCGCCAGTGGTCCGCCGAGCCGACCTTCGGGGGCACCGGGCCGGTCGCCGATGTCACCGCGCCGCATGACCCCTCGCACAAGGTCGGCACCCGCCGCGATGCGACCGCGCAGGAGGTCGAGGCAGCCTTCACCCGCGCCGCCGCGATCCAGCCCGGTTGGGATGCTCTCGGCGGCGAGCGCCGCGCGCTGCTGCTCGAAAACGCCGCCGACCTGTTCGAGGCGCACACCGCCGAATTCCTCAGCCTGTGCCAGCGCGAGGCGGGCAAGACGCTGCTCGATTCCGTGCTCGAACTGCGCGAGGCGGTCGATTTCCTGCGCTACTACGCCGCCGAGGCGAGGCGGCAGTTTGCCGCGCCGGTGATGCTGCCGGGGCCGACGGGGGAGGAGAACTCGCTGAGCCTCCACGGGCGCGGGGTGTTCGCCACGATCAGCCCGTGGAACTTCCCGCTGGCGATCTTCATCGGCATGGCTTCGGCCGCGCTTGCCGCGGGCAATACCGTGATCGCCAAGCCCGCCGAACAGACCCCGCTGATCGCCGCGCTCGCTGTCAAGCTGTGCCACGAGGCGGGCATCCCGCCCGAGGCGCTGCAACTGCTCCCCGGCGCGGGCGAGGTGGGGCAGCTGATCACCGCGAACCCCTTGCTGGCAGGCGTCGCTTTCACCGGATCGACCGACACCGCGCGCGCCATCAACCGCGCGCTGGCGATGCGCGACGGGCCGATCGCCACGCTGATCGCCGAGACCGGCGGGCAGAACGCGATGATCGTCGACAGCTCCGCGCTCCCCGAACAGGTGGTGCGCGACGTGCTGGGAAGCGCCTTCCAGAGCGCGGGGCAGCGATGCTCGGCGCTGCGGGTGCTCTATGTGCAGGAGGACATTGCGGACGGCGTGCTGGAGATGATTCGGGGCGGGTTCGAGGCATTGAAGGTGGGCGACCCCGCCGACCTCGCCACCGATGTCGGCCCGGTGATCGACGCCGAGGCCAAGGCGCTGCTCGAGGCGCACGTCGCCGATTGCATCGCCAAGGGCCTCACCGTGGAGCGCCTCTCCGGCACCCCCGCGACCGGGCATTTCGTGGCGCCGACGATCATCGAGATCGGTTCGATCCGCGACCTCGCGCGCGAGAATTTCGGCCCCGTGCTGCACGTGGTGCGCTTCAAGGCGGGCGAACTCGGCAAGGTAGTCGACGACATCAACGCCACGGGCTTCGGCCTCACGCTTGGCCTCCACAGCCGCATCGCCGAGACGCGGCGCTTCGTGCAGGGCCGCGCGCGGGTCGGCAATTTCTACGTCAACCGCAACCAGATCGGCGCGGTGGTCGAGAGCCAGCCCTTCGGCGGCGAGGGCCTCTCGGGCACCGGCCCCAAGGCCGGCGGCCCGCACTACCTCGCCCGCTTCGCGACCGAGCGGGTGGTGTGCATCGACACCACGGCGGCGGGCGGCAACGCCAGCCTGCTGGCGGCGGGTTAGGCAGCAATGGAGAATCGCCTGTTCACCATCGTCAGCGAGTTCACCGGCACAACAAGCGTGATGCAGGTGTCGGCGCCGGGAGTGGCGGCGGCGGCGGAGGCATGGGCGCGCCAGCTTGGGGCCAACATGCCGTTTGGACCATCGTCCGAACGCGTTGCCGAGGCCGTCGAGGCTAGCCTCCGGACCCTCCCTCCTACTCCGGTCGCGGGTGTGGTGAGGGTGTGGTGCTTATCGGCCTTGTGCGACGATCAGCTGTGCATCGCCAACATCGTCGAAACTAACCCCGCCTAGACCGCCCGCGTCAACCTAATGTCGATCTCGCGGCTCACGTAGGTCCATTCCTCGCTCGCGCGCAGCCGCACCAGCAGTTCGTCGAACAGCCCCTCGTGTTCGGGGGCGAATTCGAACCAGGTGAGGAAGTCGAAGGGCTCGCCCAAGTCGCGGCCGTGGTGGAGGCGGCGGGCGATCTGGGGCAGGTACTCCATCCCGATGCTCGTGTGCCGCGACTGCTCCTCATAGATCCGCCGCCGCTCGTCCTGCGCCAGCGCCCACCACGCCTCGCTCTTCGAGATCGGGATCAGCGCCGCGCGCCGCGCCTCGCCGCGCCCGAGCGGACTGCCGCGCGCCGACAGCTCGGAGAACTCCTCGCGCAAGGTATAGCGCAGGTGGCTGGCGACCCCGCACAGGCTCCACACCGGCGCGGGCGCCTCGGCAAACCCGCCCTGCCGCACGGTCAGCCCCTCAACCTCGGGCAGGCTCTCCCCCGCCAGCGTCGTCATGCCCGTCACCGCCCAGTCACCCCGGGCCCCGCCGTCGAAGGCATAGAGAACGCGCGCGCCATATGTCATGGCGCGAGGATGCGACGAACCGCGCCCCCGGCTCTATCGAATTAGCGCGGCGGCGGTTAGCTTGCGCCCATGCCCGACCCAGCGCCCCCGCCCGCCAGCACCTTCAAGGTGGCGAGCTACAACATCCACAAGGGGCTGGGCACCGACCGCCGCCGCGATCCGGCGCGGATCCTCAAGGTGCTCAGCGAGGTGGGGGCGGACGTGGTGTGCCTGCAGGAGGCGGATCTGCGCTTCGGCACCCGCGCCTCGGTGCTGCCGGGGTTCCTGATCGAGAGCCACACCGATTACGTCCCCGTGCCGCTCGACGTGCAGACGGATTCGATGGGCTGGCACGGCAACGCGATCCTCGTGCGGCGCGGGATCGATGTCGAGAGCCACGACATCATCCACATCCCCTGCCTCGAGCCGCGCGGGGTGGTGACGGCAAGGCTGCGGGTGGGCGGGACGGCGCTGACCGTCTTCGGAATGCACCTCGACCTCTCGGGCCTGTGGCGCGTGCGGCAGGCCCGCACCATCGCCGCACTGGGCGAGGCGGCACGTGAGCAAGGCCCGGTGGTGCTGATGGGCGACCTCAACGAATGGCGCGCCGTCTCAGGGTGTTTTCGCGAGTTCGGGCGGCACTTCACCCTGCTCGACCCCGGCCCGAGCTTCCCTAGCCGCCGTCCCTTGGGGAGGCTCGACCGGATCATGCATTGCCAAGCGCTGGTAGCGCAGGACTGCGGCGTCCACCGCAGCGCGCTCGCGACGACCGCGTCGGATCACCTGCCGGTGTGGGCGGAGTTTTTATCGGGGTGAGGGGCGGATGGCTGCTTTCGGGCGAAAGGCACGATGCGCTGAATGACCGGGAGTGGGTGGGAAAGCGAACGGCGGCTTTTGGGAGCAGCCGCTGCATTTCTCGTTGG
>NZ_LSJS01000324.1 GCF_001557325.1 Erythrobacter donghaensis
CCTCGGCGCTGGCGGGGATGGGCCGCACCATCCTGCCGCTGGCGCTGGCCGAGGCGGCGATCGCGCGCGGTAGCCTCACCGCGCTCACCGCGCCCGAGCCCGCCACCCGCGCCTATTGGCTGCTCGCCCCGCCGCCGCAATGGCGCAGCAAGAAGGTGCGGAGTCTTGTCGGTTTCCTCAGTTCCTGAGGCAACCTCTTGTTCCGCACGTCCTCCGGCGTGCGAAATCCTCGCTCATGCCGGCTTCGCCAGCGTCGCTGCGGGCGCGCTTGCGGCGCTGCGCGCCGTGCCAGCGCTTTCAGGGGAGGTCGACGGTCTCCTCCTCGTCCGGCCAGCGCCCGGTGATCTCGCGGTGAATGCGGTCCCATAGCCAGTGCCCGCGCTTCACCTTGCGCGCATCGACCATGTGGCGGCCGCGGTGCTGGATCACCCAGCAGATCATCCCGTTGGCGCTGCGGTTGTGCACGCCGTCCTGGATCGCCCGCTCCATCGCGCAGTCCATCAGCCGCAGTCGCCCCCACTCGAGCGCCTCGTCCCAGGCCCGCCGGAAATCCTCCGCGCCGGGCTTTTCGCGCAGCTTGTAGAGCGCCTCGATGCTCTTGCCGACCTTGACCGCCGCCTGCTTGACGATCCCGCTCATCGCCAGCTGGTAGATGAAGGCGCGCTGCACCTCGGGCAGGATCGCGTTCGAGCGCGGCTGCTTGTGGCAGTAGGGCAGGAAGTCGAGCAGCGGATCGTCATCCGGAATGAGCATCTCGGCGAAGGCCACCCGCGAGGTCGCCTGCCGCGGATGCTTGCGCTTGTTGACGAGCAGAGTGTCGCGCGGCGGCGGTGTTGGCGGCGGCGGGGGCGGAGCAGGGGA
>NZ_LSJS01000325.1 GCF_001557325.1 Erythrobacter donghaensis
GTCGGTCTGCGAGGGCGCGGCGCAAGAGCCGCGCCCGCCGCGCCCTCGCAGACCGACTGCGGCGGAACCGGGGATGCCCGCCGCGCCTGACCGGCGCGGGGCTTGAACGCGCGTCACAAGCCTGTCACTCCCCTTCCCCCATGAACGCCCGATTCCTTGGCCTGCTGGCTGCCGCCGGCACTCTCGCCCTCATTGCCCCCGCCCTCGCGCAGGATGCGCCCAAGATGGAGGCCGCCGCCAAACCTTCGCCCGAGGCGCAGGTGCGCTCGCGCGATCTCGTCGGCACCTTCGGGGGGCAGCGCATCGCCTACAAGGCGACCATTGCCGACACGATCCTGTCGGACGAGGCAGGCAAGGCCGAGGCGGTGATCGTCACCACCTCCTATGTGAAGACCCCGGCAGACCCCAACCGCCCGGTGTTCTTCCTCTTCAATGGCGGGCCGGGCTCGGGCTCGGTGTGGTTGCAGATGGGCGCTTTCGGGCCCAAGCGCGTCGCCATCCCGAGCGATGCGAGGGACGACGGCGCGCCGCCCTACCCGTTGCTCGACAATCCCGACAGCCTGCTCGATGTCGCCGACCTCGTGTTCATCGACCCGCCGGGGACGGGGTTCAGCTATCTGACGCCGGGAACCGATCCCAAGAAGTATTACGGGTTGCGGCAGGACGCGCGCGCCGTCGCGCAGGTGATCCGGCGCTGGCTTGCCGATAATGGCCGCTGGGCCTCGCCGAAATACCTCGGCGGCGAGAGCTACGGCACCAGCCGCACGGCGATGGTCGTGGATGAGCTGGAAGGCTCGACCTACAATGATGTCGGATTGAACGGGCTGGTGCTGATCTCGACAATTCTCGACTTCGCGGGCCGCGAACCCACGCCGGGCAACGAGCTCGCCTATATCGTCACCCTGCCCAACATGGCCGCCGCCGCCTGGTATCACGGCAAGGTCGAGGCGCCGTCGGTGGAGGCGATCGTGGCCGAGGCGCGGGCCTTCGCGATCGGGCCTTTCGCCACCGCGCTTCTGAAGGGCGAGGACTTGCCCGCCGAGGAACGCGCGGCGGTGAGGAAGGAACTCGCCCGCCTCACCGGCCTTTCCGAAACCTATCTCGATCAGGCCAACCTGCGCGTCACCGACCAGCGCTTCTACAAGGAGCTGCTGCGCGACCGGGGGCTCACCATCGGGCGGCTCGACGCGCGCTACACCGGCAAGGACTACGACAATGCCGGCGAGACGCCCGATGACGATCCGAGCTTCTACGGGATCGACGCGGGCTACACCGCCGCGATCAACATCTGGTCGCGCGAGACGCTGGGCTACCGGACCGACCGCCACTACCAGGCGATCGGCAATGTCGGCGGGCAGTGGGACTGGTCGCTGGGCGGCGGGGGGCGCGGGGCCTATCTCAACATCGCCCCGCTGATCGGCCAGGCGATGCGCCAGAACAGCGGCCTCAGGGTGTTCAACGCGCAAGGCTATTACGATTTCGCCACGCCCTTCTTCGGCGCGGAATATTCCCTGAAGCGCGCCGGGATACCGCAGGACCGGATCACGTGGAAATATTACGGCGCAGGGCACATGATGTATGTCCGCGACGAGGACCGGGCGAAGCTCTCGGCCGACATCCGCGACTTCATCCGCGCGCGATGAGGGGGCCGCTCGCGCTCGCTGCGCTCGGCCTCGCGGGTCTGGCGGGGTGCAAGCCGCCGCCGACCGACAGCGCTGCGGCGCGGGTCTCGCTGCTCGCACCGGTCGACGGCCCCTCGGCCCCGATCGCCTCGCCCGACGTGACCGGCGCGGTGTGGGCGAGCACGGCCAACCCCTTGCGGCTGGTCTACGGCGTGCCGGGCCAGCCGGTGCTGCTCGCGCTCGAGTGCCTCGATCCCGGGGGCGCCGAGGCACGGCTGAAGATCACCCGCCACGCCCCCGCCGATCCGGGCGCGAGCGCGCTCCTCGCGCTGATCGGCAACGGCTATATCGGGCGCTTTCCCGTCGAGGCGGCGAGCCTCAGGGGCCAGCGGGTGTGGGCGGGCGAGGTGCCCGCGCTCACCCCTGAATGGGACGCCTTGAAGCCCGAGCGCGAGGCGACGGTGACGGTGCCGGGTGCGGGGCTGGTGCGGCTCAACCCGAGTCCGTTGCCGATGGCGCTGGTCGAGGCGTGCCGGGGCGAGCCGGAGCCGCCGGAGCCGGTCATCCCGCCGACGGGATCAGCGGCCCGCTGAGGCCTTCTCCGCCAGCAGATCGGGGGTCAGCACCTGCGGCAATTGCTCGGGGCTGGCAGCGCCGGGCGCATACCACAGGTAGAGCGGCACGCCCGCCGCGCCCTGCTCGGTCAGGAACTGCGTGATCGCCGCATCGCGCCGCGTCCAGTCGCCCACGATCGTCACCACCCCCGCCTTCTCGAAGGCCGCACGGGTGCTCTCGCGCTCGATCGAGGAGGCCTCGTTGACCTTGCAGGTCACGCACCAGTCGGCAGTGAAGTAGAGGAACACCGGCTTGCCACTCGCACGCGCGGCGGCGAGCGTATCGGCACTGAAGGCTTGCGGCGCAAGGATGCTCTCGTGCACCTCGCCCGCCTTGGCCTCGTAGACATTGGGCAGCGCAATCAGCGCAAAGGCGAGGAAGGGCGCGGCGACCAGCCCGAAGGCGGGCCACGCCATCTTGCCCCCGCGCTGCAGCTTGCCGACCACGAACAGCGCCAGCAGCACGCCTGCCACCAGCACCAGCGCGATGATCCCGAAGCTGCGCCCGCCCAGCTGCACCGTCAGCCACACCAGCGCCAGCGCGGTGAGGCCCATCGGGATCGCCATGATCCGCCGGAAGCGCTCCATCCACGCGCCGGGCTTGGGAAGCCTGCGCCGCAAGGGCGGCACGAAGCCGAGCAACAGGAAGGGCAGCGCCAGCCCCAGCCCCAGCAGCGCGAAGAGCAGCAGCGCCTGCGGCACCGGCAGCAGCAGCGCCGCGCCCAGCGCCGCCGCCATGAACGGCCCGGTGCACGGCGTCGCCACGAAGGCCGCGAGCAGCCCGGTCGCGAAGGCCCCGGTCTTCTCGCCGCCCATGCTCACCGAGATCGCAGGGAGTTCGAACAGCCCGGCGAAGTTGGCAGTGATCGCGGCGGCGAGCACCAGCAGGCCGACGACGACGCCGGGCTGCTGCAACTGGAACGCCCAGCCGACCTGCTCGCCCGCCGCCCGCAGCGCGAGCAGCGCCGCGCCCAGCGCCACGCAGGCAAGCACCACGCCCGCGGTATAGGCGAGCCCCTCGGCGCGCGCCTTGGCCTCGCTCTCCCCGGCGCGGGCGAGCGCGATCGCCTTGAGGCTCAGGATCGGGAAGACGCAGGGCATGATGTTGAGGAGAAGGCCGCCGAGCAGCGCGCCCAGCACCAGCGTCCAGAGCGGCGGGGCGGCGGTGTTCCTCGGCCCCGCCACCTGCTCGCCCCCGGTGGGCACCGTGCCGAGATCGGCGGCGAAGCGCACCCCGCTCCCGTCCCCGAAAGCGAGGATGCCGGACAGCGCCTCGGCCTTGCCCGACCCGAACTCGTCGAGCGGGATCTCTGCGATCAGCAGGTCGCCCTTGCGCCGGAAGGTCTGCGCGGCGGAATAGGAGACGAGCTGCTTGTTGGCGATGAAGACATAGGGATCGGCAAGCGCCACGCTCTCAGGGATCGGGATCGCCACCCGCAGCGTCTTGCCCGAAATCGCGAAGGCCGCGCGTGCATCGAGCAGCGGCGCGGCCTCGGCCCGCCAGCGCGCGAAATCGCCGCCCGCCGCCGCAGACAGCCGCGCGAATTGCGGCACGCAGATCTGGTCGGTGCAGGCGAGGTAATCGACCGTGCCCCCGACCGGCCCGGTAAAGTTCTTGACGCTCGGCCCCGGGGTGACCGGCACCAGCACGGTGTAGGGGCCTTCATAGACGTGGTTCATCAGGCCCGCGACCACCAGCCGCTTGGGCACCGGATAGCGCGCCTCGCCCACTTCCCAATCGGGCGGCAAGTCGAGCGCAAGCACCATCCCCGCCCCCGCATCGCCGGGGTTCGACCAATAGCCGTGCCACTCCGGCCCCTTGGGCACGAAATGCAGCGCGAGCAGCCACTCCTTGCCCTCGGCAGGCGCGCCTTCGGCATGGAGGGTGACCGCGATATTGTCCGACCCGATCAGCGGATCGGGCGAGGCGCTCTGCTGCGCATGGGCGGGCGCGCCGAGCAGCGCGATGCTTGCGAGGAGTGCAAGCAGCCATGCAGCGAATTGACTGGTCAGGTTCGTGAAGATTCTTGCGTGGCGCACGGGCAACCCTCTAGGCTTGACGCGCCCTATTCGCAATCGGAGCCGCCTCGGTGACAGCAAGATCAGACAATTCCCCCGCGCCCCGCGATCTCGTCATTCTGGGCGGCGGGCTGGTGGGCATGACGCTGGCGCTGGCGGCGGCGAGGAAGGGCCTCTCCAGCCACGTGATCGACCGCGCCGATCCGGCCGAGCTGACCGCGGAAGGCTTCGACGACCGCGCCACCGCGATCTCGACCGCGAGCTGGCACCTGTTCGCCAATATCGGCATCGCCGAGGGGCTCGAGCAATTCGCCTGCGACATCGCCAGCATCGCGGTGACCGACCAGCAGAAGCCCGGCCGCCTCGATTTCGTCCCCGGCGAGGGTGACGGCACGCTCGGGCGGATGTTTCCCAACCGCCGGCTCCGGCTGGCGCTGTTCGAGGCGGCGGCGAGGGAGCCGCTGATCGAATGGACCCCGCTCGCCACGGTCGTCGAGCGCCAGCGCTCCGAATATGGCGTTGCCGCGGTGCTCTCCGACGGGCGCAAGTTCAGGGGCGCGCTGATGGTCGCTGCCGAAGGCCGCCAGTCGCCGACCCGCGATGCGGCGGGCATTGCGATCGCCAAGTGGGACTACAAGCACCGCGCGATCATCTGCGGCCTCACCCACGAAAAGCCGCACGGCAATGTCGCGTGGGAGATCTTCTACCCCGCCGGGCCCTTCGCGCTGCTCCCCTTGAACGACGATGCCGACGGCACCCACCGCTGCTCGCTGGTGTGGACCGTTTCGGAGAGAGATGCGGCAGGGGTGATGAAGCTCGGCGACCGCGCTTTCCTCGCCGAGGTCGAGAAGCGGATGGGCGGGGTGCTGGGCAAGGTGCTGAGCGTCGGCCACCGCTCGTCCTATCCGCTGGGCTTCCACCACACCGCCAAGATCACCGCCGAGCGCCTCGCGCTGATCGGTGACAGCGCCCACGGCATCCACCCGATTGCGGGACAGGGCCTCAACCTCGGCCTGAGGGACGTGGGCGCGCTGGTCGAGGTGCTGGCCGAGGGCGCGCGGCTGGGGCTCGATCCGGGCGACCCCGAAATCCTCAAGCGCTACGAGAACTGGCGCGGGCTCGACAGCTTCATGGTGGCGCTGGCGACCGACGGGCTGACGCGGCTGTTCGGCGTCCCCGGCAGCGCGGCGAGCGCGGTGCGGCGGCTCGGCATGGCGGCGGTGCAGCGCACGCCGCTGCTCAAGCAGTTCTTCATGGACGAGGCGCGCGGGGTCTCGGGCGATCTGCCGGAATTGCTGCGGGGGTGACTTAGCCCTTCCCCGCGGGGAAGGGCTAAGTCACCCCCGCAGCAATTCCGGCAGATCGCCCGAGACCCCGCGCGCCTCGTCCATGAAGAACTGCTTGAGCAGCGGCGTGCGCTGCACCGCCGCCATGCCGAGCCGCCGCACCGCGCTCGCCGCGCTGCCGGGGACGCCGAACAGCCGCGTCAGCCCGTCGGTCGCCAGCGCCACCATGAAGCTGTCGAGCCCGCGCCAGTTCTCGTAGCGCTTGAGGATTTCGGGGTCGCCCGGATCGAGCCCCAGCCGCGCGCCCTCGGCCAGCACCTCGACCAGCGCGCCCACGTCCCTCAGGCCGAGGTTGAGGCCCTGTCCCGCAATCGGGTGGATGCCGTGGGCGCTGTCACCGATCAGCGCGAGGCGCTCGGCGGTGATCTTGGCGGTGTGGTGGAAGCCCAGCGGATAGGACGAGCGGTGGCCGACGCTCAGCACCTTGCCCAGCACCCCGCCCATCCGCTTCTCGACCTCGGCGAGGAAAGCGCGGTCGCCGAGCTTCATCACCCCTGCCGCATCTCTCTCCGAAACGGTCCACACCAGCGAGCAGCGGTGGGTGCCGTCGGCATCGTCGTTCAAGGGGAGCAGCGCGAAGGGCCCGGCGGGGTAGAAGATCTCCCACGCGACATTGCCGTGCGGCTTTTCGTGGGTGAGGCCGCAGATGATCGCGCGGTGCTTGTAGTCCCACTTGGCGATCGCAATGCCCGCCGCATCGCGGGTCGGCGACTGGCGGCCTTCGGCAGCGACCATCAGCGCGCCCCTGAACTTGCGCCCGTCGGAGAGCACCGCGGCAACGCCATATTCGGAGCGCTGGCGCTCGACGACCGTGGCGAGCGGGGTCCATTCGATCAGCGGCTCCCTCGCCGCCGCCTCGAACAGCGCCAGCCGGAGCCGGCGGTTGGGAAACATCCGCCCGAGCGTGCCGTCACCCTCGCCGGGGACGAAATCGAGGCGGCCGGGCTTCTGCTGGTCGGTCACCGCGATGCTGGCGATGTCGCAGGCGAATTGCTCGAGCCCCTCGGCGATGCCGATATTGGCGAACAGGTGCCAGCTCGCGGTCGAGATCGCGGTGGCGCGGTCGTCGAAGCCTTCCGCGGTCAGCTCGGCCGGATCGGCGCGGTCGATCACGTGGCTGGAGAGGCCCTTCCTCGCCGCCGCCAGCGCCAGCGTCATGCCCACCAGCCCGCCGCCCAGAATGACGAGATCGCGGGGCGCGGGGGAATTGTCTGATCTTGCTGTCACCGAGGCGGCTCCGATTGCGAATAGGGCGCGTCAAGCCTAGAGGGTTGCCCGTGCGCCACGCAAGAATCTTCACGAACCTGACCAGTCAATTCGCTGCATGGCTGCTTGCACTCCTCGCAAGCATCGCGCTGCTCGGCGCGCCCGCCCATGCGCAGCAGAGCGCCTCGCCCGATCCGCTGATCGGGTCGGACAATATCGCGGTCACCCTCCATGCCGAAGGCGCGCCTGCCGAGGGCAAGGAGTGGCTGCTCGCGCTGCATTTCGTGCCCAAGGGGCCGGAGTGGCACGGCTATTGGTCGAACCCCGGCGATGCGGGGGCGGGGATGGTGCTTGCGCTCGACTTGCCGCCCGATTGGGAAGTGGGCGAGGCGCGCTATCCGGTGCCCAAGCGGCTGGTGGTCGCGGGCCTGATGAACCACGTCTATGAAGGCCCCTACACCGTGCTGGTGCCGGTCACCCCGGGGCCGAGCGTCAAGAACTTTACCGGGCCGGTCGGGGGCACGGTCGATTACCTCGCCTGCACCGACCAGATCTGCGTGCCGCAATTCGCGCGGCTGTCTGCGGCGGCGGGCGGCGATTTCGCGCGCTGGCGGGCCGAGGCCGCGCCGCTGCTCGATGCACGCGCGGCCTTCGCGATTTCGGGCAAGACGCTGCGGGTGGCGATCCCGATCCCTGAGAGCGTGGCGCTTGCCGATCCCTATGTCTTCATCGCCAACAAGCAGCTCGTCTCCTATTCCGCCGCGCAGACCTTCCGGCGCAAGGGCGACCTGCTGATCGCAGAGATCCCGCTCGACGAGTTCGGGTCGGGCAAGGCCGAGGCGCTGTCCGGCATCCTCGCTTTCGGGGACGGGAGCGGGGTGCGCTTCGCCGCCGATCTCGGCACGGTGCCCACCGGGGGCGAGCAGGTGGCGGGGCCGAGGAACACCGCCGCCCCGCCGCTCTGGACGCTGGTGCTGGGCGCGCTGCTCGGCGGCCTTCTCCTCAACATCATGCCCTGCGTCTTCCCGATCCTGAGCCTCAAGGCGATCGCGCTCGCCCGCGCCGGGGAGAGCGAGGCCAAGGCGCGCGCCGAGGGGCTCGCCTATACCGCGGGCGTGGTGCTTGCCTGCGTGGCGCTGGGCGCGGCGCTGCTCGCGCTGCGGGCGGCGGGCGAGCAGGTCGGCTGGGCGTTCCAGTTGCAGCAGCCCGGCGTCGTCGTCGGCCTGCTGGTGCTCGCCGCCGCGATCACTGCCAACTTCGCCGGGCTGTTCGAACTCCCTGCGATCTCGGTGAGCATGGGCGGCGAGAAGACCGGGGCCTTCGCGACCGGGCTGCTCGCGGCCTTCGTGGCGACGCCGTGCACCGGGCCGTTCATGGCGGCGGCGCTGGGCGCGGCGCTGCTGCTGCCGGTGCCGCAGGCGCTGCTGCTCTTCGCGCTGCTGGGGCTGGGGCTGGCGCTGCCCTTCCTGTTGCTCGGCTTCGTGCCGCCCTTGCGGCGCAGGCTTCCCAAGCCCGGCGCGTGGATGGAGCGCTTCCGGCGGATCATGGCGATCCCGATGGGCCTCACCGCGCTGGCGCTGGTGTGGCTGACGGTGCAGCTGGGCGGGCGCAGCTTCGGGATCATCGCGCTGGTGCTGGTGGCAGGCGTGCTGCTGGCGCTGTTCGTGGTCGGCAAGCTGCAGCGCGGGGGCAAGATGGCGTGGCCCGCCTTCGGGCTGGTCGCCGCGCCCTTCCTCGCCTTTGCGCTGATTGCGCTGCCCAATGTCTACGAGGCCAAGGCGGGCGAGGTGCACGAGAGCATCCTTGCGCCGCAAGCCTTCAGTGCCGATACGCTCGCCGCCGCGCGTGCGAGTGGCAAGCCGGTGTTCCTCTACTTCACTGCCGACTGGTGCGTGACCTGCAAGGTCAACGAGGCCTCCTCGATCGAGCGCGAGAGCACCCGTGCGGCCTTCGAGAAGGCGGGGGTGGTGACGATCGTGGGCGACTGGACGCGGCGCGATGCGGCGATCACGCAGTTCCTGACCGAGCAGGGCGCGGCGGGCGTGCCGCTCTACCTGTGGTATGCGCCCGGCGCTGCCAGCCCCGAGCAATTGCCGCAGGTGCTGACCCCCGATCTGCTGGCGGAGAAGGCCTCAGCGGGCCGCTGATCCCGTCGGCGGGATGACCGGCTCCGGCGGCTCCGGCTCGCCCCGGCACGCCTCGACCAGCGCCATCGGCAACGGACTCGGGTTGAGCCGCACCAGCCCCGCACCCGGCACCGTCACCGTCGCCTCGCGCTCGGGCTTCAAGGCGTCCCATTCAGGGGTGAGCGCGGGCACCTCGCCCGCCCACACCCGCTGGCCCCTGAGGCTCGCCGCCTCGACGGGAAAGCGCCCGATATAGCCGTTGCCGATCAGCGCGAGGAGCGCGCTCGCGCCCGGATCGGCGGGGGCGTGGCGGGTGATCTTCAGCCGTGCCTCGGCGCCCCCGGGATCGAGGCACTCGAGCGCGAGCAGCACCGGCTGGCCCGGCACGCCGTAGACCAGCCGCAAGGGGTTGGCCGTGCTCGCCCACACCGCGCCGGTCACGTCGGGCGAGGCGATCGGGGCCGAGGGGCCGTCGACCGGTGCGAGCAGCGAGACCCGCGCCGCAGCGCTGTCGGTCGGCGGCGGCTTGCACCCCGCCAGACCCGCGAGGCCGAGCGCAGCGAGCGCGAGCGGCCCCCTCATCGCGCGCGGATGAAGTCGCGGATGTCGGCCGAGAGCTTCGCCCGGTCCTCGTCGCGGACATACATCATGTGCCCTGCGCCGTAATATTTCCACGTGATCCGGTCCTGCGGTATCCCGGCGCGCTTCAGGGAATATTCCGCGCCGAAGAAGGGCGTGGCGAAATCGTAATAGCCTTGCGCGTTGAACACCCTGAGGCCGCTGTTCTGGCGCATCGCCTGGCCGATCAGCGGGGCGATGTTGAGATAGGCCCCGCGCCCCCCGCCGCCCAGCGACCAGTCCCACTGCCCGCCGACATTGCCGATCGCCTGGTAGTGGCGGTCGGTCCGGTAGCCCAGCGTCTCGCGCGACCAGATGTTGATCGCGGCGGTGTAGCCCGCGTCGATCCCGTAGAAGCTCGGATCGTCATCGGGCGTCTCGCCGGCATTGTCGTAGTCCTTGCCGGTGTAGCGCGCGTCGAGCCGCCCGATGGTGAGCCCCCGGTCGCGCAGCAGCTCCTTGTAGAAGCGCTGGTCGGTGACGCGCAGGTTGGCCTGATCGAGATAGGTTTCGGAAAGGCCGGTGAGGCGGGCGAGTTCCTTCCTCACCGCCGCGCGTTCCTCGGCGGGCAAGTCCTCGCCCTTCAGAAGCGCGGTGGCGAAAGGCCCGATCGCGAAGGCCCGCGCCTCGGCCACGATCGCCTCCACCGACGGCGCCTCGACCTTGCCGTGATACCAGGCGGCGGCGGCCATGTTGGGCAGGGTGACGATATAGGCGAGCTCGTTGCCCGGCGTGGGTTCGCGGCCCGCGAAGTCGAGAATTGTCGAGATCAGCACCAGCCCGTTCAATCCGACATCATTGTAGGTCGAGCCTTCCAGCTCATCCACGACCATCGCCGTGCGGCTGGTGCCGTAGCTCTCGCCGCCGAGGTATTTCGGCGAGGCCCAGCGGCCATTATCGGCAAGCCAGCGCCGGATCACCTGCGCGACGGCGCGCGCGTCCTGCCGCAACCCGTAATACTTCTTGGGATCGGTTCCCGGCGTCAGATAGCTGAACCCCGTCCCCGGCGGGTCGATGAACACGAGGTCGGCGACATCGAGCAGGCTGTCGGGATTGTCGAGCAACGGGTAGGGCGGCGCGCCGTCGTCCCTCGCATCGCTCGGGATGGCGACGCGCTTGGGCCCGAAAGCGCCCATCTGCAACCACACCGAGCCCGAGCCCGGCCCGCCATTGAAGAGGAAGAACACCGGGCGGTTGGGGTCTGCCGGGGTCTTCACATAGGAGGTGGTGACGATCACCGCCTCGGCCTTGCCTGCCTCGTCCGACAGGATCGTGTCGGCAATGGTCGCCTTGTAGGCGATGCGCTGCCCCCCGAAGGTGCCGACGAGATCGCGCGAGCGCACCTGCGCCTCGGGCGAAGGTTTGGCGGCGGCCTCCATCTTGGGCGCATCCTGCGCGAGGGCGGGGGCAATGAGGGCGAGAGTGCCGGCGGCAGCCAGCAGGCCAAGGAATCGGGCGTTCATGGGGGAAGGGGAGTGACAGGCTTGTGACGCGCGTTCAAGCCCCGCGCCGGTCAGGCGCGGCGGGCATCCCCGGTTCCGCCGCAGTCGGTCTGCGAGGGCGCGGCGGGCGCGGCTCTTGCGCCGCGCCCTCGCAGACCGAC
>NZ_LSJS01000003.1 GCF_001557325.1 Erythrobacter donghaensis
ACCGCGAAGGACGCAACCCCGGTCCCGTGCTCGAGGCGGGCTGCTTTGCCCATGCCAGGCGCAAGTTCTTCGAGCTCGCCGATGTCGTCAGCTCGGCCCGCAAGAAGAGCCGCGGCCAGCGCAGCAGCATGGTCTATCCGATCGCGCTGGAAGCCGTGCAACGTCTCGATGCCCTGTTCGACATCGAGCGCGGCATCAACGGCAAGAGCCCCGCCGAGCGGCTTGCCACCCGCCAGGAACTCAGCGCGCAGCTGATGGCCGACCTGCACGCTTGGCTCACCGAGCAGGTCGCCAAGCTGTCGCGCGGCCATGATCTGACCAAGGCCTGCCTCTACATGCTGAAGCGCTGGGATGCGTTCACCCGGTTCCTCGACAATGGGCGCATCTGCTTGACGAACAACGCTGCCG
>NZ_LSJS01000033.1 GCF_001557325.1 Erythrobacter donghaensis
GGGCGGATCGGCAGCTTCTTCCTCTACCCCACTGTCGAAGCGCGGATCGAGTATGACGACAACATTCTCGCCCTCCCCGATGACGGCGAGGGCGATGTCGAGCTCACCTTGAGGGGCGCGGTGCGGCTCGCCTCGCGCTGGCAGCGCCACCGGCTCGAGGCCGACGCCTATGTCCAGCAGAACTTCCACGGCGAGTTCACCACCGAGGACGTGATGGAGGGCGGCGGCCGGGTGCAGGGTCGGCTCGACATCAGCCGCGAGACCTCTGCGCGGCTCGTCGCCTCGCTCGATTCGCTCGCCGAGGACCGCGCCAACATCACCAGCGCCGGCCAGGCGCGCCGCCCCACCCGCTTCCGCCGCGCCGACACGCTGTTCAGCCTCGCGCACCAGATGGGCCGGCTCCAGCTGACCGGCGACGCGCAGGTGGCGGTGCTCGACTTCGACGATGCCGAGACTAGCGACGGCACGCTGATCGAGCAGGACTTCCGCGATTCGCTCTACATGCGCGGGGCGCTCACCGCCTCGCTCGAGATCTCGCCGCGGGTCTCGGCGCTGGTGCGCGGGCAGGTCGACCGGCTGGCCTATTCCGACGACAGCGGCATCGCCGAGCCCTGGGACCGCGACACCACCGGCTATGCGCTTGAGGTGGGCGCGCGGCTGGAGCTGTCGAGCCTGCTGTTCGGCGAGGTCCGCGCGGGCGTCCTCCACCGCGTGGTCGACGATCCGGCGATCGAGGGGCTCACCGGTGCCTCCTTCGGTGCAAACCTCACATGGGCGGTGACCCCGCTCACCGCGCTGCGCCTCTACGCCGACCGTCAGATCGAGGAAGGCGGATCGCAGCTGGTCAGCGGCAATATCCGCAGTCAGGCGCGCCTTGAGGTCGAGCACGAATTGCTGCGCAACGTGATCCTCGAAGCGCGCGGCGGCTTTGCTCGGATCGAGACCATCGGTCAGATCGACACCTCCGCCGACGAATACACACTGATGGCGGGCGCGACATGGAAACTCAACCGCACCCTGCGCCTCTTCGCGCGCGCCGACCGCTTCCAGCGCTTTGCCGACGAGGAATTCTTCCGCGAGTTCACCCGCAACCGGGTCAGCGTGGGGGTCAGGCTCGCCTTCTAGGCAGGGATTCCACCGCGTGGATGATGCTGAGTTCGATCGCCACGAACAGGCAGGCAAACCACAGATGGCCGGCTGCGTCCCCGATCACGCCGCTCAGCAGCAGCAACGGGGGTGTCCCGCAAAGCAATACCGCGCGCAGCCAGAGCAAGGCGGGCGAACCGACCCGCCGACCGAACAGGCCCCATTCGGGATCGCGGAAGGTCATCGCCCGGCCGGGCCAGGGATCGTCGCCCTGCATCTCGCTGTTCAGCGCCTCCATGCCGCGCCGGTAGGCCGAGCTCAGCAGCATCCGCAGGAAAAGCAAGGCCGCCGCCCCGCCGACAATCCAGGTGGCGGGAACCACCGCCGGGCGCAGGCCTGCAAGAGCGAGGCTCGCGAGAGCGAGAGCCCCGCCCGCGGCGGCGATCACGAAGCAGGCGGCGCGCAGCGGACGATCCATCGCCGGCGATATTAGCACTCCGGCATCATGCCACAAACCAATTGCGCCCGCGCGGCGTCCTAGTCGACGTAGTAGCCCGCGAACTTGTCGCGGTAGGAATAGACGTCCTGCTGCCCGGTGCTGCCATACTGGCGCACGTCCACCCGGGTCAGCGCCAACCCGGCCAGCGCCGCATCAGCCGCGAGCAGCAGGTCTGCGGCGGTCTCGGCGGCCTTGATCGAGGTGTCGCGCCAGCGCGCGAGCATCAGCGTGCATTCCGCGCCCGCCGCGATCAGCCGCGTCTCGGCCACGCCGAGAACCGGCGCGGTATCGATCACCGCCACCTCGAACTGCATCGCCAGCTCGGCAAGCATCTCGGCGAGCGGCAGGTTGACGAACAGCTCGCGCCCGCCGACATCGCCCTGGCGCGAGCCGAGCACCGCCAGCCCCGTCGCCTCGTCCATCGCCAGCGCGCGGGCGAGCGGCACCTCGCGGCGCAGGTATTGGCCGAAGCCGTCCCAGCCCTCGGGCAGCAGCGCCGTGCTGACCGCGTGGCGGCGCGCATCGCAATCGACCAGCACCGTGCGCACGCCCGCATCGGCGAGCATCCGTGCAAGGCAGATCGCGGTCGTCGACTTGCCCTCGCGCGGCAGCGCCGAAGTCACCGCGATGCTGCGAGGCGTGCCGCCCGGCTGGAGCATCAGCGCGTTCTTCAGGGCGCGCACGCTTTCGGTGAACTGCGACTGGGGGTGTTCGAGCAGGTAATCCTGCGGCACCTCGCCCTTCGCGCGGCGGGTGGTGCTGGCCAGCTCGGGCACCGCGCCCAGATAGGCAAGGCCCAGCCGCTTCTCCACGTCGGCGCGGGTGCGGATGCGCGCGTCGAGATATTCTGCCGTCCCGATCGCAGCAAAGCCGAAGATCAGCGCCAGCGTCAGCGCCGCGGCCGCAGCCAGCGGGTAGCTGGGCGAGGACGGCATCACCGGCTCGCGCGCCAGCGTCTCGATCGAGGCGTCGGGGCGGATCAGCCCTGACTGCGCCTCGACATCCTGCGCGCGGGCGAGGAAGGTGTCGTAGATCTGCCGCGCCGCCTTGGCGTCGCGTTCGAGCTGGAGATAGCCGGCCTGCGCCGCGCTGTTGGCGGCGAGCGATCCGCGCGCGCGCCCCTGGCTCCCCTCGAGCGAGGCGACCCGCGAGCGGGCGGCCTGAACGTCGGCTTCGAGCGAGGCGAGAACCCGGCTGATCTGCTGCTCGATCTGCTGGCGGATATCGACCAGTTCGCCCTGCGCGCGGCGCAGTTCGGGGTGCTGCGGGCCCAACCGCTCACCGAGTCGCGCGACCTCGCCGGTCAGTTCGGCCTCGCGGGCACGCAGCTGCGATATGGTGGCCGAGTTGAGCGCCGCGGGCACATCCGCCCCGCCGCCGCTGCGACCGCCCACGCGGGTCCGCGCGGCGGCCAGCTGGCCTTCCTTTTCGGCCAGCGCTGCACGCGCGGCGGAAATCTCCTGATTGAGGACCGAGACCTCCTGCTCCGCCATCGTCGCGCCCTCGGCGCTCATCAGCCCGTTGCGGATCATGTAGCTCTGGAGCGCGGCATCGGCCTCGGCGGCATTGCGGCGCAGCTCGACGAGCCGCGTCTGGAGGAATTCCTGCGCACCTTCCGAGGTGCTCGATTTCATCTCCTGCTGCTGGGCGAGATACTGGCGCGCATATTCGTTCGCGAGCGCGGCGGCGAGCCTGGGGCTTTCGGCATTCGCGGTAATGTCGATGAGATAAGTGAGGCCCGAACGGCGGATGTCCATGCGCGCCAGCACCGCGCCGGCGAGCGGATGGGTGCCGGGCTCGGGCTTGCCGACCGCGTCCTGCGTGGCGGGCGCGGCGGACGCGCTGCGAGCGAACTCGGGCCAGCTCTCGAGCTTCAGCGCCTCGGCCACGCGGCCCGCCAGACGGCGCGAGGAGAGAATCTCGACCTCGGTGTCAATCACGTTGGTCTCGGCCTCCATCTTGGGGGCGACCGGATCGCTGGTGAGCACCTCGGGCTGGCTCGGCTCGATCAGCACGCTGGCCGAGGCGGAATAGAGCTCCGGGCGGGTCAGGGTGTAGGCAGCGACGAGCCCCAGAACCGCGGCGACGACTGCAAGGAACAGCCACAGGCGGCGGCGGAAGATCAGCCACATCAGGCCGGGATCGGGGAGGAAGGGCGCGGTCCCGCCCATCCCGCTCCCGCCGCTCCCGCCGCTCCCGCCGTTCCCGCTGTCGCCGCCGCCCGCCATGCCGCCACCTCCGCCGCCGTCCTGAGCACGTGGCAGCGACCGCGGCGGCAGATCGGCGCGCGGAGCGGTGCGGGTCGGGGCTTGGGGATCGGCGGTCTCGTGAA
>NZ_LSJS01000034.1 GCF_001557325.1 Erythrobacter donghaensis
GCCTCGCGCGCTGCCCGGTCCTGACCGCCGCTCTGGGCCTGCGCCGCGATGTTCCTCCGCTCAGCCGCCGCCCACAGCTCCACCTGCCGCGCGCGCTCGCTCACCAGCTGGCCTGCCCCCGCCTCCACCGCATAGCGCCGCGCCGCCGTCTCCGCGATCGCACGCGCCGCAGGGCCAGAGCCCGCAGACTGCAGCGCGCCGAAGCTCTCCACACGCAGGCCGGGGGCCTCGGAAGGGAACGCAGCGCCGCGAGCCCAGGCGGCGTCGGCGAAAAGGCGTTCAGCCCTCTGGATACGCTCGAAATTACGCTCTTGTTGCCGCTCACCGCGAATGCCCCCCGCATCCAAATCCGCATAACGTGATCGCAAAGCGGTAAGTGCATCTCGAGCGGGAAAGAGGGCCGCAGAATTCAGGTCGGGCCAAGACAAGCGAGTGAGCGCAAGCCACATGTTGCCGTTAATCACATTTGGATGCCGATTATCATCGTGATTTTTCTTGTATAGCGCCATTGCTCGGCGACTAAGCAATGCTGCATCATCGGTGCGGCCAAGCTTAAGCAGGGTGCCAGCCAGATTGTTGAGAATAGCGGCAGTGTAGGGGTGCTCCCTGCCCGGCACCGTCTCGAAAATCTCCAAAGCCTCGAAAATCGCTAAAGCCCGTCTCAGAAGTGGTTCAGCCTCAGCGTATCGCCGCTGCGCGCGGAGGTTGTTCGCAAGGCCATTAAGGGTTGTTGCGGTAATTGGCAGGTCTAGGCCAATTATTTCGGCGTTCGCCAGCGCACGGCGATGAAGTTGCTCTGCTTCACTATAACGCTTTTGCTGATCTAAGTTTGCTGCGAGTGCAGCGACCCTGAGTGTGATCGTTTGCTCCTCAAGAGGAAACATCATCTCATCAATTGCAAGCGCGCGGCGAAATAGCGGCTCAGCCTCCTTGGCTCGACCTTGACTGTCAATTTGCACTGCCAAATTGAACAGGCTGATGGCAGTACTGGGATGATTAGGGCCAAGGGCGTAATTACGAATCTGAAGGGCTTGCCTGAAAAGTGCTTCGGCATCTAATTCGCGGCCCTGCACGTCAAGGATGTACGCAATGTTGGTGAGAACGGCGGCCGTGTAGGGATGTTGAGGGCCGCAGGTAGTTTCCAAAATGGCAAGGACTTTACGCCAAGCTTCCTCTGAATCAGCCAGCTGCATTGATGCGCGAGCCGCCATCGCTTCATCTGTAAAGCTTCTGTAATTAACCCACTCTGTGGGCGTCATGGGACGAATTTCGGGCTCCGCACATCTCGGCGCAAAGGCGGCCAATTGCGCAGGGTCAGTAAAGAACCGCGGTTGCGGCTTGCCAACTTCCAACGCGCTCAGCCCACTAGACTGCACCACTATCGCGAGAGCGAGGCTCGACACTGTCACCCGAAACGCGCTTGCCTTTGCGTTCACGAATCCCACCCCTTGGTTAGCGCAGGCCAACTCCTTATCCGGAGAGGAGCGCCAGTTTCGCGACATTCCCCAACAAAGCCAGCCGTCCGCCTAACGCGGCGGTCGCTGCGGCCCTTGGGGGCGTTGCGGTTGCTCGCGCAGCAGGCGCTCGGCAACCAGCGGGCGATGGACCGGTGGCTGATAGGGGCGGGGCTGGACCGCCTCGAAGGGCGAGGCCTGCTGCGGGCGCGGGACGAGCGGCTGAAAGGGCGAAGCGCGTTGGACGCGCGGGGTTTGGGCCTGATACGGCGTCGCACGATATTCCGGAATGACGATCACATTCTGCGACTGGACCTAGGCTTGCTGGGCAAAGGCTGGCGAGCCGCCGGCCGCGGCAAGGGCTGCAAAAGCCGCAAGGCATCCGATGACTATGCTTCTCGCGCCTGGGTCGGTCGCAGCGTTCTTCTTCGAAAGCATGGCAAGTTCCTTTCTCGAACTCGGTACTGGTTTGGTTGTTTTCGAACATCTGATGGGACGAGGCTAAGACAAGCCAGCACCCGTGACAACTTACCGTTTCCGCAAGAATTGCTACGATGACCAGATCTTGACAGCGGCAATGATTGACTTGCACCTCAGCACCATAGATGTTGCCAACAAGAAGAGGGGGTCGCGCTGCCCGTTTGGGTCGTGCTTGCCAACTCCATAAGTTGGAACTGCCTCAAAATGCCCATACCAAGATGGTGTGCCGGGCAGATAACCGACCTGGCATTGTCACAGTTTTCTGATGAAGGATGATCACCATGACCAAGAATGCCATTCGCCTGATGACCACCGCTGCTGGTCTTGCCATGCTGTCCGGCCCCGTGCTCGCTGAGGATGCTGATCGCACCGGCACCAACCGCTCCGCCGAATCCACGGCTGCGACCACGCCGCAAGCTGCCGGGGTCGAGAAGGCCAAGCTGTCCGCGGACCTCGCCGCCTATGCCCGCCAGTCGTCCAACCCGGTGGCAATGCTGCTGGCCGCGCAGCTTGAATCCGAAGTCGGCGGGAATGAGACCCCGCGCGAGAAGATGAGCGAGCCTGCCGGTGGCGCACCAGCTGGTGACACGG
>NZ_LSJS01000035.1 GCF_001557325.1 Erythrobacter donghaensis
GCCCGGGCCTTGCGTTTCTTTTGGCCCCGCCGGCCCTCGGTCCCGCCGCGCGCCGCGCAAGCAGCCGGGGACCGGTCGACGACTTGCGCCGCCGCCTCGATCCCCGACATGCTCCGCGCGTGCCTGCTGCGGCTCCTGCGGGGGCCGTTTTCCGATTCGGACGTTTTCGAAAGACGTCAGTTCACCAAACGTGTCCGCTTCTGGTGGGTCCGGTGCGTTTATCAAATGACCGGGTCTGGGTGGAAAGGTATCCATCCGGCGGGGGCCGCCTTGTCTGGGTAGGTATTGAGCGCTCTTTAGC
>NZ_LSJS01000036.1 GCF_001557325.1 Erythrobacter donghaensis
ACAGCGACACCACGCCGACCCCGACCCCGGCCCCGCGTCCGACCACTATCGCCGGCCCGGCGGTGGGCACGCAGGCGCACTTCGCGCAGGCCGTCGGCTCCTCGACCACGATCTACTTCGAGACCGATCGCTACAACGTCGACACCCAGGATGCCGCCGCGCTCCAGGCGCAGGCGCAGTATTTCGCGCGCTTCCCGCAGATCACCTTCACCATCGAGGGCCACGCCGACGAGCGCGGCACGCGCGAATACAACATCGCGCTGGGCGAAAAGCGCGCCAATGCGGCGAAGGCCTATCTCGTCAGCCTCGGCGTCGATGCCAACCGCATCGCGGTGGTGAGCTACGGCAAGGAGCGCCCCGTGGCGCTGGGATCGGACGAAGGCTCGTGGGCGCAGAACCGCCGCGCCGCGAGCGTGATCATCAACTGATCAGCTGTGGAGCAGGCCGGGCGAGAGCTCGGCCTGCACCGCGACCGGCGCCTCGAAGCCCGCCAGTTCGCGCGCGCCCGTGACAACGCACAGCCCCGCGAGCGCGAGCACGCAGAACAGGCTGGAGAGGGTCAGTTGCTGGCTCATGATATGCGATCCTTTTGCAATGCAACATTTCACATTGCAACCGGTTCCCGGCTTCTCACGCCTTCCCATTCGGTGCCATAGCGCCTAGATTGACCGCGTGACCCAATCGACCAACGACATGACCTCCGGGGCAACCCGGTGAGCCGCGCGCGCCGGTCGATGGACTGGGGTTTCCCGCGCTGGCGCGGCTATGGTTCCTCGCAGGAGGCGGCCAATGTCCGCATCTGCGACCGCCATGGCTGCGACGAGCCCGGCGATTGCCCGGCACCCAAGGCCCCCAACAGCCGCGACCGGTGGTATTTCTGCCAGAAGCACGCGGCCGAATACAACGCCAAGTGGGACTATTTCGAAGGCCTCGACAAGGCCGAGAAGGAGGAGCGCGCGCGGTCCGAGCGGCAGGAGAGCGCGGGCTACGCCGAAAGCGCCCATTATGGCTGGGCGGGTTCAGGCGACGGCTCGCGCTCCGCAGACGAGATGCGCGCGCTGGAGGTGCTCGGCCTCGAACCCGATGCCGATTTCGCTGCGATCAAGAAGGCCTATCGTGCGCGCGCCAAGGAAGTGCACCCCGACGTGAAACCCGGCGATGCCGAGGCCGCCAAGCAGTTCCAGCTGATCCAGACGAGCTACGAAGTCCTGCGCGCGGCGGAGGAACGCCGCGAGTGGCGGGGGTAGGGCAGGCGCGGCCTATTCGGGGAAAAGGTCGTAATATTCGTTGCGATCGGCATAGCCGCCGACCTTGCGGCCGGGGATCGAGAGCCGCATCAGCTCGGGATGGAGCCTGATCGTGGGGTCGTCGAAATCAGCCTGCTGCTCCAGCAGATATTCGATGTCGCGGCGCCGGGACGCGCGATCGCGCTCTGCATGGGCAGCGATGTTGAGCCCGTGGCTCCCGCGGCAATCATAGGCGATCTCGGAGCGCGGGTAGCCATCCGTGTTGAAGCGCTGCACGATGTATTTGAGCATGGGCGGGACGGAGAATTCGTTTTCGCCCATCGGCTCTTCGCAATCCTGCCAGTCGTAGCCGGTCGGCTCCCCTTTCCAGAAGGTCATCACTGCCGTGGCCCTGTCGCAATCGGGCTGGCTGACGATCCAGTAGAGCCCGTCGAGCCGGTCGTCCCAGTTGAGGTTGTCGGCATAGCGGTGCCAGTCGTCGGGTGAACGGCTGGCGAGGAACGCCATCTGGCGCTGGAACAGCTCTTCCTGCTGGCGCTCGAAATCATCGTAGGCTTGGTTCATGGCGGCGGGTCCCGATCTGCGGCGATGGTGCCAAGTGCCTAATCGGGAATGATAAAAGATTGCTGAAGCTGCGTCTGGCAGACGGGTCCGCACGCACCCCCGGCGTCTCCCGGCGCGGGACGAGCGAAAGGACGTTCCTACTCTCGCGCTGTCTGACAGCTTGCCGGAATGACTTGCCCCGCGCTCCTTCCCGCCTGCTCTCGTGCCGCCTCGGGCGGCCTCACGCGGGGGAAGGAAATTTCACAATATAGAGTGTCTCTCGCGTCTCATGGTTCAACCTTGCGGGATCAGGGCTGAACGGGCGGGCCGGCGAAGCCCTTGCCCTTGGAGTCGATCTGCGGATCGGGGTTGTCGTTCCACCACGGCACGTCGGTCCAGGGGCGCACGTCGACCTCGTGGCTCCAGCAGTTGCGCGGCTGGTGGGCGAGGTGCCAGTAGGTCTCGGCAAGGGCGGCGGGGTCGATGATGCCATCGCTCCCCTTGCCCTGCTTGAAGGCGTCGAACCGGTCGCCCAGCAGCTTGCCGAGCGTGTCGGGGGCGTCGACCGGGCCGTCGACGATGACGTGGGCGACGTGGATGCCCTTGGGGGCGAACTCGGCGTTCAAGGTCTGGCAAAGCATCCGCCGCCCGCCCATCGCCGCGGCGTGGCTGTGCTGCCCGGCATTGCCGCGCACCGCGGCGGTGGCCGAGGTGACGAGGAGCGTGCCGTGGGGGCCTCCATCGCGCGCCCGCTCGACCATGTGCGGGAACAGCGCGTGGGCGAGGCGGAAGACGCCGAAGGTGCCGAGCCGCCAGCCGAGCTCGAAGATGCGGTGCGGGGTCTGCTCGAGCGCGCGGTTCCCGATCTGCGCGCCGAGGTTGTAGAGCGCGGCCCTGATGGGGCCGATATCGGCTTCGGTGCGCGCGACGAGCTCCTCGATGCTGCCGTCCTCGGCCGCGTTGAGGAGGGTGCCGGTGGCGCTGCCGCCCGCCGCCTCGATGGCGCGGGTCATGCGGGCGAGGCCCTCGGCGTCCGAACGGCGGGCGAGGACGGCGTGGTAGCCTCCGGCGGCAAAGCGCGCGGCGGCGCTGCCCCCGATCCCGGCGCCCGCGCCGATGACAAGGAACACGGGCTTGCGGCTGTCGGTCATCATCAATCTCCCTTGCGCCGCCGGTCACACCAGCGCGGCAATCCCCCATACCACGGCGACGATCAGCACCGCCCCTGCCACATCGAGCAAGGCGCCCGCGGTCACCATCGCGCCGATGCGGATGCGCCCCGTCGCCCAGGCGATGGCGTTGGGCCCGGTGCCGGCCGGAAGCATGAAGCCCCAGCTTGCCGCCAGCGCCGCGGGGAGCGCGAGCAGCACCGGATCGACCCCGAGCGCCACCACCAGTGCGGCGACGACGGGGACGATACCCGTGGCGGTCGCGACGTTGCTGGCAAACTCGGTGACGACGATCACCAGCACCGTCACCGCGAGTGCCACCAGCAGCAGCGGCCAGGCCTCGAGCGGGAGCAGCGCGGCGCCGATCCACTTGGCGAGGCCCGAGGCCGACATGCCGGCGGCGAGCGCGAGGCCGCCGCCGAACATGAAGATGACGCTCCACGGCGCGCGGTCGGCCTCGCGCCACACCAGCAGCGGGCGGCCAGTGCCGTCAGGCAGCAGGAACAACGCCAGCGCGGCGATGATGGCGATGGTGCCGTCGGTCCACGATCCCGGCGGCAGCAGCGTAGCGACCAGCGGCTGGGTGACCCAGGCAATGAAGGTGACGATCGCTAACGGCACCAGCCGCTTTTCGGGCGCGGTCCAGGCAGCGTGGGCATCGATCGCGGCCCGCGCGGCGGCGACGTCGAAGGGGTGTGCCGCCACGCGCTGCACCCGTGCGACGATGAAGGCGGCGAGCGGGACGCTCAGGAGCACCAGCGGGATGCCGTACAGCGACCACTCGGCAAAGGTGATGCGCACGCCCGCCAGCTTGTCGAGCAGCCCCACCGCGATCGCATTGGTGGGCGAGCCGACGATGGTGCCGAGACCGCCGATACTCGCGGCAAAGGCGATCCCCATCGGGAGCGCGCCTGCGATGCCGTCTTGCGGCACCTGCGCGTCACCCTCGGCGACACTCCCGCCCCCTTCGAGCACCGCCAGCGCCATCGGCATCATGATCAGCGCGGTCGAGGTGTTGGAGATGAACATCGAGAGCAGCGCGGACGTCAGCATGAAGGCGATCAGCAGCCGCACCGGCCCGCCGTCCGCGCCCACGCCGCGCAGGATCGCCAGCGCCAGACGGCGGTGCATGCCGGTGCGCTCGATCGCCAGCGCGATGAAGGCGCCGCCGAGCAGCAGGAACAGAATCGGCGAGTAGTAGGTGCTGGCGGTCTTCTCGGCGTCCGAGACCCCGGCGAGCGGCAGAATCACGAAGGGCAGCACCGCCGTGACCGCGAGCGGCACTGCCTCGGTCATCCACCAGGCGGCCATCCACAGCGTCAGCCCCGCGACGAGCCACGCGCCCTCGCCCATCCCCGCAGGCGGGGCGGCGAACGCGGTGAGGGCGAAAGCCAGCGGGCCGAGAACGAGACCGATGCTGCGCGCTGTCATGCGATGCCTGTCTCCCCCGGTCATGGCGGGAGGGACTATCAGCACGGGCCGGGGGCGGGCAAGGAAAAGGGGCGGCAACCTCGCGGCCCGCCCCCTCTGGTCCTGTGCAGCGAAGGCGCGCCTACTTCGGCGCGAGCACCATCAGCATCTGGCGGCCTTCGAGGCGCGGGAAGGCCTCGACCTTGGCGATTTCGGCGACATCGTCCTGCACCTTCTTCAGCAGGTCCATGCCGAGGTGCTGGTGAGCCATCTCGCGCCCGCGGAAGCGCAGCGTGATCTTCACCTTGTCGCCATGTTCGATGAACTTCGACACGTTGCGCATCTTCACGTCGTAATCGTGGGTGTCGATGTTCGGACGCATCTTCACTTCCTTGATGTCCTGCGTCTTCTGCGTCTTGCGCGCGAGGTTCGCCTTCTTCTGCGCCTCGTAGCGATACTTGCCGACATCGAGGAACTTGCACACCGGCGGGTCCGCGTTGGGGGACACTTCGACGAGGTTCAGGCCTTTCTCGTTGGCCTGCTCGATCGCTTCGCGCGTGTACATCACGCCGAGGTTTTCGCCTTCGTCATCGATGACGCGAACCTTCGGGACGTTGATCATGAAATCAAAACGAGGGCCGCTTTTGACAGGCGGGGCCAACGAGCGCCGGGGTGGACGTGATATGGGGTGTTCTCCTGTGGTAGCTTCGTGCTGGCGGCTATGTAGTGCGAAACGCGGGCCAGCGCCAGATGGAGTCTTGCACGTCGCCGTGCGCGCCGCTCCGGTCGGGTGCCGGTCGGGAGGGTCGCGCGGGACTGATCCGATATGGATGCATTACCCTCCCTTTCGGAGCGATCGCCTGCATCCTTTGCGTTCGCCACATAAGTAAGTTAATGTGTATGAGCGATTTTTCGCGGAGTTCGGTTCGGCACGCGTGCACCAGCGCAGCGAGGGCGAAGTGGAAGTTCAGGATCTCCTCGACAATCTCGAAGCGAATATGTCGCCTTCGTCCTTGCGCGATCTTGCGGCAACAATCCTGAGGCTGGCGGATTCGATCGACCAGAATTGGGACCCGGGTCTTCGGCGGTCCAACTATCCGGTCTTCTCGCGTGCCGCCCGGATCGAGCGCAATGCCCTGTCGCTCTCGTTCGCGGCTACCAAGGAAGAATATCGCGCCAAGTTCCGCGACGAGGCGCTCGGCGGCGATCTGGTCGGGATCCCGGCCTGGAACATGCTGCTGGAGCTCTTCAAGCAGTTCTCGGGCGGGGCGAGGGTCTCGACCAAGTCGCTCCAGATCATTGCCCGCTGCCCGGAGACGACCGCGTTGCGGATCATCGACAAGCTCGAGGATCGCGGGCTCGTGATCCGGATTCCGTCGGACACCGACCGGCGGGTGACCTTTGTCGCGCTGAGCCGCGAGGGCCTCGCCAAGGTCGGCTCGGTGCTCGAACGCTTCGGCAGCTAGGCAGCACGCTGCCACAACGGGAAGCGGGCGATGCGCCCGGCGGCGGGCATCAGCGCCTCGATCGCGTGCGCGGGTTGCAGCGCGCCGAGGATCTCGGGGTGGGCGGCGTCGAGCCCGCCGGTGAGCGTGCCGAAGGCGGGGAGGATCATGCGCTCGGCCCCGCCCTTGCTGCGGCCCATCACCGCACAGGGGCGGGCGATGTGGCGATTGCGGACATTGACCCTGAGCTTCGGGTGGTAGTGGCCGGATAGCTCGGGCGCGGTCTCTCCCGCGCGGGCCTCGTGGCGCAGGATCACGCCGCCCAGCTCGAGCTCGGGCATGATCGTCCCGCCGAAGCCTTTCGGCAGCGCCTCGTCGTGGTTGCCGGTGATCCACACCCAGTCGAGCGCGCGGGTGAGCGCCTCGAGCATGCCCGTGCAATGGGCATCGAGTCGCAGCGCGCCCGCGTCGTCGTGGAAATTGTCGCCCAGCGTGATCACCCGCCGCGCGCCCGTGACCTTCACCGCGTCGGCCAGCCGCTCGAGCGTGTCGCGGCTGTCATAGGGCGGGAGCATCTGGCCCCTTGCGGCAAACCAGCTCGCCTTTTCCAGGTGCAGGTCGGCCACCAGCAGCGCGCGCTCGGCCGGCCAGTAGAGTGCGCGCCCGCTGCCGAGCGCAAGCTCGTGTCCGGCGAAGGGAAAGGGGGTGAACATAGCGCGAACCATGTACTCTCTCTGCCGCCAATTCCGCCGCTTGGCAACAGCGCCGCGAAGCCTTGGCGGGGCTTGTGCCCCGCGCGCCTTCGCCTATGGTGCGCAAGGATTACGGACGGGGATGTATGACGGACTGGACACCTTACACGGACCGCGCGCGCGTGTGGTTCGAAGCACTGCGCGATGACATCTGCGCCGAATTCGAGAAGATCGAGCGCGAGGCTGGCTCCGACGCCGCCTTCCAGTACACTCCCTGGCAGCGCGAGGAGGAGGGCAACCCCGATCCCGGCGGCGGCACGCAGGGGCTGATGAAGGGCAAGGTGTTCGAGAAGGTCGGGGTCAATGTCTCGACCGTGCGCGGCAGCTTTGCCAAGGAATTTGCCGCCAGCATCAACGGCGCGAGCGCGGAAGCGCCCGGCTTCGTCGCCACCGGCATCAGCCTCGTCGCGCACATGAGCAATCCGCATGTGCCCGCGGTGCACATGAACACCCGTTTCCTCACCACCACCAAGGCGTGGTTCGGCGGCGGCGCGGACTTGAACCCGCCGCTGCCCTACGACGAGGACACCGCGCAGTTCCACGATGCGATGCGCGCCGCGTGCGATCCGCACAACGAGACCTATTACGAGCGCTATTCCAAGTGGGCGGAGGAATATTTCTACATCCCCCACCGCAAGGTGCATCGCGGCGTCGGCGGACTGTTCTGCGACCACCTCGAATGCCCCGACGATGCCGCGTGGGAGCGCAATTTCGCCTTTATCCAGGACATCGGCAGGCAGTTCCTCGAGGTGTTTCCGGCGATCGTCAGGAAGCGGATGAACACGCCCTTCGATGCGGCGGACGAGGCGCAGATGTTCGAATACCGGGGCCGCTATGCCGAATTCAACCTCGTCTACGACCGCGGCACGATCTTCGGCCTGAAGACCGGCGGCAACATCGACGCAATCCTGATGAGCCTGCCGCCGCGCGCGACGTGGAGCTGAGCGGGCCGTCCGTGGTCAGGGTCCTGGAAACAGAGGGGCCTTCGCCCCTCTGTCCACGTAGCGATCAGATCGGCGCCGGCGCGTAGAAATTGACGTCCGGCAGCACGATGTAGCTGAGGATGGGGTTGCCGGTGATGGGGTCGTAACCGGTGACGATGTAGCCTTCACAGGTGACGCCATTGCACCAGAAGTCGGCCGGCGGGCCCGGCGGGCTTTCCTGCGCGGAAGCGGGAACTGCAGATGCGACGACAAGCGTTGCAGCGGTGGCCGTCAAGGCCCTTTTCAATATGTGCATTTTCGCAACCCTTTCAAAGCGCTGCCAGGATTGGGCAGCGCTGGAAGAGTGTGTCGTGACAATATCATGTCAAACAAAATTTTGACGGATTGGGATTTTGACCGGAAATTTGGAAAATGATTACAATAAAATCCTAACAAAATTTCGTGCTAATATCATTTCGTATTTTATAAATACAAAATATTATTTTAGTTGCTCGGTTTAATAGTTAACTAACTCGTCAGAAAGTTGGCCATGATTCGGAACAGATCAATGAATTTTACCGGATAGATCCTGATCCCGCTCGGGATTGCCGCCCCTTTCATGAGGAATTTGAGCCCCTCCGTCGCAGCTCGCGCATAGCCTTAATGGCTTGCCCAGTCGCCTGCGCGCCCCCATATTCGGGCACGATGCTCCGCCAGTATGAACTCGTCGAGAAGGTCCTCGATTACGACCCTGACGCCGACGAGGCGATGCTCAACCGTGCCTATGTCTACACCGTGCAGAAGCACGGCTCCCAGAAGCGCGCCAGCGGGGACCCCTATTTCTCGCACCCTGTCGAAGTCGCGGGGTTGATGACTGACCTCAAGCTCGATCAGGCGACCATCATAACCGCACTGCTCCACGACACGGTGGAGGACACCCTTGCCACGATCGACGATATCGAGGCCCATTTCGGCACCGAGGTCGCGCGGCTGGTCGATGGCGTCACCAAGCTCTCGAAGATCGAGACCATGCCCGAGAACGAGCGCGCGGCCGAGAACCTGCGCAAGTTCCTGCTCGCCATGTCCGAGGATATCCGCGTGCTGTTGGTCAAGCTCGCCGACCGGCTGCACAATATGCGCACGCTGCACTTCATCAAGAACCCGGAGAAGCGCAAACGCATCGCCCGCGAGACGATGGACATCTACGCCCCCCTCGCCGAGCGGGTGGGGATGTACGAATACATGCGCGAGATGCAGGCGCTGGCCTTCCGCGAGCTGGAACCGGAAGCCTGGGCCACGATCACGGGCCGGCTCGAACAGCTGCGCTCGCAAGGCGGCGGGCAGGTCGACGACATTGCCCTCAAGATCAAGCAGCGCCTCGCCGAAGCTGGGCTCAAGGTCGAGATCTGGGGGCGCGAGAAGCACCCCTTCTCGATCTGGCACAAGATGGCCGAACGCCATGTCAGCTTCGAACAGGTCACCGACATCATGGCCTTTCGCGTCCTCACCGAAAGCGAGGAGGATTGCTATCGCGCATTGGGTATTCTCCACACCACATGGCAATTCCTGCCCGGGCGCTTCAAGGACTACATCTCGACGCCCAAGTCGAACGGCTACCGTAGCTTGCACACCTCGTTGATGTACGAGAACTCGATGCGCGTGGAGGTGCAGATCCGTACCCGCGAGATGCACCGCACCAACGAATTCGGTCTCGCCGCGCACTGGGCCTACAAGCAGGGTGACAAGCCCGACGGTGCGGTCGGCTGGCTGCGCGACCTGATCGAGATCGTCGATGCCAGCCACGACGCCGAGGAGCTGCTCGAACACACCCGCATGGCGATCTACCAGGATCGCATCTTCGCCTTCACCCCCAAGGGTGCATTGTTCCAGCTGCCCAAGGGGGCGACGGCGGTCGACTTCGCCTTTGCGGTCCACACCAATCTCGGGCTTCAGACCGCGGGCGTGAAGATCAACGGGCGGCACATGCCGCTGCGCACGCCGCTGGCGAATGGCGACGTGGTCGAGATCATCAAGAACCCCCACGCGAGCCCTCAGCTTTCCTGGCTCGCCTTCGTGGTCACCGGCAAGGCACGGGCCGCAGTCCGGCGCGCGGTGCGGATGAAAGAGCGCGACGAGGTCGCCGCGATCGGCTCCAAGCTGTTCGACGAGATCTCGGCCCGCGTCCCCGCCCGGATCGGCAAGAAGGCCATCCGCGCCGCGGTCGAACGGCTTGGCATGGAGGAGCCCGATGACCTCATGTACGCGATCGGCGCGGCCAAGATCTCGGACCGCGAGGTGATGGAGGCGCTCGTCCCCGGCTGCACCGCGGGCATCGCCGAGGACGAGCACTGGGAGCGCCGCGAGCGCGCGATCTCGATCCGCGGCCTAGCGCCGGGTGTCGCCTTCGAACTCGCCCCCTGCTGCCACCCCGTCCCCGGCGACCGCATCGTCGGCATCCGCCGCAAGGGCGAGCCGGTGCTGGTCCACGCGATCGACTGCCTCGAACTGGCGAGCGGCGTGGACAGCGACTGGATCGACCTTGCCTGGGGCAACCGTTCCTTCGGGGCTGCGGGGCAGCTCTCGGTGACGATCTACGACCGGCTCGGCACGCTCGCCGAGATGGCGGGCATCTTCGCACAGAACAAGGCCAACATCATCACCCTGATGCAGGCGCATATCGACCATCCTTTCGTGACCTACGACGTCGAGGTCGAGGTTGAGGACGTCGGGCACCTGAACCGCATCGTCTCGGCCCTGCGCGCCAGCGACGCCGTGGCGCAGGCGGAGCGGCAATAGGGTGGGCGTTGTCGGGCTCGATCACGTCCAGCTCGCGATTCCGGCGGGCGGCGAGGACCGAGCGCGGTGGTTTTTCGCGGAGCTGCTCGGGATGACCGAGGTGCCCAAGCCCGCCAACCTCTCAGCCAGCGGCTGCTGGTTCACCGGCGGGAGCATGGCGCTGCACATCGGCGTCGACCACGATTTCCGTCCCGCGAAAAAGGCGCACCCCGCGCTGCTGGTGGACGACCTTGCAGCTCTGCGCGAGGCGCTGGCAGCGGCGGGCCATCCGATCCGCGAGGACAAGCCGGTGGAAGGCTACACGCGCTTCTTCACCGAGGACCCTTTCGGCAACCGCATCGAGCTGATGGAGCGGGCGTAGGGCCATCCTTCGTCATTGCGAGCGTAGCGAAGCAATCCATCGATCGGCGGTTCCGCAATGGACGACGTCAGTCCACGGATTGCCGCGCGGCTGCGCCGCTCGCAATGACGATTAGGAAGCGACGCGCCGCACCGGCACCTTGATGTTGCAGATGTCCGCGCCGCCTGCGGGGGTGATGAAGAACGGATCGCGGCGGTTGGCGATGGCTTCGGCGTAGCGGCCGAAGGTCTCGCTCTCGGTCGAGAGGTATTCGAACTTCGGTTGCTCGGCGGCCACGAAGTCGCTTGCCACCCGCACCGACAGGATCGGCGTGCGCTTGCCTGCTTCCTCGGCGGTGTAGAACCCCAAAGCGCCCGACCCGCGCGGTAGCGAGGAGAGGTGCTCCATCCCCTCGATCACCCGGCCCACGAGCGCGATATTGCGATCCAAGTGCCGCGGGGCATGGCCGATCACGGTATAGAGCTCCGCGCCGGAGCCTGTGTCGGGCGAATAGTTCCGACCGACGCCGACCATGCCGTAGCAGTGGGTGGGCCAAGCTACATCGCCGTTCCACCCAATGGGCCAGCCAGTTCGGAACCCGACATGGGGTGCATAATTCTTGTCCGTCAGCCAGGAAAACCAGGTGGCGAAGCCCGAATGGCGTGGGACCATATAGTCGTCTTCCCCCATCGCCTTCAGCCCTTCCGGCAATGGCTTCGGCTTCCCCGTCGCCTCGGGGTTGTCGTAATTGGGATCGCCCCACTGGGTGACGTAATTGTCCTGCACCCGGTTGACCGAGATGCCGTCATACCAGCGCGAGCGCGCGAAGAGCCGGATGTTGTGCACCCAGCCTTGGCTGAAGGGCGCAGGAATCAGTTGGATCACCACGGTGCGCGGCTTGCCCTCGGCATCGGGCGCGAGGGTCATCACCAGCAGGTCCTCCGCCGGGATCGCCACCCAATCCGCTCTGGGCGCGGCCGCGACGATCTCGGACGGGGCGGGGGCCGCAGGTTTGGCAGCCTCCTGAGCGGCAAGCGGCAGGGTCAGGGCGAGCGCAGCGGCGGCGGCGAGGAGTGCGGTTCTCATGGGCGCGAGTTGTTGCACAGACCCCGCCCAATCAAAAACCCCTTTTCCGCACGCAAAGGGGGGCGCGAAAAAGGGGCTCTTGCGGCCGCGTTCGCAGGGAATGCCGGATCCGCGCAGCGCTGGCCGAGGCGACTCCCTTACCACGATTTTGGTACCCGGCCAAACCTCAACGCCTTGCGGAGGCGGCGTTTGGCCGCTATCGGCCCGTGCCTGTCTTTCTGAGCGCTCAAGCAGCGAAGCGATAGCGCGCCATTCCAGCGCTCAAGCAGCGCAGCGGTAGCGCAGCAGGAAAGTCACGCGGAGCAGTGGCCGAGTGGTCGAAGGCGCACGCCTGGAAAGTGTGTATACGGCAAAACCGTATCGAGGGTTCGAATCCCTCCTGCTCCGCCAGCTTTCCGCCGGACAGGCATTGCGCGGCTTGCGTTCGCCCTGCGGCCCGATCACCCGGCCTCAGGCTGTCCGTTTTGCAGGCCTTGCCGGATCGCCCTGCTCTGCGCGGATGAGTGCCATCTCGCGTTCGACATGGCTGGAGTACACGTCCTGCGCGGCGCGCGCCTGCGACAGGTCGATGTCGGGTGCCATGGGGCCTTCGGTCCGGATTCCCTGAAGGGCAATCCTGGCGAGCTTCCACGGGCGCGAAATCGCGTCGCTTGCCGCGGTGCCCTCGAACCCGCAATGCACCATGCAATCGGCGCATTTCTCGTACTTGCCGAGCCCGAACCGGTCCCAGTCGGTGCCCTCCATCAGCTCGGCGAAGGTTTGTACATAGCCCTCGCCGATCAGGTAGCAGGGCTTCTGCCAGCCGAACACCGTGCGCAGCGGCATCGACCAAGGGGTGCATTCGTAGGTCTGGTTGCCGGCGAGGAAGTCGAGGAACAGCGGCGAGTTGGTGAAGGTCCAGGCCTTGCCCCCGTCGCCACGCCGGAACACGTCGCGGAAGAAGTTCTTCGTGCGCTCGCGGGTCAGGAAATGTTCCTGGTCGGGAGCGCGTTCATAGGCGTAGCCGGGGGAGATGGTGATTTCGACGCCGCGTCTTTCCATCTCGTCGAAGAAGGCGGCGAGCCGCGCCGGATCGGCGCCGTCGAACACGGTACAATTGACCTGAACGCGAAAGCCCTTGGCCTTGGCAAGCTCGATCGCTGCAATTGCGACCTCGTAGGTGCCGGCCTGATCCACCGCGTGGTCGTGCATGCCCTTGTCGCCATCGAGATGAATCGACCAGGTGAAGAAGGGCGAGGGCACGTAATCGTCGATCTTCTTCCTGAGCAGCAGCGCGTTGGTGCACAGGATCACGAACTTCTTCTTCGCCACATAGCCCGCCACGATCCGCGGCATGTCACGGTGGAGCAGCGGCTCGCCGCCGGCGATCGACACGGCCGGCGCGCCGCATTCGTCGATCGCTTCCATGCATTGCTCGTAGCTGAGCCGCCGATTGAGGATCGCGTCCGGATAGTCGATCTTGCCGCAGCCGGGGCAGGCAAGGTTGCAGCGCAGCAGCGGCTCCAGCATCAGCACCAGCGGATATTTTCCGCCCCTGATGTGGTTCTTGACAGTATAGCTGCCGATCCGGGCAAGCACTTGTGCGGGGAGAGTCATGAGGCGGTCCTATTCGGCAGCAATGGCCTCGCTGTGCGCGGGGCTGTGCCGCAATTCGGCAGGCAGGCTGAATTCGACCTTCTCGATGATGCCATCAAGGGTCGAGACCTCGATCCGGGCGAAGTCTCTCAGCCTCGCGATCACGTCCTGCACCAGCGAGTCCGGAGCGGACGCCCCGGCGGTAAGGCCGATCCGCGACTTGCCCGAGAACCAGGATCGGTCGAGCGAGCTGCCATCGGCAACGAGATAGCTCGGCACGCCGAGATCGTCGCCGATTTCGCGCAAGCGGTTCGAATTGGAGCTGTTCGGTGCGCCAACCACCAGCAGCAGATCGACCACCCTGCACAGGTCGCGCACGGCGGTCTGGCGGTTCTGGGTCGCATAGCAGATGTCGGAGGTGGACGGGCCCACGACATCGAGGAACCGCGCTTCGAGGGCCGCAATCACTTCGCGCGTGTCGTCCACGCTGAGCGTTGTCTGGGTGATGTAGGCGACCGGCTCGTGCTCCGGAATTGCGAGCGCCCCGACATCGCTGGAATTGCCCACGAGATGCACGGGAGCGTCGATCTGGCCGAGCGTGCCTTCAACCTCGGCGTGGCCGGCATGGCCGATGAGGATGACCGTCCGCCCGGCAGCGGCATAGCGGCGCCCCTGCATGTGAACCTTGGTGACCAGCGGGCAGGTCGCGTCGAGCACCGGCAGATTGCGCTCCCTGGCCTTGGCTTCGACCTCCCGCGCCACGCCGTGGGCGCTGAAGATCGTGCGTGCGCCCCGGGGCACCTCGTCGAGCTCGTCGACGAACACCGCGCCCTTGGCCTTGAGCGCTTCCACCACGTGGCGGTTATGCACGATCTCGTGGCGGACATAGACCGGCGCGCCGTAGCGGTCGAGCGCCCGCTCGACGATGTCGATGGCGCGCACCACACCGGCGCAAAACCCCCTGGGTTGAGCGAGAATTACTTTCATTCTGCGAAAATCCCAAAGATCTCTCGATGGCATGACCCCCTGTGGTCACGTACCTGTCAGCCAAGAGAGGTGGTGCCAGCTGTGTTTTGACGAGTTTGCGCTGACGTTCGTCCGCGATATTGTCCATTATCGCTGAAAAGAGCACGGCGATGCCCGGCAGGGCGGGGCGTGGCTTGCCTGCCACGGGGTCGCTTTGTAGCCTTCAAGCCGATCCTTTGCCTTTGAACATCGGAAGCGGCATCCCATGACTTATCGCGCAATATCGATGTCCGTGGCGGCAATCGTGTGGGCGCAACCCGCGCTGGCGCAGGCACCGGACACGCGCCCGGCGGTGGCGGTGGTCCAGACCTTCAGCGATGCCCTCGTCGACAGCATGAAGGCAGGCGGCTCGATCAAGTTTGCCGAGCGCACGGCGCGGCTCGCTCCTGTCATCGAACGGAGCTTCGATCTGCCGCTCACGACGCGGCTGGCGGTCGGCCCGGCATGGTCGACCTTCAGCGCGAGCGATCAGACCGCCCTGGTTGCAGCGATCCGGCGGATGACGGTTGCCGAATACGCCCGCAACTTTTCGAGCTGGAACGGTGAGGCGATCATCGTCGACGGCAAACCCAATGTTCGCGGAGGCGATGCTCTGGTGCGCACCACGCTCACCCGGAAAGGCAAGGCGCCGGTCGTCATCGCGTACCGCATGCGGCAGAGCGGCGGTCGCTGGAGGATCGTCGATGTCCTGTTCAACGGATCGGTGAGCCAGCTTGCGACCCGGCGTTCGGACTATGCGGCGATCGTCAAGCGCGGCGGGGCCAAGGCGCTGATCGCGCATCTCGGAGCGGCTGCCGACAAGGCCGCGCGCTGACATGGCCGGATGTGCCGGGCCGCTGCGCATGCCGGCCCATGCCGGATCGGCGCTCGCCTTCGCTCTCGTTGCCCTCCTCGCCATCGAGACGCCGGGACGTGCGCAGGCAACAGGGGCGGCCGAGGACGGGACGTCGACGATGCCGACCGAGTTCGTGGGCGTCGGCGCGGTGCCGCCTGCGCCGCCTGTCGACGCCGCGCCTGCCGCAGCGGCGGCCCCGAACCCCGAGACGACTGCCATCCCAACCAGACTGCTGGCCGCCTTCGAGCTCCCGCCAAAGGAGGAGGTGGTGCTCGGGCCGGGCCCGGTCGCCGACGCGCTGTCGCCCCCCGATGAAACCACGCCCGGCGATCCGCTGGAGCGCACCAATCGCGGCTTCTTCAAGACCCAGAGCAGTATCGACCGCCGCTTTTTCCAGCCCGTCGCCAAGGCCTATCAGCGGGTCGTGCCCAAGCCTGTCCGCTCGGGGCTGCGCAACATCATCCGCAACCTCACCGAACCGATCGTCTTCGTCAACGATCTCCTCCAGCTGCGGCCCGGCCGCGCGCTGAAGACGCTCGGCCGGTTCGCGATCAATTCGACCGTCGGGCTGGGCGGCGCGATCGATGTCGCCGAGAAGCTCGATCTACCCTACCGCAGCAACGGCTTCGGCACCACGCTCGGCCGGTGGGGTGTCGGGCCGGGGCCCTATCTGTATCTGCCGCTCATCGGGCCGACCACCTTGCGCGATCTGCTGGCCGGGCAGATCGATGCGCTCACCTTGCCGGTAGGCGTCGGCTTTCCGTTCAATCGTCTCGACTATCAGCTCAGCCGGACGGTGGTCTCCACGATCGACAAGCGCGCCGAGGCCGAAGCCGATCTCCAGGCCCTCTTGAGCGGTGCTGCCGATCCCTACGCGACGCTGCGTTCGGTCTATCTCCAGAGCCGGGAGGCAGCCATCGCCGATGCCCGCGGCAAGCCGCTCGAACTTGCTCCGCTGGATGATCCGCTGCTCGATCCGGCAGACCCGGCCGCGGATAGCGGCGCCCCGGCGGATGCACCTGCCACCGACTCGGTCCCTGAACCGCTGCCCGATCCGGTGGACGGCGCCGAAGACCCTGCCGAACAAGCGCCCGAAGATCCCTCCGCAGCTGCACCCATGCTCGTGGGTGCCGCGCCGGGTTATTGAGCCGATGCGCTAGTCCTGCAGCGCGCGCGCTCTCGGCGGGCCGAGCAGGGCCGGCTCGAAGATCAGCGCGCAGACCAGCGTCCATGCAAGCGAAAGCATCAGGATCTTGCCCATGCTCGCGGTGCCGGGGTGCTGCGAGATCCACAGCGCACCGAACGCGCTCCCCGTGGCGAGCGCGCTGAACAGCACCGCGCGCGCGAGACTGGATTGCAGCAGATCGCGCGCGCCTGCCCTCCACGCCATCACGAAGTAGATGTGGAAGGCAACGCCCACCCCGAACAACAGCGGGAAGGCAATGATGTTGGCGAAATTGATCGACTGGCCGATCAGCACGCAGGAGCCCAGCGTCAGGAACCCCGATAAGACCACCGGCGCGAGCGTGAAGGCCACTTCGCGCAGGTTGCGCAGCACCGCGAACAGCAAGAGGCTCACCAGCGCGAGCGCGATCACCCCGGCCTGCACGAAGGCCCCGGCAATCGTCCCCGCCGCCGCCTGGGTCGAGACCGGCAGGCCGGTCGCGGTGGGGGCGACTTGCTGCACTGCGCGCGTGAAGCGTTCGAGCACACGGTTGTCATTGCTGTCGCCGCGGGGAAAGACCTGCACCCGCGCGCGCCCGTCAGGCGTGACCCAGTCACGCACGATTTCCGGCGGCAGGGTGTCGCGGGTAACTTCGCTCGCCTGCAGCGCGGTGCTGGCCTGGCTGAGCATGGTTTCGAGCGGCTGGGTCAGCACCCGCTCGACCTTTTCGCGCATCGCCGGGGGTGCTGCCGCCAGCCGCTCGAAGGCCGCCGCCAGCCGCCGCGCTTCGCCGCCCTCCGCTCCGCCTCCGACTGCGCGCAGCTTCGCGGCTGTCGCGGTGAGCGCCGCCACGGTTTCGGCGTCGCTCGCGGGCGGGGCGATGTCGAAGGGGTTGAGCGAAAGATCGAGCAGCAGCGCGGCATCCTGAATGATCGCGAGCTTGGCCGGTTGATCGGCGGGGATGAAGCTGTCGAGCGTGATTGCCTGGGCAACCTCGGGCAGCGTCGCCAACCGCCGGGCGAGTGCCGCCGCGGCGTCCGCATCGGCGGTGATGACGTCGATCGTATTGGGGGTGCGCAAGGGATCCTGCATCAGGTCGGCGAGCGTCCGCATCGCCGGAGCATCGGGGTCGCGCAGGTGGAACGGGTTGAAATCGAAGGTGACCAGCGGCAGCAGCGCGATGCTCCCGATCATCGACAGGCCGAAGGCCCACAGCACCGCGCTCCGCCTGCGTTCGAGAAACCGGTCGATCGGCGCGGCCCGGGCGAAGCCGACCTCGGCGCGGGGGCGGCCCGGCTTGATCAGCATCAGCAGCGCGGGCAGCAGGATGACGCTGAACAGCAGCGCAATGACCATGCCGATTCCCGAGATGATGCCCAGCTCGGCAATCCCGACATAGGCGGTCGGCAGGAAGGCCCCGAATCCGAGGAACACCGCGCCCGCCGCGAGCATCAGGGGCCCGCCCAGCGCTCTGGCGGCATTGTTCAGCGCCGCGCTGAAATCCGCGCCCTCGTGCCGCTCGGCGTTGAAGCGCACGGCGATCTGGATCCCGAAATCGACGCCCAGTCCGACGAACAGCGGGATGAAGGCCACCGAGATGAGGTTGAGCTCGCCCACCGCCAGCAAGCCGATGGCGGTGGTCGTCACCAGTCCGGCGACAATCGTGACCACGATCGCCGCAACGATCCCGGCTGAGCGCGTCGCGAACCACAAGGTCGCGACCATCGCAAGCACCATCAGCAGGCCGACGAGGCCGATGTTCTCCTCGAGCGAGGAGAATTCCTCGTCGGCCAGCGGCACAGCGCCGGTGACCCGCACGGTAACGCCGCTGTCAGCGTCCAGCCCCGCCGCGCGTGCCGCGGCGTGGACGGCGGCGGTGGCCTTTTCTCCGGGTTTGAGGGCGGTGAAATCCAGCACCGGCTGAAACAGGATCAGCTGCCGCGTCGGTGCCGCGAGCGTGCCTTGCCCGCCGCCGATCAGCTGCTGCCAGGAAAACTGCGCCGGTCGCCCCGCGAGGCTGGTTTCAACCACATCGGCGAACCGCCCGACCGGTTGGTCTAGCGCCGACAGCTCCGCATCGCCCCGCTCGACCCCCAGAAGCACGGTATCGAGCGCCCCCGCGATCCCGCGCAGCGACGGATCGGCCGCCAGCGGGCCGAGCAGGGGCTGCGCCTCGATCAGCGATGATGTCGCCGCGCGCACCTCCGCCTCGCTGCCGAACAGGAGGCCGTGGGTCGCGAAGAACCCGCCGCCGTCGGGGCGGCGCGCCGAACGGAAGTGGGCGGTGTCTGCGGCCATGGCCTCGGCCAGGGTTGCCGCCGCGCGCTCGGCCGCCTCGGGCGTGGTCGCGTCGATCACCACCAGCGAGGCGTCGGTGAATTGCGGGAACGCCGCATTTGCCGCCGCTTCTTGCTTGCGCCACGTCACGTTCGGGGAAATCAGGGCCCCGGTGTCGGTGGTGAGGGCGAAGTGGGTGGCGGCATAAAGCGCTGCCGACAGCATCGCCAGCAGGGCGGCAGCGACAACCGCCACCGGGCGCCGCGTGCCGAGCGCCACCATCGCATGAATGGGGTTTTCCATGGTTTAGGAGCCCGATCCGCCGAAATATTGCAGCCTGACCGAGATCGACTGTCTGCCGCCGGTCACCTCGAAGGCCGCCTCGGCAAAGCGCGGGGCGCGGAAGCGCACGCGCACATTGTTCGAAAAGCCGATCCCCTCGCGCGGGATTCCGAGAAGGCCGCGATCGACCTTCTTGTTGCCGTTCTCGTCATGGGTGATCTGCGCGGCATAGCGACCCGGGGGAACGCCGCGCACCACGACCTCGACCCGGCCCTGCCGCGCGCTCGCCTCGGCGGAGTAGGGGCATTTCGACAAGAAACTGGCCTGCGGACAGATATCGACATGGATGTTGCCGCGTGCGCTGCGGGCGTTTTCGATGATGACGTGGAGCGTGCGGGATTGATCCGCAGGATCTTGCGGTTCGGCCTGCGCGGCAATGGTGAGTAGCGGCATCGCCAGGGCCGACGCGATAATTCCCGCGGGGCGGAGTGGTGGGCCCGAAGCGGCAGGCGGCGGGGCGATCCGGCAGGCGCGCGCACGACCGCGCCGCGCCTGCGAAAGGCGTGCTCTCATCCGGCAGATCCCTCCATCATACGGCGCATGATCGCGGCGGCACTGAGTCGCCCCACGCCGGAGGGTTCGACCACGGGTCCAGCCCGGGCTTTCGGAATATCGGCTTTTTTGCAGGCACCCAGGCATGCCGGGATATTCAGCCCGATCCGCCGCCGAGAGGGAGCGCCTCGGGCAGGGCGAGCCTCCGTGCGCCTTCGCGCAGACTGGTCATCGCACGCACGAAGCCTCCGATCGCCCGGACGAAATCGGCGAATTGCCCGGGCCGGGTCGCCAGCGACAGCGCCATCGCCCGCCCGTCGACCGAGCCATCGGGACGCATCGCCACCGCAATCGCCGGCGGCAGGGCGCGCGATACCTCGTCGGAGATGCAGCGCGCGATTGCGAAAGGCAGCGCGCGCTCGGCGGCGACCTCGGCTGCGACGTGGCTTTCCATGTCGGCGCAGAGCGCGGCATGGCGGGCCCCGAGCGACCGCTTCTCGGCGACATCGGCGATCAGGCGACCATCGGCGTAGACTGTTCCGGTCCGCGCCTGTGGCAGCTGCCGCCGCAGCGCAGCGGACCAGAGCGGATCGCATTCCGCCGCGATCGCGCCGGACACCCTTGCGCCGATGACCCAGTCGCCGATGCCCAGCCCGTCGGCCAGCGCACCGGCAAAGCCGAAGCTAACGATGCCCATCGCGCCGGGCGCGGCGGCGCGCAGGCGAGTGCGCAGGCCCTCGGCATCGCCCCCGCCGGCGATGACGGTGAATTCCTTGGGGCCGAGCACCGCCGCCTCGCGCTGCGTGCCGGTGACGACGATGAGCCTGTTCACGCTTGATCCCCTCCGGCCGAAGGCGACCGGGGCCTGCCTACATCCCCCAAGCCACCCGCCGCGTGTTGCTGCGCTTGAGATTGCGATAGCGCGCCATCGCCCACAGCGGGAAGTATTTCGGGTAGCCGTGGTAGCGCAGGTAGAAGACGCGCGGAAAGCCGCCGCCGGTGTAGACATCCTGCTCCCACAGCCCGTCGGCCTGCTGGTGCCGGGCGAGCCACGCGACGCCCCGCTCGACCGCGGGATCGTCCACCGCGCCGGCCGCCATCAGCCCGAGCAGCGCCCAGGCCGTCTGCGAGGCGGTGGAGGGCGCCGAGGTGTAACCCGCGTAGTCGAGCGCATAGCTGCGGCAATCCTCGCCCCATCCACCATCCGGGTTCTGAATGGCGCGCAGCCAATCGGCGCCCTTGCGGATCGCGGGATGATCCGGCCCGAGGTCCGCCGCCGCCAGCGCGCAGAGCGCCGACCAGGTGCCGTAGATGTAATTCACCCCCCAGCGCCCGAACCAGCTGCCATCGGTCTCCTGTTCGTTGGTCAGATAGGCGATCGCCGCGCGCATCCGCGCGCTGTCGGCAGGCTCGCCGAGCTGCGCCAGCATCGAGACGCAGCGCGCCGAGACATCTGCGGTAGGCGGGTCGAGCAGCGCGCCGTGATCGGCGAAGGGGATGTTGTTGAGGTAGTGGTAGCTGTTGTCGGCATCGAAGGCGCCCCAGCCGCCATCGCGCGATTGCAGGCCGACGGTCCATTCGGCGCCGCGCGCGACGGACTCGTCGAAGCGTCCGCCCGCGTGGCCGCGCGCGCGGGCCATCGCCATCACCACGACGGCGGTATCATCGAGGTCGGGATAATGCGCGTTGGCATATTGGAACGCCCAGCCGCCCGGACGCACGTCGGGCTTCACGTCCGCCCAATCGCCCCTGACCTCCAGCTCCTGGAGCGGCCGCAGCCAGTCGAGCGCGGCCAGCGCGCGCGCTTCGTTGACGGGCCCGCCCGCCTCGAGCATCGCGTGCGCCGCCAGCGCGGTATCCCACACCGGCGAGAGGCAGGGCTGGCAATAGGCCTCCTCCTCGCCCACCACGAGAAGCTTCTCGACACTGGCGCGGGCGATCGCGCGGTGCGGGTGATCGGGCGGATAGCCGAGGCAATCGAACATCATCACGCTGTTCGCCATGGCGGGATAGATCGCACCGAGCCCGTCTTCGCCGTTCAATCGGGTGACGACGAAGTCGACACAGGCCTGCACCGCGCGGGCCCGCAGCCGCTCCGGCCACAGAGGCTCGGCGCGCTTCAGCACCACGTCGAGCGCGCCGAAGGCTGCGCGCCAGACGCGCTTGGCATCGGCCGCCTGGGTGCCGAGCGCGGCGGGGCGGCCGGTGTAGAGCTCGTCGACCAGAATGCCCTTGGGATTGCGCGCCAGCGGGCGCTTGGCCGCCAGCACCAGCAGCGGCACGATCACCGTGCGCGCCCAGTAGGACATCTTCGACAGGTGCACCGGGAACCAGCGCGGCAGCAGGATCAGTTCGGCCGGCATGGTCGGCACCACGTCCCACGAACCCGCGCCGAACAGCGCCAACTGGATTCTGGTGAAGACGTTGCAGGTCTCTGCCCCGCCAGCCGCCAGCACCGCCGCCCGCGCGCGGGCCATATGCGGCGCGTCGGGTGCATCGCCGATCATCTTGAGCGCATAATAGGCCTTGATCGTCGCCGAGACATCGAAATCGCCGCCATGGTAGAGCGGCCAGCCGCCATGCGCATCGGACTGGATCCGCCGCAGATAGCGCGCGATCTTGCCCTCCAGCTCGGTATCGACCGGTTCGGCGAGATAGTGGCGCAGCAGAATGTACTCGGCCGGGATCGTCGCATCGGCTTCGAGCTCGAACAGCCAATGGCCGTCCTCGCGCTGCAGCGCCGACAGGGCATCCGCGGCGCGCGCAGCGGCCTTGTCCGCAGTGTCGATGAGATCGACACGTTCGAGAACTGCGGTGTTCAACATGACTGCCCCCTTAGCTCGCGATCGCCAGACGCGCGGCGGCTTCCCCTGACCGCAGCGCGCCCTCGATGGTTGCGGGCAGGCCGGTCTGCGTCCAGTCCCCCGCAAGAAACAGGTTGCGCCAGCGAGTCCGGGTGGCAGGACGCCTGGCATCCTGATCCGGGGTCGCGGCGAAGGTCGCGCGCTTCTCCTTGACGATTTGCCACGTCGGCATCGGCGCATCGCAGCCGAGCGTTGCGACGATGTCTTTCCAGATCCGCGCGGCAAGCTCTTCGCGATCGGCGTCGATGAGGTCGTCGGCCCCGCTGATCGTGATCGAAATGCGATCGGGATGGCACACCACCCACTGCGCGGTCCCGCCGATGAGCGCAGTGATGGCGCGCGCGCCGGGGGGCGCGGGGCAGGCGAAATGGGCGTTGAGAATCGAACAGAAGCGGTCGGGCACGACCAGGCCCGCGACCAGCTCGCCCGCGACCCAGGGCGGCACGGCGAGGACCACGCCAGCATCGCCGAGCGGCTCTGCCCCTGCGCCGAAATCGAGCGCGACGACGTCGTCCCCCTCCATCGCGATGCCGCGCAGCCGGGCGCCGAAGCGCACTGTCACGCCGCGGGTGGAGAGCCAGGTCAGCGCCGGATCGACGAACACCGCATCGAGATTGGGCACGGCGACCATCGTCCGGCAGGCGCGCCCGCCGCGCGCGAAGGACTCGCGCAGGAACCGCCCTGCCAGCCACGCCGAACCCTCGGCGGGCGGGCAATTGAGCACCGCCAGCATCATCGGATCGACCACCCGGTCCCAGAAGGCCCCCTGGCTGTCGACCCGGTCCGCGATCGTCGCGGGCCCCTGCCGGCTCAGCGCGAGGCGGGCCAGCGCCAGATGCTCGCCGAGCGTCGTCCCCGGTGTCCTCCGGCTCGGATCGAGCACCCACCATGGCAGCGGACTATCGTTGATCGCAAGCGTCCAGCGCGCGCCGTCCCTCAAGTCATGGAAGGCGAAGTCGGCATGTTTGGGGCCTTCGAGCCGGTCCGCCGTGCCCAGCACGCCCAGATAGCGCCGGACCGCCTGATTGCCCGAGAAGACGAAGTGGTTGCCGTTGTCGATCGTCTGGCCGAGCGTGCGGTCGAAGTAGCTCCGGCAGCGTCCGCCCGCACGCGGGGCCGCCTCGTGCAGCGTCACCCGCGCGCCCCGGCGGGTGAGTTCGATGGCCGCCGCCAGCCCGGCAAGCCCGGCGCCGATCACATGGACGATGCGCCCCGACGTCACGCCCTTGGCACCGCGCGGGCCCTCCACGCGCTGCATCCGGCCTGCCTGCGCGCAATCAATGGAACAGGCTCAGCCAGACGACCGAGAGGATCAGCCGCAGCTTGTTGGTGCGCGGGCGGGTGCGCGGCGCGGTCCAGCCGTCGCGCTCCATCTGCCGCAGCAGCCGGGCATAGGCGACCTCCATCAGCCGCGGCGCGATCAGGTGCCCCTTGAGCCGCCCCGACAGGAGCGCGCGGGCGGCGTCGAAATGGCGGTGCGCGTCGGCAGCGAGGATGCGGGCCGCGGTGTCGATGCGCGCATGGCCGGCGACCTGCGCAGGCGTTTCGGGCGCGATCCCGGCAGCGGCCAGCGCCTCTCGCGGGAGATAGACCCGGCCGATCGCCGCGTCCTCGTCGATGTCGCGCAGGATGTTGGTCAGTTGCAGCGCGCGGCCAAGGTGATGCGCCAGCGCCTTGCCCGGCTCCTTGTCCATGCCGAAGGCCTTGACCGAGAGGCGGCCGACCGCCGAGGCGACCCGGTCGCAATAGAGATCAAGCGTCGCCCTGTCGGGCCAGCGGATATCCTCGGCCACGTCCATCGCCATGCCGTCGATCACCGCGTGCAGATCGACCTGCTCGAGCGCGAAATGCGCGACCGCCTCGCGCAGCAGTTCGGCCTGCCCGGCGGGCCTGCCTGCGTAGAGCGCGTCGATGTCGGCGCGCCAGCTTTCGAGCGCACGGGCGCGTCCTGCGCGGTCACCGTCCTGATCGTCGGCAATGTCGTCGACCGCGCGGCAGAAGGCGTAGATGGCGTACATGGCTTCGCGGCGCGGGCGGGGCAGGACGCGCATTCCGGCATAGAAGCTGCTTCCGGCGGCTTGTCCGGCCGGGGTGAGCGTGTGCGGGGCGGCGATGTTCATCGCGCCCACACCAGCCGGCGGAGCGCGGCCCCGAACCCGATCCGGGCGGCTGCGAGCTTGCCGAGATGCACGTTCTGCGACAACGGATCGCGCCGCTGCAACAGGTCGAGCAGCTTGCGCGCCAGAGCATCGATCATGGCCACTTCCATCCCAAGTCGCCGGTCGCGAATCGCGGCCGGGAACGACGCAGCCTTGTCCAGCAACTGCTCCGCGTCTTTTCTAAGGTCAGCGATAACCGCGCGCAGTCCGGGGCTGGCTGCGGGGGCATCGAGCGCCTCGACCGAGGTGCCGTGGCGCACCAGGCTGTCGAGCGGGAGGTAGACCCGGTCGAGATGGCGCCGGTCCTTGGCGCAGTCCTGAAGGTGGTTGATGATCTGCAGCGCCGCGCACAGGGCATCGGACAGGGGCCACAGCGCGCGATCCTCTTCGTGCAGGTCCAACATGAACCGCCCGACCGGCATTGCCGAATAGCGGCAGTAATCCATCAGGTCGTCCCAGTCCGCCGTGCGCAGCTTGGTGACGTCGCGTTCGAAGGCGGTCAGCAGGTCATGGGCATGGGTGAGCGGGACCGGCCGGTTCGCGAGCGCGAGACGCAGCGCCCGGGCGGGGCCGTCGGCATCGCTGCGGCCGTCGAGCGTGGCGCGCATCTGTGCCAGCAGGTGAAGCTTCTCCTCCGGCGCGCTGGCAGGATCGTCAGCAACGTCGTCGGCGGCGCGGGCGAAGCGGTAGAAGGCCATCACCGGCGCGCGCAGATCGCGGCGCAGCACGAAGGAGGCGACCGGGAAGTTCTCGTCGCGGTGGCCCTTTCCCGAGGCCAGCGTCAGGCTGTCGGCGTGGCTCATTGCAGCGCCGCCTGCGCGCGGCCCTTCCACAGCCCCCCTCGTCCGCGCCAGTGCTGCCACGCCGACCAGATGGTCGCACCCGAATAGAAGGCGGCGATCAGTGGCAGCGCGAGGCCCCACAGCGGGGATTGCCGGTAGAAGCGGCTGATCGGCCAGAAGGCGAGCGCCATCAGCAGCCATGCCGCAAGCCCCAGCCAGCGCGCCGTGCCCTCGCCCGCCAGAGCGAGCACCGGCGGCGCCAGATAGACCAGCGCCATCCCCACCACCGTGCCCGCCAGCAGCAGCGGCTGATACCCGAGCTGCGCATAGGCCGAGCGCGATATCATCGCGCCCACATCGGCAAAATGCGGATAGGGCCGGATGCTGAGCGAGCGGTCTGTCAGGCCGAGCCAGATCGGCCCCTGCCGCTTCATCAGCGCCCCCATCGCGCAATCGTCGATCAGCGCGGTGCGGATCGCGGCGATCCCTCCGGCCGCCTCCAGCGCCTCGCGCCTGACCAGCATGCACCCGCCCGCCGCCCCGGCGGTCGTCCGGCGCGGGTCGTTGATGGCGGCGAAGGGATAGAGCAGCTGGAAGAAGAACACGAAGGCGGGGATCAGCATCCGCTCGGCAAGGCTCTCGCAGCGCAGCCGCGCCATCAGCGATACCAGTACGTGGCCGCCCGCCGAGGCGCGCGCGACAAGGCTCGACAGCGTGTCCGGCGCGTGGGTGATGTCGGCATCGGTCAGCCACAGGTAGTCGGGGGGAGCGATGCCGCCACTGGCTTTAGCGATGCCCTGTGACACCGCGGCGAGCTTGCCGGTCCAGCCCGATGCGAGCGGCGTGGCCGACATGATGGTCAGTCGGCGCGAATCCGCAGCCGCGGCGCGCGCGATGGCGGCGGTGCCGTCGCTGCTCGAATCGTCGACCAGGATGATCCTGAAGTCGCCCCGATAATCCTGCGCGGCGAGGCTGGCGATCACCGGGGCAATCACCGCCGCCTCGTCGCGCGCCGGAACGATGGCGACAACGCTCGGGAGCACCCGGGGCAGCGCAGGCACGCTTCTGTCGGTGACATCGGCGCGCCAGAAACCGTCGCGCAAGCCCAGCATGGCGAGCCAGATCACCACGACAAGGGCGGCCAGCACGATCATCACGCGACCATCCCGGCCGCGCGGAACCAGGCGATCGCATCGCCGATCGCCTCCTCGAACGGGCGCGCGCGGTAGCCCAAGGCGCGTTCGGCCCTGGCGGAGGAGAAGAACATGCTGTGCCGCGCCATCCTGAGCGAATCGCGGGTCAGCATCGGCTCGCGCCGGGTGATCTGCGCCACCCCCTCGCTCACCAGCGCCAGCGGGAACAGCGGCGCACGGGGCAGCGCGATCCGGGGAGCGCGGCGGCCGACCTGCTGCGCGATCACCGCCAGCATCTGCTTGAGGCTCACATCCTGACCGCCGAGGATGTAGCGCTCCCCCACCACCCCCTGATCGAAGGCAGCAAGGTGCCCGGCCGCGACATCGTCGACATGAACGAGGTTGAGACCGCTGTCGACGAAGGCCGGGATCCGCCCAGATGCGGCCTCGACGATGATTCGCCCGGTCGGCGTCGGGCGCACGTCGCGCGGGCCGATGGGGGTCGAGGGGTTGACGATCACCGCGGGCAGGCCGCGTTCGGCCACCATCGCCTCGACCAGCCGCTCGGCCTCGACCTTGGATCGCTTGTAGGCCCCGACCGCCTGTTCGGGGGTCGCCGCGGCGGCTTCGTCCACCGGGGTTGCATTGTGCGAGGGTTTGAGCGTCGCCACGCTGCTGGTGTAGACGATGCGCGGAACGCCTGCCGCCAGCGCAGCCTCCATCACGGTGCGGGTGGTCGCGACATTATTGGCAATGATCTCAGCCGGATCGGGCGCCCAGATGCGGTAGTCGGCGGCGACATGGTAGAGCCCGCGCACCCCCGCCATCGCCGCCCGCACCGCCGCCGGATCGGTGAGGTCGCCCACCACCACTTCGGCCCCGAGGCCCTCGATATTGGTGCGCGGGCTGCTGGGCCGGACGATCAGGCGCACCTGCTCTCCGCGCGCGATCAGCGCCCGTGCCACGGCTGAACCGACGAAACCGGACGCACCGGTGACGAGGACCGGGCCCGGCGCACTGTTGGATGCGATCCCCATGACGGGCCGGTGTCTGCTCCCGGTTCCAAAGTCCGACATCGAGGTCACTCGGGGCGGTTACTTGGAAATATTTCCGCTCCGACACCGGGTAGGTGCTGACAAATGTGCCCTCAAGCGAGCAATGGATCAGAAGCTTGGCCCCGTATTTCGTGATTTCGCTGATCGTGCTCTGTGCGGCGGGTCTCGGCTTCGCCTTCGTCGCCCTGTTCTTCGTCAGCCGCACCGCTGACCCGGCGCTGCCGGGTATCCCGGCCGCGCCTGCCGCGGTGACGATCCTGAGGCCGCTCCACGGCGACGAACCGGGTCTGGTCGATGCCATCCGGAGCGTTTTCGATCACGGTCATGGCGCGCCGGTCCAGATCATCTTCGGCGCCGCCGACGCGGACGACCCGGCGCTGCTCGCCATCGAGCAGGCGCGCCTCGGCTACCCCGGGCTGGACGTCAGCGTGGTGATCAATCCGCAAGCCCACGGGGCCAACAAGAAGGTGTCGAACCTCGTCAACATGGAGCCGCTCATCCGGCACCCGGTGGTGATGATCATCGACAGCGATGTGACCGTGCCGCGCGGCGCGGTGTCGGCGCTCGCGGCGCGCGTGGCGGACCCTGCGGTCGGGGTGGGAAGCAGCCTTCATGCCGGAATCGCGAAGGCCGGCTTCTGGTCGCGCCTTGCGGCGATGGACATCACCTACCGCTTCATGCCCTCCGTTCTGGTCGGCCGGGGTCTGCACCTTGCAGAGCCGGTTCTGGGGCCGATGATGGGGCTGCGCCGCGAAACCCTTGCACGGATCGGCGGCTTTTCCGCTTTCGCCGATGTCCTGGCGGACGATTACGAGATCGGCCGGGCGGTGCGGAGGCTCGGCTTGCGGGTGGAACTGTGCGGGCCCTTCGTGGGGCATGGTTGCAGCGATCAAGGCTTTCCCGCGCTGCTGCGCCATGAACTGCGCTGGACGCGAACGATCTACGGCATCGACCCGGCGGGCTTTGCCGGAAGCATCGTCACCCATGTCACCCCGATCGCGCTGCTTGCGGTGCTGGTATCGGGCGGGGCGATGGCGGCGTGGTTGCTGCTGCTCGCGGCGCTCGGTGTCAGATCCGCGATCAAGCTGCGGCTGGATCGGCTCGCGCCCGTGGTCTCGGGCCCGCTCTGGCTCCTGCCGCTGCGCGACTGCCTGTCGCTGGCGGTGTGGCTGCTGACGTTCTTCGTCGGCAAGGTCGATTGGCGCGGATACCGTTTCGAAGTGACGGCCGATGGCCGACTGATGCAAGGAAGGCAGATATGACGATGCGTTCGCTCTTTCTCCAGGGTCCCTCGTTCGACGGGTTCGACGGCGGCGCGGGGTCGCGCTACCAGATGAAACGCGAGGTCAAATCCTTCTGGTATCCGACCTGGCTGGCGCAGCCGGCCGCGCTGATCGAGGGCAGCAAGCTGATCGACGCGCCCGCGCATGGCCTCAGCTTCGATGACATCCGCCACGAAGTCCATCAGCGCGACCTTGTCGTGCTCCACACCTCGACGCCGTCCTTCCGGCAGGACGTGCGCACCGCCGAATTGCTCAAGGCGGAAAACCCCGCGCTCAAGATCGGGATGATCGGCTCGAAAGTGGCGGTCGATGCCGAGGGCAGCCTCAAGGCCTCCGAAGCGATCGATTTCGTCGCGCGCAACGAATTCGATTTCACGATCAAGGACATCGCCGACGGGCACAGCTGGGCGGATATCGACGGCATCAGCTATCGCAACCGTGACGGCGTGATCGTCCACAACCGCGACCGTGCGATCGTGACCGACATGGACCTGCTGCCCTTCGTCACCCCGGTCTACAAGCGGGATCTGGTGATGGAGAACTATTTCGGCGGCTACCTGCTCCACCCCTATGTCAGCTTTTACACCGGGCGCGGCTGCAAATCGCGCTGCACCTTCTGCCTGTGGCCGCAGACCGTGGGCGGGCACAATTACCGCGTCCGTTCGATCGGTCATGTGATCGAGGAAGTGAAATACGTGATGCAGGCCTTCCCGCAGGCCAAGGAGATATTCTTCGACGACGACACCCTGACCGACAACCTGCCCCGGGTCGAGGCGCTGGCGGTGGAGCTGGGCAAGCTCGGCGTCACCTGGTCGTGCAACGCCAAGGCCAACGTGCCCTACAGCACGCTCAAGATCATGAAGGACAACGGGCTGCGCCTGCTGCTGGTCGGCTTCGAGAGCGGCAACCAGCAGATCCTGCACAATATCAAGAAGGGCATGCGGGTCGAAGTCGCGCGGCAGTTCGCCAAGGATTGCCGGGCATTGGGCGTTACGGTGCACGGCACCTTCATCCTCGGCCTGCCGGGGGAAACGCGCGAGACGATCCTCGAGACGCTGGCCTTCGCCAAGGAGGTCAACCCGCACACGATCCAGGTCTCGCTCGCGGCGCCCTATCCGGGCACCTTCCTGCACAAACAGGCGAGCGAGAACGGCTGGTTCGACACCGACAGCGAACTGCTCAACGACGACGGCACGCAGATCGCGCAACTGAGCTATGATCACCTGCCGGCCGCGGAAATCTTTGATGCGGTCGAGATGTTCTACAAGAAGTTCTACCTGCGCCCCACGAAGATCGCCGGCATTGTCGGCGAAATGGTGACCGATGGCGACATGATGAAGCGGCGGCTGCGCGAGGGTGTCGAGTTCTTCCGTTTCCTGCGTGACCGCAAGCTTGCCGCCTGAGGTGGGGCGCCGCGCGCTGGCCCGTGCCGACTGGCTCAAGATAGCGGCCATCGCCATCACGTTTGCCGGGCTCGCTGCGACTCTGGTGCTGCTGGGTTCGGTCGGGCTCGGCGAAGTGCTGGGCATCCTCGCCCGGATCGGCGCGCTGCGCTTTGTGCTCTACGCCGCCTACACGCTGCTGATCCTGTTGATCCTGGGGATCGCGTGGCAGGTGCTGGTGCCCGGGGCCGCGTGGACGGCATTCGCCTGGGCCCGCACGATGCGCGAGGCGGCCACCAACGTGCTGCCGTTCTCGCAATTCGGCGGCATCGTGGTCGGCCTGCGGGTGCTGGTCGCATCGGGCGTGAGCCAGCGCAGGGCCTACGGCTCGATCATCGCCGATCAGACGGCCGAGCTAGCCGCCCAACTGGTGTTCACCCTGTACGGGGCGGCGGGATTGCTGCTCGTCTTGCAGGATCGATCGGACGGCGCCGACCTGCGCAGCCTCGCGCTGGTCGGGCTTGGCGCAAGCCTCGCGATCATGCTTGCCTTCGCCTTCGCGCAGCGCCCGATGCTGACCATCGCCGCGCGGATCGGCGGGGCGATCCTGCCCGGCTCGGCGGCAGCGGTGGTCGAGGTGCGCGACGAACTCGATCAGATCTATGCCCGGCGCGGCCGACTGATCGCCTGCTTCCTGCTCCACCTCCTCGCCTGGGTCGCCAGCGGGGCAGGGGCGGCGATCGCGCTCGCCTTCATCGGCTTCGAGGTGCCCCTTGCGGACGTGCTGGTGATCGAGAGCCTGATCTTCACGCTCCGCACCGCCGCCTTTCTGGTGCCCGGAGGCATCGGGCTGCAGGAAGGCGCCTATGTTCTGATCGGTCCGCTGTTCGGCCTGCCCGCAGAGGCGGCGCTGGCCCTGTCGCTGGCCAAGCGCGCGCGCGACCTCATCGTCGATGTGCCTGCAATGCTGGTCTGGCAGCTGGGCGAGGTAAGGCAGATGCTGGGGCGTCATTCGCGTGAATGAGGTCTGCCGATCCTTCGCCGTCGCGCGGCCCGCGCCATGGCTGCGCATCCCGCGCGCCCAACCGGGGTGCCGATTGGGGCGTGACGTGCTAGCGATCCGCCCCCGCCGGGCCCTGCCCTGCGAGCAGGGCGAACTCCACCGGGTCGTGGGCGCAGAAGATGCGCGTCTCGCCCGCCCGCTCGAGCGATAGCCGCCGCAGCCGCGCCTGATTGGTCAGCCTGGCCCGGCGGTCGACCTCCATCATGCGCTGATAGCCGCGCAGCAGCGGCGGGCATTCGTAGCGCGCGGCGCCGACCTCGCCGCGATGGAAATAGGCATCGCCCGCATGGAGCAGCCAGCCTTCGCGCTGGCGGATCGCCACGCCGGCATGGCCCCAGGTGTGCCCTGCCAGCGGCACCATCAGAATCTCCGGCGGCAGGCCATCGAGGTCGCGCACGGCATCGAAGCCGAACCAGCTTTCCCCGCCGCCGAGGGGGTAGAGCCGCCAGTCGCCGACCTCGTCCCATTGCTGCGGCCGGTAGCGGCGGGTGCCGACGAATGCGCCGCCCCGGCCCGCCTCGGCCACTTCCTTTTCGTGGGCGGTCACGTGGACGCGGGCCACAGGGAAGTCCTCGATTCCACCTGCGTGGTCGAAGTCGAGGTGGGTGACGATGATGTGCCGCACCTCCGCCGGATCGAAGCCCAGCGCACGCACCTGCGCGCACGCGGTCTCTTCGGGGCGCAGCTGGATGTTGTTGAGCGCGCGGAAGAAGGGCGAGAGCCGCCGTCCGGGGTGCTCGACGTCGCGGGTTCCAAAGCCGGTATCCACCAGCACGAGCCCGGCATCGGTCTCGATCAGCAGGCAGTGGCACACGATGTGACCGAAGGCGCTGTCGCTGGTGCCGTCGAACAGGCGCCCGCCGAGCGGGCAGCAGGTGCCGCAATTGAGGTGATGGATCCTCATGCGCCCCGTCCGGCGCCGGGCGGGCGCAGCCGGTGCGCGGTGCGCCGGTCGAGATCAGCCTCGCCGCTCCGGCTGCGCCACCACGCGGCGGCCGCAGCCCCGGCGATGCCGAGGAAGAGGAGCTTGCCTGCACCTGCAAGCGCGGCGCGGGGCCTGCGGGCCGGGTGCCGGGCCATCAGGATGGCTCGCCCGAGCCCTTGCCCGCATCCTCGTCGGCGCGCTTGTCGTTGCCCTTGGTCTGCCCCGCCGAGGACTTGCCGCGCGCATTGTTGCCGCCGCCGCGCCCGGTGCCGGTGCTGCCGCTTGCCCCGTCGCCGCCTTTCTTCGTGATCGCGCCGGGATTACCCCCGGCCCCCTTCTGTGCCATGATCGTTCTCCCTTGATCCGGCCATCATCGCTGCGGCGGACACGGGGGCACTGACATAGGCTAGCAGCACGCAGGGCGTTCAGCCGCGCCCGGTGCTCGCCTCGGCCCCAAGCACCGTCTCGGCCGTCTCTCCGTCGGTCTCGCGCAGCCAGTTGTGCGCTTTCGTGGCTGCCACCGCGCCGTGGCCCATCGCGACGCTGATCTGATCGAGCCCCTCGACCAGATCGCCCGCGCACCACAGGCCGGGAATGCCGGTGCCGAAGGGAGCGGTTTCGGGAGCGGTGCCTGCCTCGCCGGTATCGAGCCCCAGCATCCGCGCCAGTTCGTTGCGGGGTCGCGAGCCGAGCGCCGGGTAGAGCACGTCGAAGGCGAGCGGCGCGCCGCCGCCTTCCATGTGGAGGAGCATCTGCCGCCCGGTCGGCGCGAAGCGGGCGACGGGATCGGTCAGCACGTGAACGCCGGCCTCCTCGAGGTCGCGCCGTTCCTGCGCTGCCAGTTCGACATCGCGGCGCGGGATCAGGGTCACGTCCCTGGAATAGCCCTTGAGGAACAGCGCCTCGGCCGCACCCGAGGCGTCGCAGCCGAGCACCGCGATCCGCTCGCCCCGGTGCTCGAAGCCGTCGCAGATCGGGCAATAGCGCAGCACGCCTGCGTCGACCGCGGCCTGGTGGACGTCCTCGGGAAGCGGCGGCTGGTTCTGCGCTACTCCGGTAGCGAGGATCAGCGCCCGGCCGACCCAGGTCGTGCCGTCTTCGCCGACCAGTTCGAACAGGCCGTCCTCGTGGCGGTGCGCTGCGGTGACCTTCGCCGCCACGATGGTCGCGCCGCACTTCGATGCGTGGCGGCTCATGCGCTCCAGCAAATCGCGGCCGGATATCCCGGCATCGTGGCCGGGGACGTTGCGGGTGAGCGGGATCTGGCCGGCGCGCGGTGTTGCGTCATGGAGGACGATCGTCCTGCGCAGGAAGCGGGCCGCATAAAGCGCCGCGCTCAGGCCCGCAGGCCCGGCCCCGACGATCACGATGTCGTGGGTCATGACCGCACCGCTTGCCGTTCGCTGCGCCCCGCCGATTGCTCGCTGCCGCCTTCCGGGCCGGTGATGAGCCGCGCGCCGCGCTGGAAGGTGACGTAACGCCACAGCCACTGGATGCTGACCAGCACGCGCTGCTCGAAGGCGACCAGCAGGTAGATGTGGACCGCAGCCCACAGCAGCCAGGCAGGATAGCCCTTCATCTGGCGCCTGCCGAAATCGAAGACCGCGGCATGGCGGCCGATGATCGCGGTGTTGCCGCGATTGCGGAATGCAAAGGGCCTGACCGCGTCGCCGCATGCGGCCTGCCGCGCCAGTTCGCGCCCCAGATGCTCGCCCTGCTGCTTGGCGACCTGCGCAAGACCGGGGAGCGGGGCGCCGTTTTCCCCGGGCGCGGCCACCGTGTCTCCGATCGCGAAGACCTGCCGCTGACCGGCGACCTCGAGCCGATCGCTGACCGGAATGCGTCCCGCGCGGTCGGGCGTGACGTCGAGCCACTGCGCGGCGGGCGATGCGCGGATCCCCGCACCCCACACCATCGCATTGGCCGCGAGGAATTCGCCCGGCAGCCGCACCCCGTCGGCGGTGACATCCTCGACAGCTTCGCCGGTGCGCACCTCCACGCCAAGCGCCTCGAGCCGCCTCAGGGCATAGGCCGAGAGTGGTGCTGGGAAGGCGGAGAGGATGCGCGGCCCTGCCTCGATGAGCACCACGCGGGCCGCGCGCGGGTCGATGTGGCGGAAATCGCGGGCGAGCGCGTGGCGCGCGAGCTCGGCGATCGCGCCCGCCATCTCCACGCCGGTCGGCCCGCCGCCGATCACCACGCTGGTCATCAACGCCTGCCTGCGCGCCGGATCGCTCTCGCGTTCGGCGCATTCGAAGCCGGTGAGCACCCGGGTGCGGATCGCGCGGGCATTGTCGATGGTCTTGAGACCGGGGGCGTGCCCTTCCCAGTCGTCATGGCCGAAATAGTTGTAGACCGATCCCGTGGCGATCACGAGGGTGTCATAACCGATCCGCGCGCCATCCGCGGTCAGCACGGCGCGTGCGGCGGTGTCGATGCCGGTCACCTCGGCCATCAGCACCTCGGCATTGCGCTGGCGGCGCAGCATCTTGCGGATCGGCTCTGCGATGTCGGCAGGCGAGAGCGCGGCGGTCGCGACCTGGTAGAGCAGCGGCTGGAACAGGTGGTAGTTGTTGCGGTCGATCAGCGTGACACCCACCGGCGCCCGCGCGAGCGCCTTGGCACAGGCAATCCCGGCAAAGCCGCCGCCAATGATCACCACGCGCGGGCGCCCGGGCGCGGTGGCGGTGAAGCTGGCCGGCAGTTTCGGGGCCTCGGTGTCAGCGATGATCCGTCTCCCGCTCGGGGGGAACCAACGGCTGGCGTTCGACAAGGTCGAAGCCCGCACCCGCACCCAGCACATGCAGGCGCATGTCATGCACGGTGATCGGTGTCCCGGCGCGCACCTCGGCCACGTCCGAATAGCTGAGTTCGGCAGCATCAAGGACATAGGCCGCGCCCGATCCCATGACGCGGATCTGTCCGTTCTCGACCACTGCCGCGGTGTCCTCGTCCAGCCCCAGCCCGAGCGATCCGGGTGCCGCCGCCAGCGCCGCCACCAGCCGCCCCATGCGCCCGCGCTGGGCGAAGTGCTGGTCGATGATCGTGTTCGCGACGAGGCCGAGCCCCGGGGCCATCTCGACCGCCCCGCGCCGGCCGCTTTCGACGCTGTCGCCGGACACGAGCATCGTCGCGCTCATCGCCGAGGCCCCGGCAGAGGTGCCGGCAATCAGCCCGCCGCCGTGATGCAGCCGCTTCAGCCACGCCTCCACCGCCGTCCCCGCGACCATGGTGGTGAGGCGTGTCTGGTTGCCGCCGGTGAAGAAGATGCCCCGCGCGCCCTCCATGATGTCGCGCGTCGCCGGCGCGTCCGCCTCGCTGCGCTGGTCGAGATAGAGTTCGACCAGCTCGCCCTCGTGCAGATCCGCGAAGGCCGCCCGATAGTCCTCGAAATAGCCGGTGCGCGAGGGGCTGGCGATGGTCGCGATCACCAGCTTGCCGCCCGCGAGCCGCTCGGCCACGGCGGCAAGGATGTGGCGGCGTCCCTCCTGGTCGCGGTCCTCGTGCCCGCCGATGATGAACAGCGGCCCCGCGCCGTGCGCTTCTTGCGCCTCGGTCATCGGCCCTGCTCCTCGTGGCGCGACAGCCAGATCGCAGGCGCCGTCTCTCCTTCGTGCAGGGAGGCGACGGCGAAATGCCGGGAATTGTGCGCGAAGCCCGGATTGCCGTGCTTGTCGAGCGCGATGGCCCCCGCCTCGGCGCCCAGCTGGGCGATGCGGGTAAGCGAGCATTCCAATGCAGCCTTCACATCCATTCGTCCCAGCTTGTCGATGATGCGCGCGGCGAGCGCGAGGCGGGCGATGTCCTCCCCGTCGCCCGACAGCGCCACAGCGCCGGCCGTGTTGTCGGCATAGAAGCCGCAGCCCGGCAACGGGCTGTCGCCCACCCGGCCCGCGAGCGTGCCTTCCAGCCCCCCGGTCGAGGTCGCGGCGGCGAAATTGCCGCGACCGTCGCGGGCCAGCGCGCCCACCGTGTCGCAGGCCGATCCCGCGCTGGCGGCAACCCGCACCGGGCCGCGCTCCTCCGGGTCGCGCAGTTCCGCCCCGCAATCGCGCGCGAAGGCGAGCGCGCCTTGCCCCGCGAGCAGGATCTCGCGCTCGGCCAGCACCTCGCGCGCGACGCTGATCGGGTGCCGCACCAGTGGCAAAGCGGCGACCGCGCCGATCGCGAGCGTCGCGCCGTCCATGATCGCCGCGTCCAACTCGATCCCGCCGTCCCGATTGGCGACCGAGCCGCTCCCGGCGTTGAACACGGGGCGTTCTTCCATCACCCGGATCGCCGCTTCGACCGCTGCAAGCGCGGTGCCCCCCTGCTGGAGCACCCCGGCACCTGCGCGCACCGCTTCATCAAGGCCCTCGCGATTGGCGCGTTCATCTTCGGGGGCGATGGTCTTTGCGCCGCCGTGGATCAGGATCGTCCAGCCCGCCTCGCACCCGCTCATGCGCCTTGTCCCGCATGAACGGCCGGCGTTTCCGCTCCCAGCGCCTCGGCCGTGGCAGGGCGGAAGTGCGTGACCTGCCGCCAGCAGCCGGCGACGTCGCTGGGGGTGAGCACCAGCAGGTCGCCCGGCCCGGCAAGGCCGAGGCCGATGGAATTGGCTTCGGGCTCCCCGGCAACCGCCCGCACCGTCCCGCGCAGGAGCCCGCTTTCCTCCGCGCCGCGCTGGAGCAGGCCGAGCAGTTCCCCGCGCGGGCGGCCGCGGGTGACGGGATCCTCGCGAACCACGAGCTCGTCGAACAACCGGGCGGAAATCGCAGCCATCGCGAGCACGTCCTCGTCGCGGCGGTCGCCGGGCACGGAGATGACGCCGATGGTGCGTCGATAGCGGTGCCTGAGCCCCTCGATGACCTCGCCGAGCGCCTCCAGCCCGGCGACATTGTGGGCATAGTCGACGATGGTCCGGAAGCCGTGCGCGTCGTGCACGTTGAGGCGGCCCGGGTTGTTCTCGAAATCGGACTGGAAGGTGCCGAGCGCCGAGCGGATCGTCGGCAGCGAGATGCCGTGGGCCGTCGCCATCGCTGCCGCCGCCAGCGCATTGGCGATGTTGAAGACCGCGATGCCGTGCAGCGTTGCCGGGATCGAGCCGGACGGCAGGATCACTTCGCGCAAGGCTTCGCGGTGGAGCACGATCATGCCTCCGTCCGGCCCCGGCTCGCGCACCACCGCGGTGCCCCCATCCTCGACATGCGCGCGCAGCCATGGCGCCATCTCGCCCTCCCCGCCGCACAGCGAGAACCAGATGAGTTTGCCCCGCGCGCGCCGCGCCATCTTGCGGGTCAGGGGATCGTCGGCATTGAGAACCGACGCGCCGCGGCGGCGCACGCTCTCGACGATCAGCGACTTGACCCCGGCAAGTTCCTCCAGCGTGTCGATGCCCTTCAGCCCGAGGTGATCGGAGGTGACGTTGAGCACCGCGCCGACGTCGGCCTTGCCATAGCCGAGCCCCTCGCGCAGGATGCCGCCGCGCGCGGTTTCGAGGATCGCGACCTCGACGCAAGGGTCGTTCAGCACCATGCGGGCGCTGCGCGGGCCGGTCGCATCGCCCGGCAGGATCAGCGAATCGCCCGCCCAGGCCCCCGCCGTCGATGTCATGCCGACGGTCTTGCCGGTGAAGCGGAAGATGTGGCGCAGCATCCGCGCGGTGGTCGATTTGCCGTTGGTGCCGGTGATCGCGAAGATCGGCACGCGCGACCGGGCGCCGCGCGGGAAAAGCATCTCGATGACGGGCCGGGCGACATCGCGCGAGGCGCCTTGCGAGGGATCGAGATGCATCCGGAAGCCCGGCGCGGCGTTGACCTCGATCACCCCGCCGCTGGTCTCGCGCACCGGCCGGGCAATGTCGGGGGCGATGAAATCGATCCCCGCAACTTCGAGCCCCAGGATCATCGCCGCCCGCGCGGCGATCGCGGCATTTTCCGGGTGAACCTCGTTGGTGCGGTCGATCGCGGTGCCGCCGGTCGAGAGGTTGGCGGTGGCCGACAGGACAACGGTCTCGCCGCGCGCCGGCACGCTGCTGCGGGTGAGGCCGGCCTTCGCCAGGAGGTCGTCCGCCGCCGCATCGAGCGCGATGCGGGTCATCATCTTCTCGTGCCCGACGCCCCGGCGCGGATCGCGGTTGACCGCGCCGACCAGTTCCTCGACGGTCGAGCAGCCGTCGCCCGTGACCGCGGCGGGGAGCCGCTCGGCGACCGCGACGACCTTGCCGTCGACCACCAGGATACGGTGATCATTGCCGACGAAGAACCGCTCGACGATCACCTCTCCGCCGCGTGATTGGGGCAGGGCGGCGCGGAAGCCGGCGCGCAGCTGGCGCTGTTCGAGAATGCCGGTGGTGATGCCCCGGCCATGGTTGCCGTCGCGCGGCTTGGTCACCAGCGGGAAGCCGAGCCGGGCGGCGGCGCGCGTCGCTCCCTCCTCATCGCGCACCACCTCGCCGACGGGGACGGGGATGCCCTGTGCGGCGAGCAGCTGCTTGGTGTATTCCTTGTCGCCCGCCGCCTCGGCGGCGAGCAGCGGCGTCTTGCCGGTGATGCTGGCGCGGATCAGCTGCTGGTAGCGGCCCTGGCCCAGCCGGATGAGGCTGCCCCGGCCGAGCCGCGTCACGGGAATGCGCCGCCGCTCGGCCTCGTCGACCAGCGCCTGCGTGGTGGGGCCGAGCGCGCGGCGCGCGGCGAGGCGGGCGAGCTGCGCACGGCGCCGCGCGAGCTCGAACTCGCCGTCCAGCGTCGCGAGGCGGTCCAGGCCGCACACCCCGGAGAGCTCTTCGGGCAGCAGGTCGTCCACGATCTCCAGCGCGATCCGCCCGGCGGCCAGGGCGACCTCCTCGTCGCGCCAGGCGAACATCACGTTGTAGACGCCCGTCCGCCCCTTGACCGCGCGGGTCTTGCCGCGCGTGACGCGGTGGCCGACTTCGCATTGCAGCTCCAGCGCGACATGTTCGGCGACATGCCCGAGCCAGGTGCCCTCGCGCAGCCGCTCGGCGAAACCGCCCGGACGGCCGCGGCTGCAGCGATGCCGCCGGAGGCCGGGGAGCGCGGCGAGCAGCCGCTCGGCAAAACCCTCGAGCCGGGTGGTCGGCCAGGCTTCGAGATGGCCCAGATCGAGCACGACCCGCACCATCGGCGTATGGCTGTAGTAATGCGCGCCGCGATAGATCACGTGGTCGAGCCCCCGCATGGTCGCGGGCTCTCCGACCGGCGACAATGTGTGAAGATCATCCTGCCGGCTCATCATCGATCCTTCGTTTCCCCGTCAGGGGGAGAGAACAGGAACAGGCTGATCGCGGAGGGCGCGCTGCGCGGCCGTAACCTCGGTTCGACATCGAAGTGTGCGCGGCGCGCGCCGGGCCCGCCGAAGTCCATTCGACCGGTGTTTCGGGTGAAGCATCGCATTGTCCGGCGCGGCTGGAACATTTGCCTGCGCCAACCCCTTCCGGCCGGTCCGCTGCGCATCGACGCGCCGGAAGGAGGAAGTTTCACGATGAGCACAGATCCGGACACGGACCACGCGCCGGCCGGCGGGCAGGGCGCGGCAGGACAGGCTCCGGCAACGGCATTGCTGCGCGCGCTGGAGGAGCTGGGATACGATTTTCTCGCGCCGACCCCTGCCTCCCACACCCGCGTGATCGCGCGCGACAAGGACAGGACCGGGCGCGATCTTGCCGATCTGCTCGGCTGGAGCCTGCCGTGTCACGAAGACGCCCTGCCCGAGGCGGTGCTGCGCGCGCTGGATGCGGCGGGCTGGCTGGAACGCAGGCCCGGCGGGCTGATCGCCGCGCGCATCAGGGTCTCGCGGGTGTTCGGCAACCTCTTCATCCATTCGCGCTTTCCCACGCTCGAACAGGACGCGGTGTTCCTCGGGCCCGACAGCCATCGCTTCGGCGACTACATCCTGCGCAACATCGACGGCCTTCCGGGCACCTGCCGGGTGCTCGATTACGGCGCGGGCGCGGGCGTCGGCGGGATCACCGCCGCGACCCGTCTTCCGGGCGCTTTCCTGACGCTTGCGGACATCAACCCCAAGGCGCTCGCCTTGGCCGATGCCAATGCGAGCCACGCAGGGGTGGAGCATGACCTGGCCGAAGCGTCCGACCCCGGCGACCTGGCACGCAGCTTCGATCTCGTGGTCATGCACCCGCCGTTCATGATCGACGCCGAGCGCCGTGCCTATCGCGACGGCGGCGATCTCTACGGCGGGCAGCTGTCGCTCGACTGGGCGCTGGCCGGGGCCGGGCTGCTGGCCCCGCACGGGCGGCTGGTGATGCACACCGGCGTCTCGATCGTCGCCGGGCGCGACGTGCTGCGCGATGCGCTGGCCGATTACCTGCCCGGGGCCGGGTACGCGCTCGATTACCGCCTGCTCGATCCCGACATCTTCGGTGACGAATTGTCGAGCCCGGCCTATGCCGATGTCGATCGGATCGCGGCCGTGGGCCTGCGCATCGATCGCATCGCGTGACCGGAGCGCTGGACCACCCCTTCAACACCCCTGCCACGCGCCTGCTGGTTGCTCTGGTCGCCGGCTTGATGGCAGGCGCGGTCGCGAACGGGAGCGGCTACGAGGCCGACCTGCTTGCGGCAGCGCGGCCGATCGGGCGCTTGTGGCTCAACGCGCTGACCATGACCGTGGTGCCGCTGGTGACGGCGTTGCTGATCGCGGGGGTGTTCGATGCCGGACAGCGCGGCGGCAATGCCGTGGCGCGCCGCTCATTGGGATGGTTCGCGGTGCTGCTCTTGGCCGCATCGCTGATCGGCGGGGTCGTGGCCCTGCTGCTTCTCGATGCCTGGCCGATCCCGCAGGGCGCGACGCGCCTCACGGTCGCGGCCTCCGGCGAGCCCGTGTCGGGGCAGGGCGGCGATTGGGTCGACGCCATTGTCCCGGCCAACATCGTCAGCGCGGCGGCCGAGACCGCGATGGTGCCGCTGGTCCTGTTCGCGATGCTGTTCGGCTTCGCGCTCACCCGGATCGACCGCGAACTCGCCGCGCCGCTCGCCCGCGTGTTCCGGGCCATCGCCGAGGTGATGCTGGTGATCGTCGGCTGGGTGCTGTGGATCGGCCCCGTCGGCGTGCTTGCGCTCGCTTTCGGGGTCGGGGTGACGCTCGGCGCGGGCGCGGCCGGGGTGCTGCTGCACTACGTCCTCGTGATCATCATGGTGTGCCTCGCGGTGGCGCTTGCCATGCACCTGTTTGCCGCGGTGGCGGGGCGCATGGGGTTGGTCTCCCTCGCGCGCGCGGCGCTCCCCGCGCAGACCGTGGCGATGAGCACGCAGTCCTCGCTCGCGGCGCTGCCGGTGATGATGTCTGCCGCGCCCGCCATGCAGGTCGACAGCGCCAGGGCAGGGATCGTCCTTCCGCTCGCAGTCTCGCTATTCCGGGCCGCCAGCGCTGCGGCCAACGTCGCCGTGGCGGTCTACCTTGCGCAGGTCCACGGGGTGCCGGTCGGGGCGATCACCCTGCTTGTCGGCGCGGTCGTGGCCGCTGCGGTCAGCGTCGGCGCGGTGGGGTTGCCGGCACAGGTGTCGTTCTTTGCCGTCATCGCCCCGGTCTGCATCGCGATGGGCGTGCCCGTCACGATGCTGCCCCTGCTGCTGGCGATCGAGACCATACCCGACGTGTTCCGCACCCTCGGCAACGTGACCGCGGATGTCGCGGTGCTGCGCCTGCTGCGCGGTTCCCCGAGCGATCCGGCGGGCGGCGAAGCATCGGACGGCACGCGGGCGACCGAAGGCCCGGGCGCGCGGCGCGCATGACACGTGGTACCGGGACAGGGCGCGGCACGGGGACGAGCACGGCTCGCAGCAGACCCTTTGTGGCACCATCCGACGCTTGCCCCGGGCGGGGAGAGCAGCCGGCGCCAACAGCGCGCTGACCAGGCTCGCCGTGTTCGAGGCCTTGACGCGGGTTGCCGCAGCGCACCAGCAATGGCGGCGCGGTTGCTTTGTCGCGCCCGCTGGTCAACACAGGGGGCGGCATGAGTGCGCTCCAACCTCCAGCCTGGCGTTTCGCGGTGGATCGCGGCGGGACCTTCACCGATGTCGTCGCCACCACACCGGAGGGGCGGCTGGTGACCGCCAAGCTGCTCTCCGAGAACCCCGGCCACTATGCCGATGCCGCAAGCGAGGCGGTGCGGCGATTGATGGCGGAGCATGGCGCAAAGGACAGGGACGCTCCGATCGCGGAACTGAGGATCGGCACCACCGTCGCCACCAATGCCCTCCTCGAAAGGAAGGGCGAACGGCTCGCGCTGGCGATCACGCGCGGCTTTGCCGATGCGCTGAGGATCGGCACGCAGGCGCGGCCCCACATTTTCGCGCGCCACATCGTGCTGCCGGAGCAGCTGCCTGCCAAGGTGGTGGAGATCGAGGAGCGGGTGGCGGTGGATGGCACGGTGCTGCGCCCGCTCGACGAAGATGCCGCGCGCGTCGCCTTTGCGGGCCTGCGCGATGAAGGCTTCGAGGCACTCGCTATCGTGCTGATCCACGGCTGGCAACACCGCGCGCACGAAGCACGGCTGGCGGAATTGGCGCGCGAGGCTGGCTTCGCGCAGGTCAGCGTCAGCCACGAGGTCGCCCCGCTGATCCGGCTTATCCCGCGCGGGGATACGACGGTTGTGGACGCCTACCTGTCCCCCGTGCTGCGGCGCTACACCGACGGGCTCGCGGCGAGCCTGCCCGCCACCGGGGCGCTGCGGTTCATGCAATCGAACGGCGGGCTTGCCGAAGTCGGCGCGTTCCGGGGGAAGGACGCGATCCTCTCCGGCCCGGCGGGCGGCGTGGTGGGGATGGTCGCGGCCTCAACGCCGCTCGGCTACCCGCGGCTGATCGGCTTCGACATGGGCGGCACCAGCACCGATGTCGCGCATTACGCGGGCGAGGTGGAACTGACCGGCGACAGCGTGGTCGCGGGCGTGCGGGTCGCCGCGCCGATGATGCAGATTCACACCGTCGCGGCAGGCGGCGGCTCGATCTGCCGCTTCGACGGCGCGCGCTTTCGGGTGGGGCCGCAGAGCGCGGGCGCCGACCCGGGGCCCGCCTGCTACCGCAGGGGCGGGCCGCTGACGGTGACCGACTGCAACCTGTTCCTCGGGCGGATCGACCCCGCCTTCTTCCCCGCTGTCTTCGGCCCCGCTGGCGACGCGCCGCTCGACCCCGAGGCTGCGCGCGCACGCTTGGAGGAGGTCGCTGCGGCGCTGCCCGAACCCCGCAGCCTTGAAGCGATTGCCGAGGGCTTCCTCGCCATCGCCATCGACAACATGGCGGCGGCGATCCGCAAGATCTCGGTTGCGCGCGGGCATGACGTGGTGACCTATGCGCTCGCCTGTTTCGGCGGGGCGGGCGGGCAGCACGCCTGCCGCGTCGCCGATGCGCTTGGCATGGAGACGGTGCTGGTACACCCGCTGGCGGGCATGCTCTCGGCCTACGGGATCGGCCTCGCGCCGGTGAAGGCGATCCGCGAGGTTAGTCTGATGCGGCCCTTGGGCGAGAGTTTCGCGAGCGAACTCGCCGCGCTGGAAGAACAGGCGCGTGGCGATCTGTTGGTGCAAGGCATTGCTGCGGATGCGATCCGCCTCGCCCCCACCGCCCGCCTGCGCTTTGCCGGGAGCGACAGCCTGCTGGCGATCCCCTGCGATGACCCCGCGAGCATGGACACCGCCTTCCGCGCGCTCCATCGCCAGCGCTTCGGCTATTCCGACGCCGAGGGCGCGATCATTGTCGAGGCGCTGAGCGTCGAGGCTTCGGGCGAAGCGGGCGGGCTTGCCGCCAGCTCCGGCCTGCCCGAGACCCCGGCGAGCGCGGGTGGCCTGCTGCCGGGCGGATGGCCGATCATGGCCCGCGCCGCGCTGCACACCGGCGATGCGGTGCAGGGCCCGCTGCTGATCGTCGACCCGGGCTCGACCACCGTGGTCGAGCCGGGCTGGCAGGCGCGGTTGGCGCACGAGGGCAGCCTGATCCTGACCCGCACCGCACCGCTCGAGCGGGAACGCGCGGCGGGCACGGCGGTCGATCCCGTGCGGCTCGAGATCTTCAACAACCTCTTCATGGCGATTGCCGAGGAAATGGGCGTGGTGCTGCAATCCACCGCGACCTCGGTGAACATCAAGGAGCGGCTCGATTTCTCCTGCGCGCTGTTCGACCACGCGGGTGCGCTGATCGCCAATGCGCCGCATATCCCGGTGCATCTGGGGAGCATGGGGGACAGCATCGCGCGGGTGATCGAAGCCCGAGGAAGCGCGCGGGATGGTCGCGGCTTCCGGCGCGGGGACGCCTATGTCCTCAACGATCCCTATCGTGGCGGCACGCACCTTCCTGACATCACGGTGATCGTGCCGGTGTTCTATTCGGGCGAAGGCGATGGGGTGGGCGGGGAACCAGATGCCTTCGTCGCGGCGAGAGGCCACCATGCCGACATCGGCGGGATCGCACCCGGCTCGATGCCTCCCGAAAGCCGCACCATCGCCGAGGAGGGTGTGCTGATCGACAATGTGCTGATGGTCGATGAAGGCCGCTTTCAGGAGACTGCGCTGCGTGACGTGCTGGCGGCGGCGGAGTATCCGGCGCGCAATCCTGACCGCAACCTCTCCGACCTGCGCGCCCAGCTTGCCGCCTGCACCCGCGGGGCTGAGCTGCTGGCAGGGGCAGCGCGCGAGCATGGATCGCACGTGCTCGCCGCCTACATGGACCACGTCCTCGCAAATGCCGAGGAAAGCGTTCGGCGGCTGCTCGGCGGGCTGGAGGATGGCAGCTTCGCCTACCCGATGGACAATGGCGCAGAGGTGCGATTGGCGATCCGCATCGACCGCGAGAGTCGGTCTGCGGTGTTCGACTTCACCGGCACCAGCGACCAATTGCCCGACAACTTCAACGCCCCCCGCTCGATCACCCGCGCCGCTGCGCTCTATGTCCTTCGCACGCTGATCGACGATGCAATCCCGATGAACGACGGATGCCTGAGGCCCGTGACGCTGATCGTGCCCGAGGGCTCGATGCTGAACCCGCATCCCGGCGCGGCGGTGGTCGCCGGGAATGTCGAGACCAGCCAGGTGGTGACCGACGCGCTCTTCGCCGCCACGGGCAGGCTCGCGCCAAGTCAGGGGACGATGAACAACTTCACCTTCGGCAATGAGCGGCACCAGTATTACGAGACGATCTGCGGCGGCTCGGGAGCGGGGCCGGACCACCCGGGCACGAGCGCGGTGCAGACCCACATGACCAACTCGCGCCTGACCGACCCCGAAATCCTCGAGTCCCGCCTGCCGGTGCGGCTGGAGGAATTCGCGATCCGGCGCGGTTCGGGCGGGGCAGGGCGGCAG
>NZ_LSJS01000037.1 GCF_001557325.1 Erythrobacter donghaensis
ACCTGCGTCTCTCGCCGCCACGCTCGACATAAACTGCGACTGCAAAGAATACGTGTAATGTGGAGCTCCACATTAAACATATTCGCGTGGTGTGATATCGACCTGAATGTCGTTCCACTCGCCCGGATCGATGTCGGCGAGGCGGCGCGACAGCAGCGCTTCCCCCGTCGAGACGATCTGCACCACAGCGGCGTGGCCATCGGCGAGGCCCTGCTCGATCGCGGCGATCAGCGTTGGCGTTTTCATCGCCGTAATGAGATGATTGAAGAAGCGCTGCTTGGCGGATTCAAACGCCGAACGGGCTGCTGACTTCGCCTGTGCGTTGAGCGTGCCCTCGCTGCTCGTGACGTTGGCGGCCTCCAGCGCTGCGTCCAAGTTGTTGTGGATGACCTGAAACGCCCCGGCATAGGCATCGTAGATGCGAACCTGGTCAGCGGTGAGCTGGTGCTCGAGCAGCTCATATTCGATGCCTTCGTACGACAGCGAACGGGCTGCATAGAGACCGAGAGCTTTCAGGTCGCGGGCGAGCACCTCCATCGCTGCGACCCCGCCCGCTTCGATGGCCGCGACGAAATCGGTGCGTTTGTCGAAGGGAAAGTCAGCGCCGCCCCACAGGCCGAGCCGCTGAGCATAGGCAAGGTTCTCGACCGTGGTCGCCCCGGTTGCAGAGACATAAACAATCCGGGCATTGGGCAGTGCATGCTGCAGGCGCAGTCCAGCACGTCCCTGCTGCGAGGGGGCGGAATCGCCCCGTTCGGATTTGCCGCCACCGGCATTCTGCATGGCATGGCTCTCGTCGAAAACAATGACCCCGTCAAAGTCGGTCCCCAGCCAGTCGACGATCTGCTGCACCCGGGAAACCCGGTTTTCGCGCGCGTCGGAGCGTAGCGTGGCATAGGTTGTAAAAAGGATGCCTTGCTCGAGCCGGATCGGCGTGCCCTGGCGGAAGCGGGCGAGCGGCGTGACCAGCAAGGGCTCTTGCCCCAGAGCCTTCCAGTCGCGCTGCGCATCTTCGAGCAGCTTGTCGGATTTCGAAATCCAGATCGCGCGCGTTCGGCCCTTGAGCCAATTGTCGAGCAATATGCCTGCGACCTGACGCCCTTTGCCAGCGCCGGTACCATCGCCGAGGAACCAGCCCTTGCGGAACCGGATGGCCGTGTCGCAGTCATCGGGCGCAGCTTCGACCTTGTCCCAGGTCGCATTAACGGACCAGCTGCCGGCGAGATGGTCAGCATGGGCTTCGCCCGCATAGATGACCGATTCCAGCTGGGCATCCGACAGCAGCCCCTGTTCGACGAGACCAGCGGGCAGATGCGGGCGATAGCTCGGCTTGGGCGGCGCGACCGAGGACATCGCGGCTGATTGCACCAGTCGTGTCGGATGCGGCTGCGCGCCAGCGATGCGGATCGATTGGAGCGAGTAGGGCTCATAGAGCGATTCGGAGAGCGTGCCGTCGGTTGGAGGACACCAGTCGATCACATCATAGTCGAGCGGCACGCCACATATTGCAGGGATCGGGGCTGTAGCCAGTCTAGGCCTTGGGCTGGCTTTGATCGCTTGTGAATTGCGGGCAGCTACCAGTGGCTGAAGAGCTGATGCGGCGATGGGCTGACGTGGCGGGAGGCTGTCGGCCAACCAGCGCAGCAAGGTCGCAAGATCGGGAGCCATGCCTCGCGATGCCGGAAATTGTGCTGGATTGTCTGCGGGAACCTTGTCGATAACGGTCAGCCGGGTTTCAACCGAAGTGCCGTGCGGTGCGAACACGCGGGACTGTCAGGATTTCCGTGTGCGGCCGGGCGGTTGATCATCAGGCCGCCATGG
>NZ_LSJS01000038.1 GCF_001557325.1 Erythrobacter donghaensis
TCGGCGCGCCGGCTCGTGCTTTGGGGCGGGCTCGGTGCCGGGGCGCTGGCGCTCTCCTCGCTCGCCGCCTTCGCTCAGGGCATGCGCTTATGATCAATGTGAGCCCCAGCCTGCCCTACTGGGCAATCTGGTTCACGCGGGGGGCACCCGTGCATCGCGGGGACATCATCCTGTTCGACCCGCCCACCTCGCCTTTGTTGGTCAAGCATTTCGGGGCGAAGCCCAAGCCGTTCGGCAAGCG
>NZ_LSJS01000039.1 GCF_001557325.1 Erythrobacter donghaensis
CGGGTACGCCCAGAGCCAGCAGGGTGATAAGGGCGGATTTTGTCAGATGTGCGCGCATAGAGATCCCATGTCCCGTTACCATGACACCCCGCGCTGGCAAAGTGTCCTGACGCCTCGCTTCGTCCGACTTTTTGCCGAGGCCCTGCGCGCGAGAGGCGTTGACTTGGGCCCGCCTTTCCCCTAACGGCACGCATCCTTTACGGGGCTGCATCTGCGCAGGCCCCGCATTGCCGTTCGGTTTTTGTGGCGTGAGCCGCTCGGCCGGACACCGCACAGACAAGAGAGTTTAGAGCCATGTTCGCTGTAGTGCGCACGGGCGGCAAGCAATATCGGGTTGCCGCCGGAGACAAGATTGCCGTTGAAAAGCTCGCGGGCGAAGCCGGCGACACGATCACGCTGGGCGATGTCCTGCTGGCCGGCGAAGGCGAAACCCTCGCCGATGCCAAGGCGGTGACCGTCTCGGCCGAGATCATCGCCCAGGCCAAGAGCGAAAAGGTGGTCGTCTTCAAGAAGCGCCGCCGCCACAATTATCGCCGCAAGAACGGCCACCGCCAGCAGATGACCCTGCTGCGCATCACCGCTGTCGGCGCCGCTGCTGCCGAGAAGCCGGCCAAGAAGGCCGCCGCCAAGAAGACCAAGACCGAAGACGCTCCGGCTGCTGAAGCCGCTGCCTCGGCCGAATAAGGAGCGTTTGAACCATGGCACACAAGAAAGCAGGCGGTTCGTCGCGCAACGGTCGTGATTCGGCCGGTCGTCGCCTTGGCGTCAAGAAGTTCGGCGGTCAGGAAGTGATCGGCGGCAATATCATCATCCGTCAGCGCGGCACCCGCGTGTACCCGGGCGTGAACGTGGGCATGGGCAAGGACCACACCCTCTACGCGCTCGCCGAAGGCGTGGTCCGATTCCACGCGGGCAAGCTCGGCCGCAAATACGTCAGCGTAGACGCGATGGCCGAAGCCGCCGAATAAGCGGACGATTCGCAAAAGGGATCGTCCGCAAGGATGGTCCCGGAGGGTGCAAGACCCTCCCGATGAGGGAGACAGGACCGTCCTCTAACCGAGGGGGTCCGTCTCCCTTTTTGCACTCTCCCTCGAAAAGCTGCGGAATCAGAAAGTTTTGCGGCCATGAAAGTGTCACGCGTCCACCCTAGAGGCGGGCGCGGGGCGAGGAAGGGAGAACTCGTGTTCCATCGCAGCCAGAGACTGTTCCTGAGGCCCGCTTTCCCCGAGGATTGCGGCGCTATCCTTGCCGGCATCGGCGAGGAGGCGATCGTGCGCAACCTCGCCCGCGCGCCGTGGCCCTACACCCTCGACGACGCGAAGAACTTCGCCGCCCTGCCGCAGGACATGCGCCTGCCGCACTTCCTCGTGACGCTTCCGGGTGTCGGCGTGATCGGCTCGGCCGGGATGGGCGACCATGAGGGCGAACCCGAACTCGGCTACTGGATCGCGCGCGCCCACTGGGGCCGCGGCTATGCCACCGAGGCGGCGGGCGCGGTGCTGAGGATTGCGCGCACGCTCGGCCACCGGAGGGTGGTGGCGGGGCACTTCACCGACAACCCGGCCTCGGGCAAGGTGCTGAGGAAGCTCGGCTTCGTCCCCACCGGGCGCAATGGCCAGCGGTTCAGCGCAGGTCGCGGGTGCGCGGCCGAATCGGTCGAGTACGCGCTCGACCTGGAGGCTGACATGGACCCCGCGCCGGTTGCGCGCGCCGCGTGAGGGCGCGGGGGACGGCGGACGGCTTGTTCGCATCTGCGAAATCCCCTAGGGCCGCAGACTTATGGTCGTCCGCAAGAGGTTAACCCCCGAGGAATCGCGCAGCACCGCGCTCGAGGCGGCGCGCGCGCTGCTGATCGAGGCGGGGCCGCAATCGGTGACGCTGAAGGCGGTCTCGGCCCGGATCGGACGCACCCATGCGAACCTGCTGCACCATTTCGGCTCGGCCTCGGGGCTCCAGCGCGCACTCGCCGAGCATCTGGCGCGCACGGTGTGCGAGACGATCCTGCAGGCGGTCCATGCCAGCCGCGCCGGCCTCGGCTCGGCGCGCGAGGTGGTCGATCTCGCCTTCGACGCCTTCGACCGCGAGGGCGCGGGCGCGCTGACCAGCTGGATGCTGCTGACGGGGAACGAGGATGCGCTCGACCCGATCATCTCGGTGATTCACGACCTGCTCGACGAGCTTGGCCCCACCGAAACGCCCGAGCACATTGCCCAGCGGCGGCTGCACCGCGACACCTTGTCGCTTGTGCTGATGGCGCTGGGCGACGCGCTGATCGGCGGGCCGCTGGCAAAGTCGCTCGAGCTGCCGCGCGATGCCGCGCGCGAGCGGGCGACGGCGATGCTCGAGGCGAGCTTCGCCGAGCATCAGACGGCTTAGGTTTCGGGCGCGAGCACCCCGGCGCGCTGCCATGCCGGCAGGGCGGCCGGATCGAGGCATTCGACCCGCAGGTGATCGACCGCGAGGCCGAGGTTTTCGTAGGCCGCCATGCGCCGCGCCTCGTCCGAGTCGCCAAGCGGCACCACCACCAGCCGCCGATTGACCTTCTGCCGCCAGTTCATCCGCGCGGTGTTCTCCTGGCCGACATAGCAGCCCTTGGTGAAGCTCACCCCGTTCAGCTCCACCGCGTTGGTCTCGAGCCACAGGATGTCGCCCATCTCGCCGCGCCCCTCGGGCACGCCGAGGCCGAGGCGGTGGGCGAGCCATGCGGCGTCGGCGCTTTCGCCTTCCGCCGCGCCGAGCCAGCGGTGGCCGAGGGCGGGGAGGCGCGGGTCAGCCACCGCATCCTCGCGCGGCTCGGGGCTCCAGTGAACCGCCAGCGCGGCGTCGCGCGCAATCGCGATCTTGCGGCGCAGGCGGTACATCGACAGGCGCTTTGCCAGCTCGTCGGCATGCGCCGCCTCGCAATCGAGGAGGAGGGCATCGCCGTCCCCCCACACCAGAAAGTCAAACAAATGCTTGCCCTGCGCGGAAAGCAGCGCGGCGTAGCAGGGCAGGGGGCCGGTCACGTCGTTGGTGACGAGGCCCTGGAGGAAGGCGGCGACATCCTCGGCCTCGTCCAGCGGCGAGAGGCGCACCAGCGCGCGGGTGGTCAGCAGGGTTGCACTCATGGGTGACAGATAGGATCGGGCATGGCTAAGGGGAAGGGATGACCGACCGCCTTACCATCCGCCGCCCCGACGACTGGCACCTCCATTTCCGCGATGGCGACATCATGCGCGCGGTGGTGCCGTGGACCGCGCGCCAGTTCGCCCGGGCGATCGTGATGCCCAACCTGACCCCGCCGGTGACCACGACCGCGCTGGCAGCCGCCTACCGTGACCGCATCCGCGCGGCGGTGCCGGAGGGGGTGCGCTTCGAGCCGCTGATGACCTGCTACCTCACCGACACCACCGACGCCGATGATCTGGCGCGGGGCGCGGCCGAGGGCGTATTCACCGCGGCCAAGATGTATCCCGCCAACGCCACGACCAACTCGGCCGCGGGCGTGACCAATGTCGAGAAGATCTACCCCGTCCTTGCCCGCATGGAGGCCGAGGATATCGTGCTGTGCATCCACGGCGAGGTGACCGACCACAGCGTCGACGTGTTCGACCGCGAGAAAGAGTTCATCGAGCGGCACTTGCGCGGCATTGTTGCGAACTTCCCGAGCTTGCGGGTGGTGTTCGAGCATATCACCACCTCGGACGCTGTGGACTTTGTGATGGAGGCCGGGCCGAACGTGGCCGCGACCATCACCCCGCAGCACTTGCACATCAACCGCAATGCGATGCTGGTGGGCGGGATCCAGCCGCACAACTATTGCCTGCCGGTCGCCAAGCGCGAGAGCCACCGCCTCGCATTGCGCAAGGCGGCGACGGGTGGGGCGCCGAAGTTCTTCCTCGGCACCGATTCGGCCCCGCATCTTCGCCGCGCGAAGGAGACCGCCTGCGGCTGCGCAGGCATCTTCGGCGCGCCCTATGCTCTGGAAAGCTACCTCACGGTGTTCGACGAGGAGGGCGCACTCGACAAATTCGAGGGCTTCGCCTCGCTCCACGGCCCGGCCTTCTACAAGCTGCCGGTCAATGAGGAGACGGTGACGCTGGAGCGTGCCGAGGTGGCGGTGCCCGCCTGCCTCCATGTGACCGGCGAGGAAATCGTCCCCTGGCACGGTGGCCAGATCTTGGGTTGGACGTTCCTAGGCTGAAGCGGCCCGCTTTTTCGCCCACAGGTCCCAGACGAAAATCCCGACCGCCACCCAGATCAGCACGAAGCTGCCGAGTTTCGCCGGCGCGAGCGGCTGCTCGAAGACGAACAGCCCGAGGAAGAACACGATCGTCGGCGCGATGTACTGGAGAAAGCCCAGCGTCGAATAGTCCATCCGCCGCGCCGCCAGCGCGAACAGCAGCAGCGGGATCGCGGTGACCACGCCCGAAAAGACGATCAGCGCGCTGATCCACCCGTCCTGCCCGAAGGACGAGCCTTGCGGGGTGAGCGCGTACCACCCGGCGATTGCGGCGGCGACGGGGAGCAGGATCGCGCTCTCGATCGTGAGGCCGGGGAGCGAGCCCACGGCAACCTGTTTGCGAACAAGGCCATAGATGCCGAAGCTGAAGCCGAGGCTGAGGCTGATCCACAGGCTGGTCATCGTCTCGGCGCCCGTCGCCAGCAGCGCCACGGCCACGGCGGCAATCGCGACGGCCACCCATTGGCGACGGCTGAGCCGCTCGCCCAGCACCAGCGTGCCGAGCAGCACGTTGAGGAGCGGGTTGAGGTAATAGCCGATGCTGGTCGCATAGACCTCGCCGTTCAAGATTGCCCAGATGTAGACGAACCAGTTGATCCCGATGAGGACGGCGCTGGCGAGGAGGGCAAGCAGGCTCCTGGGGCTCTTCAGCGCTGCCAGAAGCTCGGGGAACTGGCGCCGGTATGCGACGATCAGCAGGCACAGCGGCAGCGTCCAGATGATCCGCCAGCCGACGAACTCGAAGGCGGGAACGCTCCTCACCAGCATCAGGTAGAGCGGCAGGAAGCCCCAGATCAGATAGGCCCCGAGCGCGGGTGCCAGACCCGAAGCGATGGGGCCGGAGGCCGCGGAAGAGGGTGCGGGGGTGGACATGCTCGCGCGGCGTTAGGAGCGGGGCAAGGCTTAGGCAAGCCGCCGCGTCGCTGAACGGCGGCTTTCACACGCAGGGGCGATTCGTTCAGGCAAGACACGCTATGGATGAACGACATCGCCCTTGCGGCCATTCCCACCAGTGGCCGCCGGCACGCGGAGCTTCCTTTGCCCCCGCGTGGAAAGCGCCTCCGGAGCCCCTGCTCCGGGGGCGTTTTCATCGGCCCCGGTGAGGGCCAAATTAACCACCGGCATGCGATGCTCCGCCGATGCGCCGCGCCCCTATCCCCTTGGCCTGTCTTGGTCTTCTCGCCGCCTGCGGGCCGGGCGCGGGGGAAGGCGAGGGCGCGACTGCGCCGGATGCCGGGCTGATCGCGCGCGACCCCGAGATCGCCCGTGCGCTCCACGACCCCTTGATGAGCGACCCCGATCTCGCCAGCCGCAACGAGGCGGCGGCCGCGATCGGCTTTGCCGACAGCGCCGCGCTGCCGGTGCTCGCCGGCTCGGGCGCGGCGGCCGCCGCCGCGCGCGAGGCGATGCGGATCGAGCTGCTCGAGGGCGGCCCGCTCCCCGATCTGCCGCGCGCGAGCAGGGCGCCGGGCCGAGCGGTGCTCGGGCCGATGTCGGGGCCGGAGGAACTGCTCGGCGCGGTCGGTGCGCCGGGGGCCTGCGCCGGGGCGCTGAAGGAGGACTTCGCGCTCGCCGCAAGCTTGCCGCCCGCCGCCATGATCCCCCCGCGGGCGATGGTGGTGCAGGCCGGGGGGAGCCAGGCGAGGGGCTGCGCCTTGCGCATCCTGCGCTATCTCACCCCGGCCGCCCCGGAGGATGTGCTGCAATATCACCACGTCCGCGCGAGCCGCGCGGGCCTCGCGCCGACCCGCCACGCCGCGCCCGGAGACAGCATCGTCGCCACCGGCAAGGGGGCGGAGCGGCTTGCGGTGCATGTCAGGACGGCGGCGAACGCGCTGACGGGCGTGACGCTGATCTACCGCGCCCCGAACTAGAGACAGGCTCTAGGGCCTGACCCCCACCATCAGGCCCGCGCGCGGCTGGTCCATCTCGGTGCTGGCGACCGGGTAGGCGCTGTTGTCGGCGGCGTAATAGGCCGCGGGGCGGTGGTTGCCGGAAAGGCCGATGCCCCCGAAGGGCGCCTTGGACGAGGCGCCGTTGGTGGGCGCGTTCCAGTTGATGATCCCGGCCCGGATGTTCGCCCAGAAGCGCCCGTAATCCTCCGGGCTGCCGCCGATCAGCGAGGCGACAAGGCCGTAGCGGGTGTTGTTCGCCTCGGTGATCGCGGTGTCGAGATCGGGCACGCGGATCACCTGCAGCAGCGGGCCGAACAGCTCGATGTCGGGGCGCTCGGGCACGTCGGTGACGTCGATGATGCCGGGGCTGAGGAACGGGAGGTCGGGCAGCGAGCGGCGCATGTGCAGCAGCACCCGCCCGCCGCCGGTCATCAGCGCGACGAAGCTTTCCATCAGGCGCTCGGCGGTGTCGTTGTCGATCACCGGGCCCATGAAGGGCTGCGGCTCGCCGAGCGGATTGCCGACCATCAGCTTGCGCGCGAGCGGCACGAGCTCGGCCATCAGCGCGTCGTGGACGCTGTCCTTGACGATCAGTCGCCGGGCCGCGGTGCAGCGCTGGCCGGCAGTGGCAAAGGCGCTCTGGACGATGATCGCGGCCGCATCGGCGAGCTTGGGGGTGTCGGTGACGACGATCGGGTTGTTGCCGCCCATCTCGAGCGCGACGATCTTGCCCGGATTGGCGGCGAGCTTGCGGTTGATCGCGATCCCCGTCTGGGCCGAGCCGGTGAACAGAACGCCGTCGATCCCCGGGTGGGCGACCAGCGCCTTGCCTTGCTCGGGCCCGCCGATGACGCACCCGATCACGTCCGCCGGCACGCCGGCAGCGTGGAAGGCGGCCACCAGCGCCTCGCCCACCGCCGGGGTCTTCTCCGAGGGCTTGAACACCACGGCATTGCCCGCGATCAGCGCCGGCACGATGTGGCCGCAAGGCAGGTGCGCGGGGAAATTGAAGGGCCCCAGCACCGCCATCACCCCGTGCGGCTTGTGGCGCACTGCGGCGCTCGAGCCGATCCCGGCGTCGAATTTCTTCTTCCCGGTGCGCTCGGCATAGGCCTGGACCGCGATGTCGACCTTGGCGACCACCGCGTCGACCTCGCTGCGCGCTTCCCATAGGGGCTTGCCCGCCTCGCGCGCGATCAGATCGGCGAAGGTGTCCGCGTCGCGGCGCACGGTGTTGGCGAAGGCGCGCAGCACGGTGATCCGTTCGGTCAGCGCGCGTGCGGCCCAGGGCGCCCAGGCGCGGCGCGCGGCCGAGACCGCCGCGTCCACGTCCGAGACGGGGCCGCGCCACAATTCCTCGCCGGTCGCCGGCTCGAGGGAAATGAGGAAATTGTCGGTCACGCTCGCGCTAGTCGCCTGCTCTGTCCTGCTGCCGCGGGTGAGCGGATGTATAGGTAACAGCTCTGAAAAGATAGGGGTAAGCCCGCTACGCATGTCCCGCAGGTTCGGGCGCGGGGCCATGCGCTTCCCCCATGCGCCTAAGCGCGGCGACCTTGGCGTGGAGCGGGGCCCAGTCGTCGCCCTGGTCGATCGCGGCCCAGATGCTCTCGACCTCCTCGATCAGCATCGATTGGGGTGCGGCGTCGGCCCAGTAGGGGTGGGTGTCGGCAACCGGCCGGTAGCCCGCCAGCGCCGCGCCGAGCGCGCCCGAGGCTGCGCCCCGCCCGCCGCGGTGCGCGAAGAAGAAGGCGTCGGGCTGGAGCCTGCCCTCGCGCATCTCCTGCTCGCATGCCGCGACGAGCTGCGTGTCGGCCTCGATCCCCTGCGGCTCGACCCCGAGCCGCCAGCACCACCGCCGCGCGACCGCCGCCATGTAGAGCGGCCCGAAGCGTTCGAGCGCGGCGACCAGCGGCGCGGTCTCGGCATGGAGCCTGAGCGCGACTGCAAGCTGCCCGCAGTTCCAGTGCAGCGCCTCGGGCTGGCGGCCGAAGGCGTAGAGCCCGGCGTGGTCGAAATAGGCGGCGGTGAAGCCCGGCTCCCACGCGGGCAGCCAGCGCCACGGGCCGTAATCGAAGCTCTCGCCGGTCACGTTCATGTTGTCGGTGTTGAGCACGCCGTGGACGAAGCCGGAGGTCATGTAGCTCGCCGCGAGATCGGCCATGCGTTCGGTGACGGCGTGCATCAGCCGGATCGCGGGATTGTCGCGATCGGGCGCGTCCTCGGGCGGGGGCGGGGCGGGGAAGTGGGCGAGGCAGTAGTCGATGAGCTGCGCCATCTCGTCCGCCTGCTCCAGCGCCAGCAGCCGCTGGAAGCTGCCGATGCGGATGTGCGAATGGCTGAGGCGCACCAGCACGGCGGACCGCGTCGGCGAGGGCTCGTCGCCGCGCTGGAGCGCCTCGCCGGTCTCGATCACGCTGAAGGTTTTGGAGGTGTTGACGCCCAAGGCCTCGAGCATCTCGGTGGCGAGGATCTCGCGCACCGCGCCCTTCAGCGTCAGGCGGCCATCGCCCGAGCGGCTCCACGGGGTGGTGCCCGAACCCTTGGTGCCGAGGTCGAGCAGCCGTCCCGCACCATCGCGCATCTGCGCGAACAGGAAACCGCGCCCGTCGCCGATCTCGGGATTGTAGACCCGGAACTGGTGCCCGTGATAGCGCAGCGCGAGCGGTCGGGGGATATTGCCCTCCAGGGGTGCGAAGCGCCCGAAGTGGCGGAGCCATTCCTCGTCGCTCAGGACCGCCAGCCCGACACTCGCCGCCGCCCGGTCGTTGCGCCAGCGCAGCCGCGTTTCGGGGAAGTCCGCCGCCGTCACCGGATCGCCCAGCCATCCGGCCAGCGGCAGCACCGCCGGATCGGGGCGGTAGGTGACAGGTTCATCGGGATGTTGCAGTCCGGCGCTCATCCCGCGATAGTGGGCGCAAGCACCCGTCGGCGCAAGCAGGCGGGTTAGGCATATAATGGGGAATGACGCCGATCATGGCCGCCACTTACGAAGATCGCTACTGGACGAGCAGCGACGGGCTGACCCTGCATTATCGCAACTATCCGGGGCCCGAGGGCACCGCGAAGCTGCCGGTGCTGTGCATGCACGGCCTCACCCGCAACGCCCGCGACTTCGGCGCGCTGGCCGAGGCGCTGTGCACCACCCGCCGGGTGATCGTCACCGAAATGCGCGGCCGGGGGATGAGCGACTATGCGCCGGATTCGGACACCTATTCGCCGCTCACCTATGTCCAGGACGTGGAAAAGCTGCTCGCCGAACAGGGGATCGAACGCTTCGCCGTGGTCGGCACCTCGATGGGCGGGCTGATGACCATGCTGATGGCCGCCGCCAAGCCCGGGCGGATGAGCGCGGTGGTGATGAACGACGTCGGCCCCGAGGTGCAGACCGCAGGCCTCGCGCGCATTTCGGGCTATGTCGGGCAGGGGCGCTCCTACCCCACCTGGGTTCACGCCGCGCGCGGGCTGGCCGAGGCGCACGGCGCGGCCTTCCCCAAGTTCGATCTCGACCAATGGCTCGAGATGGCCAAGCGCACCATGGTGGTGAGCCAGAACGGGCGGATCGTGTTCGATTACGACATGGCCATCGCCGAGCCCTTCGCCAAGCCCGGCAATGCCGCGCCGCCCAACCTGTGGCTCGCCTTCGAGGCCCTGCGCGATGTGCCGATGCTGCTGGTGCGCGGGGGGCTGTCGGATCTTCTCAGCCCCGACACGGTCAAGCAGATGGGGATGCGCAATCCGAAGATGCGCACCGTCACCGTCCCCGATGTCGGCCATGCGCCGACGCTCGACGAGCCCGAGGTGCGCGAAGCGATCCTCGCGCTGCTGGACGGGGCCGAGTGAGCGACGCGGCGG
>NZ_LSJS01000040.1 GCF_001557325.1 Erythrobacter donghaensis
GCACCGCGCTGGCGTGGCCTTTCGTCACGCCTTCGACAAGATGATCGAGGCTCCCCACACCGCCGCTGGCGATCACCGGCACGCTGACCGCGTCGGCGATCTCGCGGGTGAGGGCGAGGTCGTAGCCGCGCTGGGTGCCGTCCCCGTCCATCGAGGTGACGAGGAGTTCGCCCGCACCCAGCCCCGCGATCTTCAATGCGTATTCGACGGCGTCGATCCCGGTCGGCTTCCTCCCGCCGTGGGTGAAGATTTCCCAATTCCCCCTCGGCGTGCGGCGCGCGTCGACGCTGGCGACGACGCATTGGCTGCCGAACTTCGCCGCGATCTCGCCCACCAGTTCGGGCCGGGCGACGGCGGCGGAGTTGACCGCGACCTTGTCGGCGCCGGCCAGCAGCAGCGCGCGCGCGTCCTCTGCCGAGCGCACGCCCCCGCCGACGGTCAGCGGCATGAAGCACACCTCGGCCGTCCGGCGCACCATGTCGAGCAGCGTGCCGCGCCCCTCGTGACTGGCGGAGATGTCGAGGAAGCACAGCTCGTCCGCGCCTGCCGCGTCATAGGCGCGCGCCTGCTCGACCGGATCGCCCGCGTCCTTCAGGTCGACGAAATTGACGCCCTTCACCACGCGGCCCTCGGCGACGTCGAGGCAGGGGATAACGCGGATGCGGACGGTCATTGCGCGAACAGCCAGATGGCCAGAGACACGATGAAGGTCGCGATGATGGTCATGTTGATGGCAATCCAGCTCCCGAACCGGATCGGATGCTCGTCGCGGTCATAGCGCGCATAACGCGGCCAATGCTGATAGACCGCGCCTTGCGCCAGCAGCTTGCGGATCGCGAGCACGGCGCCGATGCTGAACACGCCGCTGACCAGCACGACTTCCCTCAACTCCATCATCCCCGCGTCTCCGCTCTCCGGCCCATCGCGATCGCCGCCGCCAGATCGAGCCGCCCTTCGTAGAGCGCGCGCCCCGTGATCACCCCCTCGATCCCCTCGTGCGCGTGGAGCGAGAGGATGTGGATGTCATCAAGGCCCTTCACCCCGCCGCTGGCGATCACCGGGATGTCGACCCGGCGGGCGAGGTCGACGGTCGCCTCGATGTTGACGCCCTTGAGCAACCCGTCGCGGCCAATATCGGTGAAGAGCAGCGAGGCAACGCCGGCATCCTCGAAGCGGCGGGCGAGGTCGACCACAGGGACGTCGGAGACTTCCGCCCAGCCCTCGGTCGCGACCATCCCGTCCTTCGCGTCGACCGCGACGACGATGCCGTTCTCCCATTCGCGGGCCATCTCGCGCACGAATTGGGGGTTCTTGAGCGCCGCAGAACCCATCACAACCCGCGCAATACCAAGGTTGAACCAGCCTTCAACCGCCGCAGCATCGCGGATGCCGCCGCCCAGTTGGACGTAGCCGGGGAAGGCCGCGACAATCGCCTCCACCGCTGCCCGGTTGCGGCTCTCGCCCGCAAAGCTGCCGTCGAGATCGACGACGTGGAGGTGCTCCGCCCCGGCCTCGGCGAAGATCAGCGCCTGCGCGGCGGGATCATCGCCGTAGATCGTGGCGCGCTCCATGTCGCCTTCGGCAAGGCGCACGACCTGGCCGCCCTTCAGGTCGATGGCGGGGAAGATGATCACGGATACCACTCCAGAAAGCGCCGGAGGGTCGCCAGCCCGTAGGCCTGGCTCTTCTCCGGGTGAAACTGCACGCCGAGAATGTTGTCGCGCGCGACGGCGGCGACCAGCCCCTCGCCGTGATCGGTCATCGCGGCGACATGGTGGGGGTGTTCGACAGCGAAGTGATAGGAGTGGAGGAAATAGGCCTCCCCTTCCGCGATCACCGGGTGATCCTTGGCGTGGGGCAGCATCGCGACGTCGTTCCAGCCCATGTGCGGCACCTTGATGCTTGCATCCGAGGGCTGGATCAGCCGCACCTCGCCCGGGATCCAGTCGAGCCCGGGATGCGCGCCGAACTCGAGGCCTTGGGTTGCGAGCAATTGCATCCCGACGCAGATGCCGAGGAAGGGCGCGCCGCCGACATGCACCCGCTCGGTCATCGCCTCGACCATGCCGGGCAGCGCGCGCAGCCCCTCGGCGCAGGCGCGGAAGGCGCCGACACCGGGGAGCACGATCCGGTCCGCCGCGCGCACCACATAGGGATCGGCGGTGACGGTCACGCGCGCACCCGCCGCCTTCAAGGCGTTGTGAACCGAGTGAAGGTTGCCCGCGCCGTAATCCACGAGCGCGACAACTTCAGCCACCGAAAGCCTCCAAGCCGGGTCCGACAAAGCGCGGGGTCCATTGGATAATGGCGAGATCGGCAAGATGGTGGAGCATGAAGGGATCGCTCGCCAACAGGCCTTCGGCCTCGGCGCGGCTGGCGGCCTTCACGAAGATCAGCCCGCCATCGCGCGGCTCGCGCGGGCCCCAGGCGAGAAAGTGCCCGGCCTCATGACCCGCCTTCAGCCATGCCAGATGATCCGCCAGAACCGCGTCGACCTGTTCGATCGGCACGGTATAGGTGAGCGAGGCGATGAAGATGCTAGCCACCCAATTGCCCCTTGGTGCTCGGGATCGCCCCGCCCTTCCTCGGGTCGCGCTCGACCGCCTGCCGCATCGCGCGGGCGAAACCCTTGTAGAGGCTCTCGCAGATGTGGTGGTTGTTGGTGCCGTAGAGCAATTCCATGTGCAGCGTGATGCCCGCCGCCTGCGCGACCGAGTGGAACCAGTGCTCGATCAGTTCGGTGTCCCATTCCCCGAGGCGTTCCTGGGTGAACTTCGCCTTCCACACCAGATAGGGCCGCCCCGAAATGTCGAGCGCGACGCGGCTCAGCGTCTCGTCCATCGGCGAATAGGCCGCGCCATAGCGCCCGATCCCGGCCTTGTCGCCCAGCGCCAGCGCGATCGCCTGTCCCAGCGCGATCGCCGAATCCTCGGTCGTGTGGTGCTGGTCGACATGGAGGTCGCCTTCGACCTTCATCGACACGTCGATCAGCGAATGGCGGCTGAACTGTTCGACCATGTGGTCGAGAAAGCCGATGCCGGTCGACACGTCATAGGCGCCGGTGCCGTCGAGATTGACGGCGATGGCGATCTTGGTCTCGGTGGTGTTGCGGTTCACCGATCCGGTGCGGGCGGGGATGCTGGCCATGATCCGGCGCTATAGTCGGCTGCGCCGCCAAGACAAGCGCGGTGCATTGCCCACCCGCGCGCAGGCAATCCGGCGCGACCCGCCAAATCCGCTTGACCAACTTCGCGCATACCGCCACGAATCCGTCCAGCCATGAACAGCGACACGCCCGACAGCCTGATCCCCTACGACGAGATCGTGCAGGAAGCCCTGCGCGCGGTCGTCGGCCGGGTGCTGGGGTCGATCGTCAGCGGCGGCGGCACGCTGCCGGGCGCGCATCACTTCTACATCACCTTCAAGACCGCCGCGCCAGGGGTCTCGATCCCGCCGCACCTGCGCGAACGCTTCCCGGACGAGATGACAATCGTCCTGCAGAACAAGTTCTGGGATCTCGAGGTCGGCCCGCAGAGCTTCTCGGTCAGCCTCACCTTCAACCAGGTGCCCGCCAAGCTGACGATCCCCTTCGCCGCGATCACCGCCTTCGTCGACCCGGCGGTCGATTTCGGCCTCCAGTTCCAGGCCGCGGCGGGCGAGCTCGAGCCCGAGGCGCACGAGGACGCCGAGAATGACGGGCCCGACACCGATCCCGACGGCTCGAACGTCGTCTCGATCGATTTCGGGCGCAAGAAATAGGCTCCTGCGTGGCGCACGCCAGGCGAACCGGCAAAGGCAAGCGCGGCGCGCCCGACAGGCCTGCCGCCGAAGCTCCGGACACTGCCACCGCGGACAGGCCCACGGGCCCCGCAGGCCTCCCCCTCCCCAGCCCCTCGGCCGGCACCAACCTCGTGATCGCCGACATCGTGCTGCGCGCCGCCGGGGGCCTGCTGCGCGACCGGCTGGAGAAGGGCCTGCTGGTAAGGAGCCACGGACAGGACAAGGCCGACAAGCTGGTCGACGGACGCGGCATGGCGACCACCCTCGCGCTGTGGGGCGCAAGCCACCTCGCGCGCCGCTCGCCGCTGGGGCTCGCGGTGGTCGCGGGCGGGCTCGCCGCCAAGGTGTTCTACGACCGTGGGCGTCGGCTCGAGCGCGAGCGCCGCGCGGGCAAGGCCGCGGCAACCCCGCCCACGCCCACGGTCGTAGAA
>NZ_LSJS01000004.1 GCF_001557325.1 Erythrobacter donghaensis
TAGGCGGGGTTGCCCGCCTCGGTTTCGGCGCCGATGTCGCCCGCCAGTGCCATCTCGGCAAGCGCGACCGCAAGGCCGCCGTCGCTGAGGTCATGCACCGCGTTGACGAGGCCGTCTGCGATCAGTTCGTGGATGATCTCGCCCGCATTTCGTTCCACCGTCAGGTCGGTCGGCGGGGTGCGGCCCGCTTCCATGCCCTTGACGACGCGCAGCCACAGCGAGCGGCCGAGGTGCGAGCGGGTGGGATCGGGCTTGGCCCAGAACTCGGGCCCGACAAGGTAGATCGCGTCGCCCGCGTTCTTGAGGTGCATGGTCATCATCTTCGACAGGTCGGTGATGATGCCGACGCCGCCGATCGCCGGGGTGGGGAGGATCGCCGAGCCGCCGCCGGTGGCCTTGCTCTCGTTATAGAGGCTGACGTTCCCGCTCACGATCGGGAAATCGAGCGCGCGGCAGGCATCGCCCATGCCTTCGAGCGCGTGGACGATCTGCGCCATGATTTCGGGCCGCTGGGGATTGGCGAAGTTGAGGCAATTGGTCACCGCCAGCGGCCGCGCGCCGACCGCGCAAAGGTTGCGATAGGCCTCGGCAATCGCCTGCTTGCCGCCCTCGTAGGGGTCGGCGAAGACATAGCGCGGGGTGCAATCGGTGGTGATGGCGAGCGCCTTGCCTGTCCCGTGAACCCGCACCACGCCAGCATCGCCACCGGTCTGGAGCGTATCGGCGCCGACCTGCGAATCGTACTGCTCGGCAATCCAGCGGCGCGAGGCAAGGTCGGGTGAGCCCATCAGGGTGAGGAGGTCGCCCGCCACGTCATCGGTCGAAGGCACTTCGCCGAGCGGCTTGATGCCGGCCCAGACGGCATATTCCTCCTTCGAGAGGTAGGGCCGGTCATAGAGCGGGGCCTCGTCGGCGAGCGGGGCGAGGGGAATGTCGCACACCACTTCGCCATTGAATTCGAGCACCATGTGGCCGGTGTCGGTGACCTCACCGATGACCGCGAAATCGAGTTCCCACTTGCGGAAGATCGCCTCGGCCTCGGCTTCGCGGCCGGGCTTCAGCACCATCAGCATTCGCTCCTGGCTTTCCGAGAGCATCATCTCGTAAGGGGTCATACCGGTTTCGCGGCAGGGCACCTTGTTCATGTCGAGCCGGATGCCCGCGCCGCCCTTGCTCGCCATTTCCACCGAGGAGGAGGTGAGGCCCGCCGCGCCCATGTCCTGAATGGCGACGATCGCGTCGGTCGCCATCAGTTCGAGGCACGCCTCGATCAGCAGCTTTTCGGTGAAGGGATCGCCGACCTGCACCGTCGGGCGCTTGGCCTCGGCATCCTCGCCGAAATCGGCGCTGGCCATCGTTGCGCCGTGGATACCGTCGCGCCCGGTCTTGGAGCCGACATAGACGATCGGGTTCCCGAGGCCGGTGGCTGCCGAGTAGAAGATCTTGTCCTGATCGGCCACGCCCACCGTCATCGCGTTGACGAGGATGTTGCCGTCGTAAGCCGGGTGGAAATTGGTCTCGCCCGCCACGGTCGGCACGCCGACGCAATTGCCATAGCCGCCGATCCCCGCGACTACGCCCTGCACCAGATGCTTCATCTTGGGATGCTCGGGCCGCCCGAAGCGCAGCGCGTTGGCGTTCGCCATCGGCCGCGCGCCCATGGTGAACACGTCGCGCAGGATACCGCCCACCCCGGTCGCCGCGCCCTGGTAGGGCTCGATATAGGAGGGGTGGTTGTGGCTCTCCATCTTGAAGATCGCCGCCTGCCCGTCACCGATATCGATCACGCCCGCATTCTCGCCGGGGCCGCAGATCACCCAGGGTGCCTCGGTGGGGAGCTTCTTGAGGTGGATGCGCGAGGACTTGTAGCTGCAATGCTCCGACCACATCACCGAGAAGATGCCGAGCTCCACGAGGTTCGGCTCGCGGCCCAGCGCGGTAAGGACGCGCTCGTATTCCTCGGGGGAGAGGCCGTGCTGTTCGACGATTTCGGGGGTGATGGCGGTCATGAGAGGGACTCCTTGCGCGGCCCCCTAGATCACATGCCCCGCGAGGCCAAGCCGCCGCGTTTCCTGAACCAGCGATTCTCCCCGACCCATGCCGCCAGCATCGTCAGCACGGCGAAGGCGAAAAGCGCCTGGAGGTAGAGGAAGGGGCCGGCGCTTTGCGGATGAGGCGCGAACCAGTTGACCAGCTGGAACAGCAGCAAGACGCCTGCCAGCACGAGTGGCGGCCCCGCCGGCCCGCGCGTGCGGCGCAGATAAAAGGCAAGGGCGCCGAAGGTCAGGCCCAGCTCGAGCGGGATCGCCACCCACGGCATGTTCCACAGGCCAAGCCCGAGTTTTGGCGGCGTTCCATCGAGCGTCAGATCGGGAACGTGGACGACAAGGTCGCATAGCCAGTGCGACAACACCACGATCCCCGCCAGCAAGCCGATCCGCCAGCTGCGCTGCCAGATCGCCACGATCCCGAAGAACGCCGCTGCCCAGATCGCCGTGCCTGCAGCCGAGTGCGTGTAAGGCATATCGTATAGATCGAACGGCACCATCACGCTCGCCGCAGGGTCGACGCGCATGTTCTCGATCCCGAACAGCGCGAGGGTGAAGAACCCCCAGTCGACCAGCTGCGCGGCCACGAACATCGTCCCCAGCCGCGGCCGCTCCGGGCTGACCGCGGCGGCGACGAAGGCGGGGGCGAAGTGGCCGATGAACACAGGGGGACCTGCGAGACTATCCGACGGGCGGGACGGCAGTTGCAGCGGGCGCGAACTTGAGCACGGCCCAGCATGCGATCGCACTTGCCGCGCCGGTAACGAAGGCGCCCCACAGGATGTCGAGCACGGAAATGTGCGTCGCCCACACCTTCATCACTGCCTGGCTGGTGAGGTCGAAGGTCGCGTAGCACAGCGCGCCCAGCAGGATGCCGTTGAGCATCGCTGCCTGCACCCCGCCGCCCTCCAGGCCCGGGCGGATCGCGAACCAGCAGATCCCGGCGATGTAGATGAGGTAGAAGGCCACCGCCGCGGGCGCGTTGAACTTCTCGGCCATGATCTCGCCGATCACCGGCTTGTAGAGATTGCCCGCCGCCCAGCGCAGCCAGACGATGTCGAATGCGAGGAAGACCACGGCGGCGACGCCGTAGGCGATGATCCACTTCAGCAGCATGAAAGCGATTATCCTGTGTTGGTTGATCCCGCCCGGCCCGCGCAGCCTTGACCGCACCGCCGCGCCCCGTCAATGCTCGCGTCCATGGACGAGGGCACTTCATCACCGGCGGCGGCAGCGCCGGACATTTCCGCCATGAGCTTCGAGCAGGCGCTGGCCGCGCTGGAGCAGATCGTGCAAGCGCTCGAACGCGGGGACGTGCCGCTCGACCAGTCGATAAGCCTCTATGAACGCGGCGAAGCCCTGCGCGCCGCGTGCCAGCAGCGGCTCTATGCGGCGCAGGCGCGGATCGAGCGGATCGTCACCACCGCCGATGGCCGGGCAACCGGCACCCGGCCCTTCGATACGGAGGGCTGAGAGCGATGCTGGCGGAGGCAAGCGGCAGTGTGCTCGGCGAGGAGATCCGCCGCGTCCAGTCCGAGATCGATTCGCTGTTCGATGCGATCCTTCCCATCCCGGACGACACCAGCGCGCGCCTGGTCGAAGCGATGCGCTATGCCGCGATCGGCGGGGGCAAGCGGGTGCGCCCGCTGCTCGTCTGCAGCACCGCCGCGCTGTTCGGCGTCTCACGCGATGCGGCGCTGCGTGCAGGGGCGGCGATCGAGGCGATCCACGTCTATTCGCTGATCCACGATGATCTGCCCTGCATGGACAATGACGATCTGAGGCACGGCAAGCCCACGCTGCACAGGGCCTATGACGAGGCCACCGCCGTGCTGGGGGGCGACGCGCTCCATGCGCTCGCCTTCGAGATCCTTGCCGACGATGCCACGAGCGAGGATCCCTTCACCCGCTCGGAGCTGATCCTGACCCTCAGCCAGGCCTCCGGCATGAGCGGGATGGCGGGCGGCCAGATGATGGACATGGTCGCCGACGAGGAGGGCGTGGTCTACGACCTCCAGGCGGTCACCCGGCTCCAGCAGCTGAAGACCGGCGCGCTGCTCGCCGCCGCGGTCGAGATGGGGGCGATCCTCGGCAAGGTGCGCCCCGAGGGCCGCTCGCACCTTAGGGCCTATGCCCGCGACATCGGCCTTGCCTTCCAGATCGCCGACGACCTGCTCGATGTCGAAGGCGACATCGCCAAGGCTGGCAAGGCGCTGCGCAAGGACGATGAACAGGGCAAGCAGACCTTTGTCACGCTGCTCGGGGTCGAGCGGGCGCGCGAACAGGCGCGCATGCTGGTCGATCAGGCGATCCAGCGCCTCGCCTCCCACGGCAGCGAGGCCGACATCCTGCGCGCGCTCGCCCGCTTCATTGTCGAGCGCGACCGGTAATTTGCAACAAGGGGATTGGGTCGATGGCGTTCCGGCAGTGCATTCAGGAAGAAAGCCGCGGCGGCGTGACGATGCGGGTGCATCGCTATGTCGAGAAGAAGATGGTCGCGCGCGGCCTGCCGACCGGGGTCGAGGGGCAGCTCCACTACATCGCCGAGCCCACGGAAGTACACCAGCTCGAGATCGAATTGAACAACGGCGCGGTGCTGATCCAGCCGGGCGCGCTGCAATATTCCTACGGCAACCTCAAGGTCGACGTCATCCAGCACGAGGCCAACAAGGGCTTCTTCGCCCGTGCCGCCGCGGCGGCCGCGACCGGCGAGAGCGCCCATGCCACCCGCTACAGCGGCTCGGGCACGATCTGGTGCGAGCCGGTGCGCCGCCACTTCATCCTCGCCACGATGGACGGACCGCAGGACGCGCTGCTGCTCGACGACAAGGCCTTCTATGCCTGCGCGGCGGAGATTTCGCTCTCCACCCACTTGCACGCCTCGATCCAGGGGCTGTTCTCGGGCAATGGCCTTGCCCAGCCCAAGATCACCGGCGCCGGGGTGTTCGCGGTCGAGAGCCCGGTTCCGGTCTACGAGATCGACGAGGTCGCGGTGAAGCACGGGCAGGAAGTCGTGGTCGATGGCGATTTCATGCTGATGTATTCGGCCAGCCTCGACGTCAGCATCGGCCCGCTCGTTTCGGGCCTGCGCAGCGCGCTGCGATCGGGCGAAGGCTTCGTCTACAAGCTGCGCGGCCAGGGCAGCGTGTGGGTCACGCCCTCGGCGCGGATCGCCTGAAGGCTGCCCGCTGAGGCCAGGGGAGAGAACACGAGATGACACGCCGCGTCGGGATCTATCCCGGAACCTTCGATCCCATCACCCTGGGCCACGCCGACATCATCCGGCGCGGGTCAACTCTCGTCGACTGGCTGATCATCGGGGTCACCACCAATATCGCCAAGAGCCCGATGTTCACCGATGCCGAGCGCATGGCGATGGTCGAGCGCGAGGTGGCGACGCTCGGTCTCGGCAATGTCGAGGTGGTCGGCTTCAACGCCTTGCTGATGGACTTTGCCGAGGCGCAAGGGGCCTCGGTGGTGATCCGCGGCATTCGCGGTGTCACCGACTTCGAGTACGAATACCAGCTCACCGGCATGAACCGCCAGCTCAATGACCAGATCGAGACGATCTTCCTGATGGCCGATGTCGCGCTGCAGCCCATCGCCAGCCGGCTCGTCAAGGAAATCGCGCTCTATGGCGGCGACATTGCCAGGTTCGTCAGCCCCGCGGTGTGCAAGGACGTGGTGGCCCGGGTGCGCGAACAGGGGCTCAAGGGCGATCACTGAGGCCCGCGCGCCGTCCCCATCTGCATGTCCTTCATTCATTGCAGTGACAGTCCGGCAAGGCTACACGCGCAGCGCAATCCGGATGGAACCATGAACACAGCCAAGCTTGCCACTGCCCTTGCCGCCATCGCTTTCCTTGCCGCCCCGCACGCGGCTCTCGCGCAGCAGAAGGACGACACGCCCCCGGTGGCCTTCGGCGAGAATGCCGAAAAGCCCGAGGAGGAAGAAGCGCCCGCGGCCCTGCGCACCTATGCGCCGATCAACTACGATCCCGCGGTCGATCCCGAGAATGTCTGGGTGCTCGACCTGTCGAACGGCCAGCGCGTCAAGGCGCGGCTGATGGCCGACTGGGCCCCGGGCCATGTCGAGCGCATCAAGACCCTGACCCGCGCCGGGTTCTATGACGGCGTGGTGTTCCACCGCGTGATCGACGGCTTCATGGCGCAGGGTGGCGATCCCACCGGCACCGGGCAGGGCGGCAGCGAGCTGCCCGACCTCAAGGCCGAGTTCAACCCCATGCCCCACGTGCGCGGCACGCTTTCGATGGCGCGCGCGGCCGAGGAGGACAGCGCCAACAGCCAGTTCTTCATCGTCTTCTACCCGCGCTTCAGCCTCGACAAGAAGTACACCAATTTCGGGCGGGTGATCGAGAACATGGAAGCGGTCGATGCGATCGTCCGCGGCGAACCGCCCGCGCAGCCGACCTACATCGTCCAGGCCTCGATCGCGGCTGACAACAAGGCCCCGCCGCCGCCGCCCGCCCCGGCCGCAGAGGATGCCCCGGTGACCCTCGACATGCTCAACGCCGCCTCCGGCAAGTAAGGGCCTTCCGCCGCGCGCACCTTCCCGCTAGGCGCGCGGCCCATGAAGGTTGACCTGTTCGATTTCGATCTGCCGCAAGAGCGCATCGCGCTGCGCCCGGTGCGCCCGCGCGATGCGGCGCGAATGCTGGTGGTGCGCGGCGGTGACGCGCCGTTCGAGGATCGCGGCGTGCGCGACCTGCCGCAGCTGCTGAACCCCGGCGATGTGCTGGTGTTCAACGACACCCGTGTCATTCCCGCCCAGCTCGAAGGCCGCCGTGCTGATGGCGAGGCGAAGATCGGCGCGACGCTCCACAAGCGCATCGACCTGCGCCGCTGGCAGGCCTTCCTGAAGAACGCCAAGCGCGTGAAGATCGGCGACCAATTGGTGTTTGGCGGCGGCGTGACCGCCCTTGCCGAGGAACGCCATGCCGACGGCTCGCTGACCCTGCTGTTCGAGGGCGAGGAGCCGGTCGAAGTCCTGCTCGACCGCGCCGGGACCATGCCGCTGCCGCCATACATCGCGTCGAAGCGCGGGGTCGATGAACAGGACCGCGAGGACTACCAGACCATGTTCGCGCGCGAGGAGGGCGCTGTCGCCGCACCCACCGCCTCGCTGCACTTCACCCCGCGGCTCGTCGAGGCGCTGGACGCCGCCGGGATCGGGCGGGCGATGCTGACGCTCCACGTGGGCGCGGGCACCTTCCTTCCTGTCAAGGCCGAGGACACCGACGACCACACGATGCACGCCGAATTCGGCCGCATTTCCGCCGAGACCGCTGACCGCCTCAACGCCGCGCGTGCGGCAGGCGGCCGGATCATCGCGGTGGGCACGACCTCGCTGCGCCTGCTCGAGAGCGCGGTGGACGAGCAGGGCATCATCCGGCCCTTCGCGGGCGATACGGCGATCTTCATCACTCCGGGTTATCGCCTGCGCGCGGTCGATGGCCTCATGACCAATTTCCACCTGCCCAAGTCGACGCTGATGATGCTGGTCAGCGCGCTGATGGGGCGCGAGCGGATGATGGCGGCCTATGCCCACGCCATCGCTCGAGGATACCGCTTCTATTCCTATGGTGACTCCTCGCTGCTGCTCCCCTAACCGGTAGCCATGAGCGAACCCATCCTCTCGATCCGCGGCCTCACCAAGACTTACAGGAACGGCCCGCGCGCGCTCGACAATGTCGATCTCGACATCAACCGGGGGGAGATCTTCGCGCTGCTCGGGCCCAACGGGGCGGGCAAGACCACGCTGATCGGGGCAGTCTGCGGGCTGGTGCGGCCGTCCGGCGGGACGATCACCGCCTTCGGGCACGATCTCGCGCGCGACTGGCGGGCGGCACGCGCGCGGATCGGGCTGGTGCCGCAGGAGCTCGCCACCGACATGTTCGAGACCGTGCGGCGCGCGGTCGCCTATTCGCAAGGGCTGTTCGGCAAGCCGCGCAATGCCGCCCGCATCGAGGAAATCCTCCGCAGTCTCTCGCTGTGGGACAAGCGGGATGCGCAGATCCGCGCGCTTTCCGGCGGCATGAAGCGCCGCGTGCTGATTGCCAAGGCGCTCGCGCACGAGCCCGAACTGCTGTTCCTCGACGAGCCCACCGCGGGCGTCGACGTCGAACTGCGCAAGGACATGTGGGAGCAGATCGCCGCCCTCAAGCAGCGCGGCGTCACCATCATCCTCACCACCCACTACATCGAGGAAGCCGAGGAAATGGCCGACCGTGTCGGCATCATCCAGGGCGGGCGCATCCGCATGGTCGACGAGAAACGCGCAATGATGGAGCGGCTCGGGACCACCGAGGCGGTGATCGAGCTTGCAGAACCGCTGGCTGCCATGCCCGAGGCGCTGGCGGGCTTCGGCGCGGTGCTGTCCGCGGGCGGCACCCGGCTCACCTATCGCGGCGGCAACGGACAGGGCAAGGGCCGCGCCGAAGTCGCCGCGCTCGCGCAGGCGCTGACCCGTGCGGGGATCACCTTCACCAGCCTCGACATCCACGACAGCTCGCTCGAGGACATCTTCGTCGGCCTGCTCGGCCAGGAGCAGGAGGCCGCGTGATGCACTTCAATCCCCGCAGCGCCTTTGCCATCTACCAGCGCGAAATGGCCCGCGCCTTCCGCACCGCCTTCCAGTCGATCCTCGCGCCGGTGCTGACCACCTCGCTCTATTTCGTCGTGTTCGGCACTGTGATCGGCGCGCGCATGGAGCCGGTCGGCGGGGTGCCCTACGGCGCCTTCATCATCCCCGGCCTGCTGATGCTGACCCTGCTCGGCGAGACCACCTCCAATGCGAGCTTCGGCATCTACATGCCGCGCTTCACCGGCACGATCTACGAGCTGCTCTCCGCGCCTGTGGGCGTGGCCGAAACGCTGGCGGGCTTCGTCGGCGCGGCGGCCACCAAAGGCCTGATATTGGCCGCGATCATCCTCGCCACGGCGCGGCTTTTCGTCGATTACGAGATCGCCTATCCGCTGCTGGCGGCGGTCTATATCATGCTGGTCGCGGCGAGCTTCGCGCTGTTCGGCTTCATCCTCGGCATCTGGGCCGACTCTTTCGAGAAACTCGGTATCATCCCGATGCTGATCCTGACCCCGCTGACATTCCTCGGCGGCACCTTCTATTCGATCCGCGATCTGCCGCAGCCGTGGGACGCGATCGCGCTCGCCAACCCGATCGCCTTTCTGGTGAGTGGGCTGCGCTTTTCCTTCTATGGTGTGGCCGATGTGCCGATTGCGGTCTCGCTGGGCCTGACGCTCGGCTTTCTTGCCGTCTGCACGATCATCATCGCAGTGGTCTTCCGCACCGGATGGCGGCTGCGGGAGTAACCTGGGTTAGAATAAAGTTGCGCCTGTCGCGCTGGATGCACCATCAGTCCGACATTAACGATCTCACCCACCTTTGTTCATTTCGCAGACAAGCCGGGCTACCTAGCTCCCGTCCGACGTCGCACCTCCCGCGACGGTTCGACAAAGGACGGATAAAACATGAGGAAGCTCGTCTTCACATCGCTTGCGGCAGCCAGCGCGCTGGCGCTCCCCGCCGCGGCTCAGGCGCAGGACACCACCAAGCCCGACATCACCATCGGGGCTTCGGTCGGCTTGCATGACCTCGGTGTCGATCTCGGCGATCTCGACGCCGACGACGGCGAGTTCGACGACTTCGACATCGATGACACCGGCGAGATCTACGGCGGCTTCGTCGCGGTCGACATGCCCGTTGGCGAAAGCCTGTTCGCGGGTGTGGAGGGCAACTTCCACATCGGCAGCGGCCCGATCGAAAACGAATATGGGGTTGCGGGCCGGATCGGCTTCAAGACCGAAGGCGGCAGCAAGATCTACGCCCGCGGCGGTTACCAGTGGGTCGATCTCGATCTCGGCAACCTGACGGGCGTCGATGAGGATTTCCTCGACGCGAACGACATCGATGCGATGGACGTGGGCGGCGATTACCTCGTCGGGGTCGGCGTGGAAGTGCCGGTGAGCTCGGTGGTGCTGCGTGCCAATGTCGACACCATCGCCTTCGATACCCTGCGCGGAACTGTGGGCGTCGGCATCAAGTTCTGACGCATGCTACCTGACCGGAGGGCTGGTGCAACAGCCCTCCGGTCCTCCCCACTGGTCGATACCGAACGGATGTTGGTCGATGCCAATATGCCGGTGAGCTGTCATGAACAAATAATTGTTTGTTTGTTCATTGCGCAGCAACTTGGGGATTCCTAATTGCTCGGGCAACCGGTCGCACCCTTCGCGGCCGGTTCAAGCAAAGGGAAAACCAGATGAAAAAGATCGCTTACGCGACGATCGCAGCGTTCGGCGCGATCGCCCTGCCGACTGCTGCCCAGGCGCAGGACTCCGCCAAGCCCGAAGTCACCATCGGTGCGCAGGTCGGCCTCCACGATCTCGGCCTCGACATCGACGAAGCCGACCTCGAAGGCTTCGACATCGACGACAGCGGTGAAATCTACGGCGGCTTCGTCGCGGTCGATTTCCCGATCGGCGAGACTCTGTTCATCGGTGCGGAAGGCAACGCCAGCTTCGGCTCGGGCCCGATCGATGCCGATTACGGCGTGTCGGCTCGTTTCGGCGTGAAGACCAAGGGCGGCAGCAAGATCTACGCCCGCGGCGGTTACCAGTGGATCGATGTCGACGCCGGTGAGCTGGTCGGCGTCCCCGATCTCGATGACGAAGACCTCGACATCAGCACCACGGTTGATGACTATCTCGTCGGCGTCGGCGTCGAGGTGCCGGTGAGCAAGGTCGTGCTGCGCGCGAACATTGACACCGTGTCGTTCGACACGGTGCGCGGCACCGTGGGCGTCGGCTTCAAGTTCTAAGCCGCAGCCTTCGGGCGCAATCGCGAGGGGCAGGGGATACGAGGCACGTTTCCCTGCCCCTTTGCATATGCGTGACAGGGCCGTGCCGGGACGCTAGGGCGCTCCGGCCATGATCCCCCCGCGTTTCCAGTTCACCCTCCAGGCGACCTCCGGCAAGGCCCGCACCGGCGTCATCGCCATGCAGCGCGGGGAGATCCGCACGCCCGCCTTCATGCCCGTCGGCACCGCCGCCACGGTCAAGGCGATGAAGCCCGAGGCGGTGCGCCAGACCGGCGCCGACATCATCCTCGGCAACACCTACCACCTGATGCTGCGCCCCGGTGCCGAACGCGTGGCGCGCCTCGGCGGCCTGCACAACTTCATGAACTGGCAGCGCCCGATCCTGACCGACAGCGGCGGCTACCAGGTGATGAGCCTTTCCGAGCTGCGCAAGCTCACCGAGCAGGGGGTGGAATTCCGCAGCCACCTCGACGGGTCGAAGCACATGCTCACCCCCGAGCGCAGCATGGAGATCCAGCGCCTGCTCGGCAGCGACATCGTCATGGCCTTCGACGAATGCCCCCGCGCCGACCGCCCGAGGGACGAGATCGCTGCGAGCATGGAATTGTCGATGCGCTGGGCAAGGCGCAGCCGCGAGGGCTTCGATGCGGGCGAAAAACACGCGAGCCGCGCCGCGCTGTTCGGCATCCAGCAGGGCGCGCTGCATGAAGACCTGAGGCGGATCAGCGCCGACAGGCTCACCGATATCGGCTTCGATGGCTATGCCGTCGGCGGCCTTGCCGTGGGCGAGGGGCAGGAGGCGATGTTCGGCGTGCTCGACTATGCCCCCGACATGCTCCCCGCCGATCGGCCCCGCTACCTGATGGGGGTGGGCAAGCCCGACGACCTCGTCGGCGCGGTCGAGCGAGGGATCGACATGTTCGATTGCGTGCTGCCGACGCGCTCGGGCCGCAACGGGCAGGCCTTCACCTGGAACGGCCCCCTCAACCTCAGGAACGCGCGCTTCGCCGAGGACACCGGGCCCCTGGACGAACGTTGCCAGTGCCCGGTCTGCACCACCTACTCCCGCGCCTATATCCACCACCTCGTCAAGTCGGGCGAGATGCTCGGCGCGATGCTGGTCACCGAGCACAATCTCAGCTTCTATCAGGCGCTGATGCAGGCGATGCGCGATGCCATCGCCGGCCAGAAATTTGCCGGCTTTGCGAGCGACTTCCGGCGCGATTACCTGCGCTGATTGCACTTATTGCAGAGGCAGCGTAACCTTGACCGTGAAAGAGGCGAACCACGCTCCATGCGTCTCATGCGGTTGTTCCTGTCTGCAATCCTTTGCCTCAGCGTGCTCGCGCCGCTGTCGGCCCCGGTGAGCGCGGGCAACGCCGCAGTCTACCTTGCAGTCAGCGAAGCGCCGCAGGATCCGGCCTGCCCGGATGATTGCTGCGACGATTGCCCCGATTTCACCGATTGCCGGATGGGATGCGCCATGGCGGTGCTGCCGGATAGGGTTGCCGAGGCCCTGCCGCGCCGTTTCACGCCCGATCCCACCGAGGCGATAGCGCCCCACCATTCCGCCAAGCTGCCCCCGGCCACCCCGCCGCCGCGCACCGCAGCCCGGACCTGACAATTGTTTAGAAACACGAATTTGGAGAATTGAAATGAAGCTGATTGCCAAGATTTCCGCTGTTGTTGCCCTGCTCTCGTCCTCGGCTGCCATGGCCGCCGGTCCGGGCGCCGTGGCTGACGCCTGCTGCGCGCTGGGCGTGTGCTGCGGCCTCGGCTGCTGCTGATCGCAGCACGGCACGATCTGACCAGAAAGGAGGGGCCGGTCCTGGTGACCGGCCCCTTTTTGCTGTCCGGTGCGCCAGATCGGCTCTGAGACAAAGGCTCGACACGGCAGCAATCCTTCGCCAAACGGCGCGGATGACTGATCAGACTGTCCGTTCCCCCGAAGACTGCACCACCATGTCGCACGTGCGTGCCGGTGTGGACGCCCTCGATCGCGAACTGGTGGCGCTGCTTGCGGTGCGCTTCGGCTACATGCGCGCCGCCGCCCGGATCAAGCCGACCCGCGAGGCGGTGCGGGACGAGGAACGCAAGGCCAGCGTGATCGCCGCAGCAGTCCGCGAGGCCGAGGCTCGGGGCATCCCTGGCGAGGTCGTCGCCGACATCTGGGAGCGCCTCGTCGAAGGCTCGATCGCCTACGAGTTCGGCGAGTGGGACCGGCTGCGCGGCTGAAGCACACAGGCCATCTGCCAACGAAAAAGGGCGGCCCCGCAAGGCCGCCCTCTTCGTATCCGCAACCGGAAATCCGATCAGCGCGAGTAGAACTCGACCACCAGGTTCGGTTCCATCGTCACCGGATAGGGCACTTCGTCGAGCTTCGGCACGCGGGTGAAGGTGATCTTGTCGGTGCCGTCGGGCTGGACGTAATCGGGAATGTCACGCTCGGCGAGGCTCTGCGCTTCGATCACCAGCGCCATTTCCTTGGCCTTGCTGCCGAGGCTGACGACGTCGCCCACGTTGACGCGGCGCGAGGCGATGTTGCACTTCTGGCCGTTCACGTAGATGTGGCCGTGGCTGACGATCTGGCGCGCGGCGAAGATGGTCGGCGCGAACTTGGCGCGGTAGACCACCATGTCGAGACGCTGTTCGAGCAGGCCGATCAGGTTCTGGCTGGTGTCGCCCTTCATGCGCGAGGCTTCGAGGTAGTTGCGCTTGAACTGCTTTTCGGTGACGTCGCCATAATAGCCCTTGAGCTTCTGCTTGGCGCGCAGCTGCAGGCCATAGTCGCTCATCTTGCCCTTGCGGCGCTGGCCGTGCTGGCCGGGGCCATAGGAACGCTTGTTCACCGGGGAATTGGGGCGGCCCCAGATGTTTTCGCCCATGCGGCGGTCAAGCTTGTGCTTGGCGCTCTTGCGCTTCGACATTTGTCGTATCCTTCAATGTGCTGAGCCACCCACTGCGGGCGGCCTTGAACCCGGCATCGCTCCGCCGGGACGATATTCCCGACGCGGCGCCTGCTTCACCGGGGTGCAGGGCCCATTTGCGAAGGCGCGCGCATAGCAGGAACGCCGAGGAGGTCAAGCGAGGAAACGCAGGCACCAGCCTCGAGGCGGGTCAGGCGCGCTGCCGCTGGATCTCGGCGATGCCCTGCTCGAAGGCGGGGATGCGTTCGAGCGGCACCGGCGAGGGGCCGGCCAGCACATCGAAATGCTTGCCCCGCCCGTAGCGCTTCAGCTTGGCGAACCCCGCCCGGTAGAGCGCGCGCGAGATCGTCGCATTGTCGGTCCAGCGGTTGTCGTGCTCGTAGAAGATGCCGATCACGCTTGCCGCGTGGCGCGAGGCGAGCAGCTCCTCGATGATGATCGGCTCGTGCCCCTCGACATCGATCTTGACGAACAGCGGCAGGCCTGCGGGCAGGTGCGCATCGAGCCCGGCCATGGTGACGAGCTCGATCGCGATGCTCTCGCAATCGCTGCGTTCGGCCATGTGCGGCTCGAGGCTCGCCTGGCCGCTGTGCACCGGGTTGATCGTGATCGCATGCCGGCCCGCCCGGTCAGACAGCCCGACATTGAGCGCCCGCCCACGCTCGCCGAGCCCCGCGAGCGCGAAATTGGCCGCGAGCAGCCGATGCGTCGCGGGGACGGGCTCGAGCGCGAGGATCCGCTCGCAGAAGGGGTTTTTCGCTGCGATCAGCGAGAACAAGCCCTGGTTGGCGCCGATGTCGAGGAAGGCGAAGGGGCGGTCGATGCTGGCGATGAGATCGGCGAGATAGGGGCCGTAGGTGCCGTATTGGCAATAGGCGAAGGTGCGATCGGCCCAGTTGGTCTGCATCCTGACGCCATAGACCGAGCGTGCGGCGCGGGGGCCGGCCGCCGCGCCGCGCAGCCGGTCGGCGGCCCGATGGACATGGCGCATCGCGCGCGCGCGAATGACCCGCAAATGCCGCCACAGCAGGAAGTCGCGGGTCATCCGGGCGGCGGAATGGTCGGGCCACACCTGAGGGGTCGGCACCGCTGCGGGCGCGGCCACCGGTTCGACAATCCGCATCTGTTCTGCTTGCCCCGTTGGCGACTCTCTCGTCCGCCTATCGGAACATTGCGGCAGTTTCGCTACGAACGCATGACCGCTTTTCAGTCCTCGGGCGGGCGTTCGAGGCTGCTGAGGATGCCGCGCAGGGTGCGCACCTCGAGGTGGTTCCAGCCCGGCTTGGTGAGAAGCCCGCGCAAGGTCCGGCGGGTCGCACCGGCGCGCGAGGGGGGGAAGAAATAGCCCCGCGGTTCCAGCAGCTTCTCGAAATGCGCGATCATGCCGTCGAGTTCTTCCTGCGGGGCCGGGGGCAGGGTGTCCTCCTGGGTCGGCTGCACAAGCGCCTCGCCCGCATCGGCGATCTCGCGGCCGATGCGGGCCCATTCGTAGGCGACGAGGATCACCGCCTGCGCGAGGTTGAGCGAGCCGAACTCAGGGTTGATCGGCACGGTCAGGATATTGCGGGCGAGCGCCACGTCCTCGGTCTCGAGGCCCGAGCGTTCGGGGCCGAAGATGATCGCGTGCCGGCCGGGGAGGGTGTGGACCTGCCGCCCCGCCTCGTCCGCGCCGATCACCGGCTTGGTCACACCGCGCTTCCGGACGGTGGTGGCGTGGACATGGGCGCAGTCGGCAACCGCCTCGGCGGTGGTCGCGAAGACCTGCGCCTGTTCGAGCACGATGTCCGCCCCCGCCGCCGCGGGGCCTGCCGCGGGGTTGGGCCAGCCATCGCGGGGGGCGACGAGGCGCATCTCGGTCAGCCCGAAATTGAGCATCGCGCGCGCCGCCTTGCCGATGTTCTCGCCCAGCTGCGGGCGCACCAAGACGATCACCGGTTTGTTGAGATCGGCCATGTCCCGCTTATTCTTTCGCGGCTTGCTGGACGGTGCTGGCAAATTCCTCGAAGTCGCGCGCTTCGGAGAAATCGCGGTAGACGCTGGCGAAGCGGATATAGGCGACCGAATCGATCTGCCGCAGCCCCTCCATCACCAGCTCGCCGATATGCGAGGAGGGCACTTCGGCCTCGCCCGAGGTTTCGACCTGACGCTGGATGCCGCTGATCAGCTGGTCGAGCCGTTCCTGATCGATCGACCGCTTGCGCGTCGCCAGCGAGATCGACTGTTCGAGCTTGGAGCGATCGAAGGGTTCGCGCCGGTCCCCCGACTTCACCACCACCACCTCGCGCAGCTGCACGCGCTCGAAGGTGGTGAAGCGCGCCCCGCAGGACGAGCACTGGCGACGGCGCCGAATCGAGGCATTGTCCTCGGTCGGGCGGCTGTCCTTTACCTGGGTATCATCATGGGCGCAGAAGGGGCAGCGCATTCAAAGGGTTACTTCTTGATCCTCTGATACAGCGCGAAGCCCGCCCCGGCGATCAGGCCGAGCGGCCAGGAGACCACCGGCAGGAGCGCCCCGGCCACGGCGCCGATCGCCGCCCCGGTCAGCACCGGCGCGGTCGAGGGGTGGTTGACGCCCTCCCTCGCCATGCCGGAGACTTCGGCCTTCACGTCCTCGACCCAGTCCTGGCTTCCGTTCGGTTCGTTCATGGGGCGGCTCCTTACATGCCGGGGTAGACGGGGAAGGCGGCGCACAGCGCGGTTACCCGCTGGCGCACGCTCTCTTCGACCTGCGCGTCACCCTCGGGGCCATTTTTGGCAAGGCCATCAACCACTTCGGCGATGAGTTTGCCGACGGTGCGGAATTCCTCGGGGCCGAAGCCGCGGGTGGTCCCGGCCGGCGTGCCCAAGCGGATGCCGCTGGTCACGAAGGGCGAGCGGGTGTCGTAGGGGATGCCGTTCTTGTTGCAGGTGAGGAAGGCGCGGTCGAGGCCCTTTTCGGCATCCTTGCCGGTCACGTCCTTGGCCGTGAGGTCGACCAGCATCGAGTGGTTGTCGGTGCCGCCCGAGACGATGCGCAGCCCGTTCTCCTCGAGGCTCGCCGCCAGCGCGCGGGCGTTTTCGACGATGCGGTGGGCATAGGCGCTGAACGAGGGATCGAGCGCTTCCTTGAAGGCCACCGCCTTGGCCGCAACGATGTGCATCAGCGGGCCGCCCTGAAGGCCGGGAAAGACCGCCATGTTGAGCGGCTTGGTGTACTTCTCGTCGTTCCACAGGATGATGCCCGAGCGCGGCCCGCGCAAGGACTTGTGGGTGGTCGAGGTGACGATGTCGCAATGCGGGAAGGGCGAGGGGTGCGCGCCGCCTGCGACGAGGCCGGAGATGTGGCTCATGTCGCACAGCAAGACCGCGCCCACTTCGTCGGCGATGGCGCGGAAGGCGGGGAAGTCCCAGAGCCGCGAATAGGCGGTGCCGCCGCAGATGATGATCTTGGGCTTGGCTTCCCGCGCCTTGGCGGCGACCTCGTCCATGTCGATGGTCTCGGTCTCGCGGCTGACGCCGTAGGAGACCACGTTGAACCACTTGCCGCTCATGTTGACGGGCGAGCCGTGGGTGAGGTGGCCACCCGAATTGAGGTCGAGCCCCATGAAGGTGTCGCCCGGGTTCAGCAGCGCCAGGAACACCGCTTGGTTCATCTGCGAGCCGCTGTTGGGCTGCACATTGGCGAAGTTGCACCCGAACAGCTGCTTGGCACGCTCGATGGCGAGGGTTTCGACCACGTCGGCATAGTCGCAGCCGCCGTAGTAGCGCTTGCCCGGATAGCCCTCGGCATATTTGTTGGTGAAGACGCTGCCGGCCGCTTCGAGCACCGCGCGCGAGGCGATGTTTTCCGAGGCGATCAGCTCGATCTTGTCGCGCTGGCGGGCGAGTTCCTTGCCGATTGCCGCGGCGATCTCGGGATCGGCGTGCGCGAGGTCATTGTGCCAGAAGCCGTCCATCGGTGAGGCGGTGCGGGTGGCGAAGTCGAGAGGGGCGGTGCTCATTGGTGGGTCTCGATGTGATCGGGCTGGAAGGGCGGCTTGCCGAGCTTGCCGACCCGGCGCTGATGGCGGCCGGCCGGGTCGCCGGCATCGGCGAATTCTGTGTCGAGAAAGGTAGCAACGCAGGACTTCGCCATTTCGATCCCTACGAGCCGCGCGCCCATTGCGATGCAATTGGCATCATTATGCTCACGCGCGAGGGCAGCGGAGAGCGGCTCGCTGACCAGCGCGCAGCGCACCTGCGGGTGGCGGTTGACGCTGATCGAGATACCGATGCCGCTGCCGCACAGCGCGATCCCGTATTCGGCCGTGCCTTCGGCGACCACCTCGGCGAGGCGGTAGCCGTAATCGGGATAGTCGACGCTCTGCCCCGGCTCGGGGCCGAGGTCGGCGACTTCGTGTCCCTCTTCGACGAGCCATTCGGCAAGTTCGGCCTTGAGTTCGACGGCGGCGTGATCGGAGGCGATGGCGATGCGCATGGGGGCGCTATAGGCGCTGGGGCGGGGAATCTCCACCCCTCGGGCGGCGCTTTTCGACCAGCGGCGGGAGGCCTGTGAAAAACCCCGCCGGAGCGGGGCCTTTCGGAGACTTACTGATCCAGGAACGACCGCATCTTGCGGCTACGGCTCGGGTGCTTGAGCTTCCGCAGTGCCTTGGCTTCAATCTGCCGGATACGCTCGCGCGTCACCGAGAACTGCTGGCCGACTTCCTCGAGCGTGTGATCGGTGTTCATCCCGATGCCGAAGCGCATGCGCAGCACGCGTTCCTCGCGCGGGGTGAGGCTGGCGAGCACGCGGGTGACGGTTTCCTTGAGGTTCGCCTGGATCGCGGCATCGACCGGGATGATCGCGTTCTTGTCCTCGATGAAATCGCCGAGGTGGCTGTCTTCCTCGTCCCCGATGGGCGTTTCGAGCGAGATCGGCTCCTTGGCGATCTTCATCACCTTGCGCACCTTCTCGAGCGGCATGGAGAGGCGCGCGGCCATTTCCTCCGGGGTCGGCTCGCGGCCTTCCTCGTGAAGGAACTGGCGGCTCGTGCGCACTAGCTTGTTGATCGTTTCGATCATGTGGACCGGGATGCGGATGGTGCGCGCCTGATCGGCGATGCTCCGGGTGATCGCCTGCCGGATCCACCACGTCGCGTAAGTGCTGAACTTGTAGCCGCGGCGGTATTCGAACTTGTCGACCGCCTTCATCAGGCCGATATTGCCTTCCTGAATGAGATCAAGGAATTGCAACCCGCGGTTGGTGTATTTCTTGGCGATCGAGATCACCAGGCGCAGGTTCGCCTCGACCATCTCCTTCTTGGCGATGCGCGCCTCGCGCTCGCCCTTCTGGACCATGTTGACGATGCGGCGGAATTCCTGAAGGCTCATCCCGGTCTGCGCGGCGATGTCGGCGATTTCCGAGCGGATGCGCTCGATCGCGTCTTCCTCGCGCTCGAGGAAGGCGGCCCACTTCTTGTCCTTCTTGGCGCGTTCCTTGATCCACGCGTCGTCCATCTCGTTGCCGACATAGGCGGTGAGGAAGTCGACGCGCTTGACCTTGTGCCGCTCGGCCAGGCGCAGCATCTGACCGCCGAGCGTGGTGAGGCGGCGGTTGAAGGCATAGAGGTTGTCGACCAGGAATTCGATCTTGGTCGCGTGGAACTGCACGCTCTCGACCTCGGCGGTGAGGTCCTCGCGCAGCTGCTCGTACTTGGCCTCCTTGGCTGCCGGAAAGGCATTGCCCGCCGCGAGCGTGTCGACGCGTTCGCCCTGGAGCTTCTCGAAGGCGTTGAACAGGGTGGTGATGCGCGCAAAGCGTTCGAGCGCCTCGGGCTTCAGCGCGGCTTCCATCTGGGCGAGGCTGAGGGTGTTGTCCTCCTCCTCTTCCTCCTCGCGCTTCTGGCGGGGCTCGCCGTCCTCGTCCTCGTCCGCATCGGCCTCGGGCTCGTCCTCGACCTCGTCGTCCTCGCGGATCGTCGGCCCGGCGGTGGCTTCGGAGATCTCGTCGTCGTCGTCGTCTTCGGCGCCCTCGGCCATCTTCTCGGCCGGGGGTTCCTTGGAGAGCATCGCGTCGAGATCGAGGATCTCGCGCAGCTGCATGTCGCCGTTGTTGAGCGCCTCGGACCACTGGATGATCGCGTGGAAGGTGATCGGGCTTTCGCACAGCCCCATGATCATCATGTCGCGCCCGGCCTCGATGCGCTTGGCGATGGCGATCTCGCCCTCGCGGCTGAGGAGTTCGACCGCGCCCATTTCGCGCAGGTACATGCGCACCGGATCGTCGGTGCGCTCGCCGGTCGCGAGCTTCTTGTTGGCGGCGCGGGCATCCTTGGGGGCTTTCTTGCCCTCGTCATCGTCGTCATCGTCGTCATCCGAGACGATATCGTCGGAATCGCCGTCCTCGCGGTCTTCGGCCTCGGCCTCGGCATCCTCGTCGCTCTCGACGATCTGCACGCCCATTTCGCTCAATGCGGTCTGGATGTCCTCGATCTGGTCGGGGCTCATCTCGCCCGAGGGCAGCGCCTCGTTGAGCTCGTCATAGGTGACATAGCCGCGCTTCTTCGCCTTGCTGATCAGCTTCTTGATCGAAGCCTCGTTGAGATCGATCAGCGGGGCATCTTCTTTTTCGGCCATAAAAGCGTTTCAATCCGTCGTCAGGGGCCGCCCGCCGCATGCGCACTGCATGCAGGCCACCCGTTAATCCCATGTCCGCCCTGTCAGGCGGCATCATCACCCGTGCCCGTCGCCGCCGACGCCTTGCGGCGCCCGAAGGCCTTGAGGCGATCCTCGATTGCCATGAGCTGTGCACGCAAACGGGTCTGCTCCGCAAACGATCCTTCCGGATCGCTGTCGAAACGCGCGATCGTGGCCGCAAGCGCAGCCTCAAGCGCCGGCCTTTCGACCAGCAGCGACACAGCTTCAGCCAGTTCCTCGCACGCAGCGTCGGGATCGGTGCCTTGTTCAAGAAAGGCGTAGCGGATGTCTGCCGACGGGGCGGGTTGGCCTTGCGTGGGTGTGCATATGGCGGTTGGCGCGCGCGAATCAAGCGTTTCCGCAAGTTCGAGCAGCGATTCGATTGCGGGTGCGGCTTGCGGGAGCAAACGGGCGAGGCTGATCAGCGCCTCGGTATGCCGCGCGATCTGCCCAGGGTAGCGCGCGAGCCCGGCGAGCACGGCCTGCATCAGCCCCTGCCGCTGGCCGCCTGCCATAAGCCCCGCGAGCTGTTCGCGCGCGGTATCCGAGAGACCGGGCGGCGGCATCGGAGCGCCGCGCCAGCCGCCGCGCTGGCCGGGTGCGGGCCGGCCTTGCGGAGCAGGGCGCGGCGGGCGGGGCGGATAGGCGAAGGCCGAGAAGCGATCGCCGAGCTCGCGGCGGTAGAGGCTCTTGATCTCGGGATCGGCGATGGTCTCGACATGCGCCATCAGCCGCGCCTTGAGCCCCGCCTTGGCCTCGGGCGTGGCGAGAGGCTGGGCATCGCGCTCGAACTCCCACAGCGTGTCGATCAGCGGGGCGGGCCGGGCGAGGAGCTGCTCCATCGCCTTTGTTCCTTGCGCCTTGATGAGGTCGTCGGGATCGAGCCCGGCCGGCAGGCGGACGATGCCGAGCGAACGCATCGGCGCAAGCAGCGGCAGCGCCCGCGTGATCGCCCGCATCGCCGCGCGCTGGCCTGCCGCATCGCCATCGAAGCACAGCACCGGCACTTCGACCATGCGCCACAGCATCTCGAGCTGCATCTCGGTGAGCGCGGTGCCGAGCGGCGCGACCGCATCGGCAATCCCCGCATTGGCGAGCGCGATCACGTCCATGTAGCCCTCGACCACCACCACGCGCCCGCTCTGGCGCGCGGCAGGCGCGGCGCGGTGGAGGTTGTAGAGCGTGCGGCCCTTGTCGAAGAGCTCGGTGTCGGGCGAGTTGAGGTATTTCGCGACCCCGTCACGCTTGTCGAGAATGCGGCCCCCGAAGGCGATCACCCGCCCGCGCGCGTCCTGGATGGGGAGCATGACGCGGCCCCGGAAGCGGTCGTAGCGCTCTCCTTGTTCGTTCGCGGCGCGCATGCCCGCGCCCTCGAGCATGTCCTCGCCGAAGCCCGAAAGGGCACGGGGGAGCGCCTGCCGATCGTCCGGAGCCCAGCCGAAGCCGAACTCGCGCATGACGGCAGGGGAAAAGCCGCGTCCTTGAAGATATTCGCGCGCCGCTTTGCCGCCCGCTCCGGCAAGGCTCTCGACAAAGAACCGCTGCGCCGCTTCGGTCACATCGATCAGGCTCGCACGCTGTTCGGCACGCTTGGCCATGACGGGATCGGGGGCAGGGACCTCCATCCCCGCCATCGCGGCGAGTTCCTTGACCGCGTCCATGAATTGCAGGCCTTGGTTATCGACCATCCAGCTGATCGCATCGCCATGCGCCCCGCAGCCGAAACAGTGGTAGAACTGCTTCTGGTCGTTGACGTAGAAGCTCGGCGTCTTCTCCTCGTGGAACGGGCAGCACCCCTTCCACTCGCGCCCCGCCCGGGTGAGTTTCACCGAGCGCTGGACGAGCGTCGAGAGCGTGATCCGCGCACGCAGCTCGTCTTTCCATTGCGGGGTGATCGCCATGGGGTCTCTACTGCCTGCCAACCCCGTTCGTGTCGAGGCGCGCGGCAAAGGGGGTTGTGCACCCCGTGTGGATACAACGACAACCCTCGCGATATGCACTGCTCGACCCGCCAACGGACGGGCAGCGAGCGCACGCGCGCGAGCCGCAGGCGATCCGGCGCGAAGCGACGGAAACTCGCCGAGGACGTGCCCGCGGAGGCGGGCACGCGAACAAGAAAAGCCAAGCCCCGTGTCAAGCACGGGGTGACGGGAAAGGTTACGAAAGCGCCGCCTTGACCAGCCCGCTCGCGAGCTTTCCGTCGAGCACCGCGCCGTGGCGGGCGCGCAGTTCGGTCATCACCGCGCCCATGTCCTTCATGGTGGACGCGCCCAGATCGGCCTTGATCGCCTCGATCGCAGCCTTCGTCGCGGCCTCGTCCATCATCTGCGGCAGGAATTCCTCGATCACGGCAAGCTCCGCGCGCTCGACCGCCGCCAGCTCCACCCGGCCGCCCGCATCATACATCTCGATCGATTCGCGGCGCTGCTTGGCCATCTTCTGAAGCACGCTCGTCACCAGCACATCGTCATCGGCGACCGGCTGCGCGGCGGTGCGCTCCTCGATGTCGCGGTCCTTGATCTTGGCACTGATCTGGCGGAGAGCGGCGGTGCGGTCCTTCTCGCCCGCCTTCATCGCGGCAATGGTGGCGGCCTTGATATCGTCACGGATCATTTTTTCGGTCATTCCTGTGGAAGCGATCAATCGCGCTGCGCCCCTAACGCAAATTCAGCGCCAAGCCTAGGTTGACGCGGGGGGGCGAGGGGCCTAGCGGGCAAAACTTAGCACCATCGCCGGATCAACTGTAACGGAGCGCCCCATGGCCGACCCCGCATCTCTTCGCGCGCAACCTCCCGGCGCAACCGGCGTGCTGGTGCTGGCCGACGGCACCCTGGTGTGGGGCCGGGGTTTCGGCGCGGCCGGATCGGCGGTGGGCGAGGTGTGCTTCAACACCGCGATGACCGGCTATCAGGAGGTGATGACCGATCCCTCCTACGCCGCGCAGATCGTCACCTTCACCTTCCCGCATATCGGCAATGTCGGCGCGAACGGCGAGGACGTGGAGAGCCGCGTGGAAGGCGCGGTCGGCTGCGTGGTGCGCGAGGATGTGACCGAGCCCTCCAACTTCCGCAGCGTCGAGCGCTTCGCCGAGTGGATGGCGAGGAACGGCAAGATCGGCCTTGCCGGGGTGGACACCCGCGCGCTCACCCGCCGCATCCGCCAGAGCGGCGCGCCCAACGCGGTGATCGCCCATGCACCGGACGGCAAGTTCGATATCCCCGCGCTGATCCGCCGCGCGCAGGAGTGGCCGGGGCTCGAGGGCATGGACCTCGCGATCCGCGTCACCCGCGACAAGCACGAAGGCTGGGAGGGCGGCTACTGGACGCTCGGCAAGGGCTATGGCCGCGCGGCTTGGAAGAAAGAGGGGGGCGACGCCAAGCCCCACGTGGTCGCGATCGACTACGGCTCCAAGGACAACATCTTCCGCAATCTGGTCAAGGCGGGTGCGCGGGTGACGGTGGTGCCCGCGAAAACGTCGTTCGACGAGATCATGGCACTGGCTCCGGATGGCGTGTTCCTCTCCAACGGCCCGGGCGATCCGGCGGCGACCGGCGAATACTCCGTGCCGGTGATCAAGGCGCTGCTCGATGCCGACGTGCCGCTGTTCGGCATCTGCCTCGGCCACCAGATGCTCGCGCTGGCCGCGGGTGCGAAGACGATCAAGATGCACCAGGGGCATCGGGGCGCGAACCATCCGGTCCAGCGCGTCGGCGAGGGCTGGGGGGAGACCACGGGGCTGGTCGAGATCACCTCGATGAACCACGGCTTTGCGGTGGACGCGGCGAGCCTGCCTGAGGGGGTCGAGCAGACCCATGTCTCGCTGTTCGACGGGACGAATTGCGGGATCGCGATCAAGGGCAAGCGGGCCTTTGCGGTGCAGTATCACCCTGAGGCGAGCCCGGGGCCGCAGGACAGCTTTTATCTGTTCGAGAAGTTTGTGGGGGGGCTGGGGTGATCACAAAGACCCAGTGGCAATACCGAATCGAGGCGTGGCTGAAGGAAGATCGACGCTGGGTTTGGGGTAGCCACGAACTTGAAGATATGACGCAGGGTGACGGCCTTAACCTTCTTGGACAGGAAGGTTGGGAACTCGTCACCGTGACGCCGTTTGTCGAAGACGGTGAGACTTGTCTTTATGATTTCCACTTCAAGCGCCGGCTATAAAGTGGGCTTTCAGCAAGCCGTCCTGTCGAACAATTGTCTCCCTTCCCCTCGGGGAAGGGTCGGGGATGGGGGTTCGGCGG
>NZ_LSJS01000041.1 GCF_001557325.1 Erythrobacter donghaensis
GGTATCGAGCGCGCGCCCCGCGATCCGGAGCAGCGCCTGCATCACGATCGCCAGCACCGCCGCCTTGACCCCCGTGAACAGCGCCGCCACCCAGCCGAGGTTGGCGGCGAGCGCATAGAGCACCGACAGCGCGAGGATGATTGCCGCCCCCGGGATCACGAACAGCAACCCCGCCGCCAGCCCTCCCCGCACGCCCTGCAAGCGCCAGCCGATCCACGTGGCAAGCTGCTGCGCCTCGGGGCCGGGGAGCAGGTGGCAGAAA
>NZ_LSJS01000042.1 GCF_001557325.1 Erythrobacter donghaensis
AGGTTGGTGCGCTGGGCGATGGTCTGGATCAGCTCGACGATCTGGCCGACCTCCTGCGCGCTGGCGGCGAGCGCGCCGATGGTGGTGTCGGCCTTGCGCGCCGAGACGCTGGCCTCGCGCGCAAGCTCGGCCGAGGAGGCCGCCTGACGGCTGATCTCGCCGATCGACATCGCGAATTCGTCGCTCGCGGCGGCGGCAGCGGCAGCGCCGAGATTGGCTTCCTGCATCGCGCTCGCGGCCTCGCCGGTGCGGCTGCTGGCATCCTCGGCGGTGTTCGCCATCAGCGCCGCGGTCGATTGCAGCTGGCTGGAGGCGGCGACCACCCCGGTGACGACCTCGCCGACGGTGCGTTCGAACTGGTCGGCGATCCCGGCGATCATGCGCTCGCGTTCGCGCCGCGCTTCCTCGGCGACGACCTGCTGGCGGGCGTGTTCGTCGAGCTCGGCCTTGGCCCGCGTCTCGCGTTCGCGGCTGAGCTTTTCGAGCCTGAGGCCTGCGCGGTGGAAGATCTCGGTGGCGCGCGCCATCTCGCCGATTTCGTCGCCGCGGTCCTTGCCGCTGATCGCGACATCGCGCGTCCCGGCGGCGATCGCGGTCATCTGCCGGGCCATCGCCTTGAGCGTGGCCCCGACAGTGCGGTTGAAATAGCGCTGCGCGAACACGGTGACGAGCGTCAGGATCGTGGCGAGGCCGATCCACATCACCATCAGGCGCGAAATCAGCGCCGCGCCGTCATCGGCCATCGCGGCCGCTTCCTTCCCGAGCGCCCCGGTCAGGCCCTCGGCGGCTTCGAGCACCGCGCTGCTGGTAGCGGTGATCTCGGCGGCCTGGCGCTGGCGCATGGCATTGTCGGCGGCGCCGGGGGCATAGGCGGTGACCTGGCGATCGAGATCCTCGATCCCGGCGCGGATAAGCGCGAGCCGATCCTGTTCGACCATGCCCGCATCGCGCCCGCGTTCGGCGAGCGCGGCGGCGCTCGCGGCGGCGCGGTCGAGCGCCTCGCGGGCGGTGCGGGCGCGGCCGGTGTCGCCGTCGGCGACCAGCAGTTCGGCGTGGCGCTGGCCCTCGCTCAGCTGCACCAGCAGGCGTTCGGCCTTGAGCGCGGCATCGTGGGTGTTGCGAATATGTTCGGCGCGCTGGCCGAGCTCGATATAGCCCGCCACCACGAACAGCCCCGCCAGCAGCGCGAAGGCGAGGTTCACGGTGAAGAACAGCGTGATCTTGCCGCCGATCGAAAGCTGCGCGAACCAGCGCTGCCAGTCGCCGAACCGGGAGCCGGGCGCCGCGCTCGCCGCAGGCTGCTGCCCGGCGGTTTCGGCGTCGAGGTTTAGGGCGATGTCCTGAAGCGCGCTCATGCGGCCATTCCGTCCTTGGTGTGGGCGTTCTGTTCGGCGATCAGCCGGTCGATCTCGGCCGCGGGCACGGCGCGGTGATAGAGCCAGCCCTGGATCTGGTCGGCCCCGGCAAGGCGCACCAGTTCGGCCTGTTCCTCGGTCTCGACCCCCTCGGCCGTGACCCCCATGTCGAGGGCGCGGGCGAGCGCGATCGAGGACAGCATCATCGCCCGGCTGCCGTCATCGACCCCGGCGAGTTCGACGAGGCTGCGGTCGAGCTTCAGCTTCTCGAAGCGGAAGCGCCGCAGGAAGCCGATCGAGGCATAGCCGGTGCCGAAGTCGTCGAGCACGATGCGCACGCCGAAGCTGCGGATCACGTCGAGGGTGCGTTCGGCGACCACCGGGTCGAGCACGAGGCAGGTCTCGGTCACTTCAAGCTCGAGCCGGTGCGGCGGGAAGCCGGTTTCCTCCAGCACCTCGCCCAGCTTGATCGGGAATTCGGCGTTGCGCAGCTGCGCGGCGGAGATGTTGACCGACAGGGTGATGTCGCCCCAGCGGTTCGCATCGCACACCGCCTGACGCAGCACCCACACGCCCAGCGGATTGATGAGCCCCGAATCCTGGGCCACGGGAATGAAGATGTTGGGGGTCAGCGGATCGCGCTCCGGGCCGCGGTTCCAGCGCAGCAGCGCCTCGACCGCGACGATGCGCTTGTCATTGGCATCGACCAGCGGCTGGTAGGCGAGGCTGAATTCGCCCGCGGCGATCCCGGTGCGGATCTCGTCCTCGATCTCGCGCACGCGCTCGCGGCGGCGGTCGAAGCTCTCGTTGAACCAGGTGCAGCGCATCTTGCCGCCGCGCTTGGACATGTCCATCGCGACGTCCGCGCGGCGCAGCATTTCCGAGGAGGGGATGCGCAGGTCCGCGGTCGAGCGGGCAAGGCCGATGCTCGCGCCGACCGCGATGTGGCGCCCGCCCAGGGTCAGCGGGGTGCCGAGCTTCTCGAGCAGCGCGCGGCACATTCCCTCGAGGATCGTGCCCGCGACCTTGCCCGACATCACCGCCGCGAATTCGTCGCCGCCGAGGCGGTAGCAGGTCACTTCCTTGCCGCACGTCTCGCGCAGCACCTTCCCGCACAGTTCGATCAGCTGGTCGCCGACCGCGTGGCCATAGTGGTCGTTGACCTGCTTGAAGCTGTCGAGATCGATCATCGCCAGCGCCACCTCGTCATCGCCCTGCGACAGGAATCTGACGTCCTCGTGCAGCGCATGGCGGTTGGGCATGCCGGTCAGCGAATCGACATGGGCGCGCTGTTCGAGCCCGCGAATCGTCGCGATCCCGCTGCGTCCGAGGAAGAACAGCGTGGCGGCATAGATGAGGATCGCGGTGATCAGCATCGGCGAGTGCGAGATCACGGTCCAGCGCCCGCTCAGACCGATGGCAAAGCCGAGGCTCCCCGTCAGGGCGCTCGCCACCCCGATCGGGATGAGCACCAGCCCGACCGGGGAGAGGTGCAGGGGTTTCTTGGCCGTGAACAAGAACAGAGCTTCCCGATAGGCGCGCTTGGCTTCGCGCTGTTGCGCCTTCGTCCTAAACAGAAGCGGCTAAGGAAGGGTAAAGCGATGGCACCGCGGCGCGGCGAAATCGCGCCGGGTTCAGGCGATCTTGCGGATCGCGGCAGCGGCGGGGTTCGCGGCGGGCTCGAAGAAGCTCGCGCGGCGCTGGGCCGGCACGAAACGATCGGTGTTGCCGACCACGGTCTCGCCCGCGCCGAGCATCAGGAAGCCATCGGGCATGACCGCGCGCGCGAGGCGCTCGAAGGCGGCTTGGCGCACCTGGCGGTCGAAATAGAGCAGCACGTTGCGGCACAGCACAAGATCGAAAGGCTGGCGTGCCGGGTGCGGCGCGCTGAGCAGGTTGCCCTGCACGAAGCGCACCATGCCCCGCACCTCGCCGCGCACCTGCCAGCCGCGCGGGGTCTCGTCGAAGTGGCGCAGCATCTGGGTGACGCCGAGGCCGCGCTGCACCTCGAACTGGCTGTAGATGCCGCTGCGTGCCGCGTGGATCGCGCGGTGCGAGACATCGGTGCCGATGATGTCGATCGTCCAGCCGTGCCAGCGCTCGGCCTGTTCGGCGAACAGCATCGCGAGCGAATAGACCTCCTGGCCGGTCGAGCAGCCCGCCGACCAGATCGACAGCCGCCGCGTGTCGCGCCGCCGCTGGGCGAGCTCGGGCAGGATCTCGCCGGGCAGCTGGTCGAAGGTCGGCTTGTCGCGGAAGAAATAGGTCTCGTTGTTGAGCAGCGCCTCGACCACCTCCTGCGCGAGGTCGGTGCCCTCGGGCCCGCCCGGGGGCGCGGCGAGCAGGCACACCAGCTGATCGACATTGGAGATGCCGTGCTGGCGGAAGATCCCCGCGAGCGCCGAATTGACGCGCCAGCGGCGGCTTTCGGTCAGGTGCTGACCGGTGCGCGCTTCGAGCAGATCGGCGATGATCTGGTGGGAGGCTTCGCTCGCTTCCATCGACCGGGCGACTATTTCAGCGCTGCGGCGGGAAGGGCGGCGGCGGCCCGTGCGGGCGGGGTCGCGCCGACCTGTGCCATCACCGCATCGCCGATCCGTTCGGGCGCGGCGACGAGGCTCGCGAGCCCGGCGCGCGAGACGGCGCCGGGCATGCCCCACACCGCGCTGGTATCGGCGTCCTGCGCATAGATCGTGCCCCCCGCATCGACGAGGGCAGCCGCGCCGAGCACCCCGTCGCGGCCCATGCCCGACAGGATCACGCCGAGCGCACGGCCCTCGCAGGCCTCGGCCAGGCTCGCCAGCATCGGATCGACCGAGGGGATGCAGCCGCTCGGCTGGGGTTCGGTGCTGATCCGGGTCATCAGCCCGCCCGAACCCTTGCGGCGGATCACGACATGGCCGTGGCCGGGCGCGATCACGATCCGGCCCGGGGTGAGCATCAGACCCTCGGCGGCAATGTCGGCGGGACGCCCGCAGGCGGCCTCGATCTGGCGCGCGAACACCGGCATGAAGCTGGCGGGAAGGTGCTGGGTGATGACCAGCGGCAGATCGAAATCGGGCGCGAGACGCCGCAGCATCAGGCCCAGGGCATGGATGCCGCCGGTCGAGGCGCCGATCGCGACCACCTCGGGGCGGCGGATGCGGCGGACGGGGGCGGGGCGCACGAAGGAGGGCGTCGTCCCGGCGGCACCGGGCGCGGGCGGCGCCTCGGGATCGGCGAGCGCGGTGCCGGCGCGCGATCCGAGCGCGCGGATCTTGCCGAGCAGTGCAGCGCGGTAATCCTCGGTGAACCCGCCCGGACGCGGCTTCTGCAGCGTGTCGGCGGCGCCCATCTGGAGCGCCGAGAGCGTGTGTTCGGCCCCGTCGACCGTCAGCGAGGAGACCACCAGCACCTGCGGGCGGCCGGGGGTGGCAAGGATCGCGGGCAGCGCGCCGAGCCCGCCGATGCCAGGCATCTCGAGATCGAGCAGCACCACATCGGCAGGGGCCTCGGCGAGCTGGGCGATCGCGCGCTCCGCGCTCGATGCGGTGCCCGCGATCGCCAGTGCGGGGTCGCTTTCGACCATGCGCTTGAAGATCGTGCGCACCGTCAGCGAATCGTCTACGATCATCACCCGGATCGCGCCCGGATCGGCTCCGGAATCGGCCCCGGGCTCGGCAGGTCGATCGGCAGCGGGATTGCCGCCGGGGGCGGAGCCTGCGGCGGCGCGACCCGCGCGCCCGGCGTCAGGCTCGCGCGGCGGCAGGGATGCGGTGCGGTTCACGCAAACCCGACAAGCTGCAACTTGATCTGCAGCGTCTCGTGGTCGAAGGGCTTCATCACATATTCGTCCGCCCCGGCCTGGATCGCCTGGCGGATGTGCGCGACGTCGTTCTCGGTGGTGCAGAACACCACCTTGGGCTTGTCGCCACCCGGGCGCTGGCGCAGCGCGACGAGGAATTCGATCCCCGTCATCACCGGCATGTTCCAGTCAAGCAGCACCACATCGGGCATGGCCGCATCGCAGGCGTCCAATGCCATCTTGCCGTTCTCGGCCTCCTCCACGGCGAATCCGAGCGTCTCGAGAATATGTCTCGAAACCTTGCGGATGACGCGGGAATCATCGACGATGAGACAAGTTTTCATGGGCGTTCCTGCGAATGATGCCGCGAAACTAAGGCCAATTTGGTAAGGATTGGATTAAGCTGCCGCCTCGATTTCGGCGCGATGCGCCTCGGGCCCGGCGAGCAGGGCCGGAAGATCGATCAGCAGCGCGGGGCCGGCCATGGTCTCGATCATCCCGCTTGCGACCCGCGACCATTCCGCGCCGAAGCCGCCGGGCACCTGCCCGGCCTCGCCCGCGGCGGTGGTGATGTCTTCGATCCCGTCGACCAGCAGCGCGTAGGAATGGCCGCCCTCGGTGACCACGGCAGCGCGGTGGTCGGTGGGCCAGTCGCCCGCCGCGGCGCCCGCAAATCCCAGCGCGCGGCGGCAGTCGATCACGGTCAGTGCCTGGCTGCGCAGCGCGGTGATGCCGGCGATCCAGGCCGGCGCGCGCGGGATCGGGGTGATCGCCCCGGTCTCGATCACCGAGCGCACGTCGAGCGCCGAGAGGGCGCAGCGGCGGCCGGCGATCTGGAGGATGACGAGCAGCTTTTCGGTCATGCGGCCTCTCCTGCGGGCGCGGCGGCGGCGACCTCGGCTGCCGCGGCGGCGAGCGCGGCGAGCAGGCCCTCGCGGTCGTAGCGGTAGATGGTGTGCGAACCCGCGGGCGCCTCGGGCTGGTCGCGCAGGCGGATGACGCGCGCAGGCAGCGCGCGGCCGAGCGTCTCGGCGACCTCGTAGACGTCCTCGAACAGGATCCCGATCGCCGCCTCCCCGGCCTCGGCGGGATCGACGATGTCGTAGCCTGCGGCGGTGACCAGCGGAGCAAGGATCGCGCGCGCCCATTCGCCGTCGGGCAGCGTGCAGCGCGGGCGCGCGGCGGTCTGCGGCGCCTCGCCGTGGCGGGCGAACAGGGCGTGCGCATCGATCAGGGTGGCAGGCGCGCCGCCGATCAGGGTGATCGCCTCGGCCAGCGGATCTTCGGGGACGGGGGTGAGGGCGTCGGTGAGTTCGACCGCATCCTCGACCTCGCGCACCGCATAGAGCAGCTCGCACGCGCCGTCCGACAGGCGCAGCAGGCGCACGCGGGCCTGCGTGAGCGGGGCCTCGGGCAGGCCGATGAGCGGCAGGATCAGTCCGTCGATCACCACCCGCGGGCGCGCGGCGGAGCGGTCGATCGCGGTCACCGGGGCGGTCTCGATGCGCTGCACCAGCTCGAGCCGCACCGCCGAGCGGCGTCCGGCGAAGTCGGTGAACAGCATTGCGCGGGTCGCTTGCGCGGCGGCGCGGCCCACCTCCTCGGCGAGCGGGCCGAGCACGCGGGTGCGGGCATCGGAGACCAGCGCGTGCTGGGCGGCGATGTTGGCGACGTCGAGCAGCAGCACCGGGGTGCCGTCATCGAGCAGGGTCGAGCCGGCATAGAGCCCCGACTTCATCACCGCGGGCGCGAGCGGCTTGACCACGAGGTCGCCGTTGTTGTGGATGCCCTCGACCGCGAGCGCGAAGAGATCGCCGCTGGCCAGGCGCAGCATGACGAGGGTGGGCTCCTTCGCCGCCTCGCCATCGGTCAGGCCGAGCACCGCGCCGAGCATCAGGCAGGGCACGCGCGCGCCGCGGAAGGTGACCAGCGCGGTCTCGCCCAAGCGGGTGAGATCGAGCGCGCGGGCCGAGCTCTGGACGATTTCCTCCACGTAGCTTTGCGGGATCGCGAAGCGGTGCCCGGCGACCTCGACCGTCACACCGGCGATGATGCTGAGGGTGAGGGGTATCTGGAGCGTGAAGGTGGTGCCCTCGCCGGGTACGCTGGCGACCTTGATCGAGCCGCCGACCTTTTCGAGGTTCTGGCGCACCACGTCCAGCCCGACGCCGCGCCCGGAGACGTTGCTGACGGTCTCGGCGGTGGAGAAGCCGGGCTCGAAGATGAGGTTCAGCACGCGGTCGCGGCTCAGCCCCGCGCGGTCCTGCGGCGCGACCAGACCCATCGCGACCGCCTTGGCCGCGATCCGCTCCTCGTCCAGTCCGCGCCCGTCGTCGGCGAGCACGATCGAGATGGTGTTGCCCGATTGCCGCGCGGCGATGGCGAGGAGGCCGATCTCGCGCTTGCCCTGCGCGAGCCGCGCGGACGGGCTCTCGATCCCGTGGTCGATGGCGTTCCTGATGATGTGGGTGAGCGGATCGCGGATGGTCTCGATCATCTCGCGGTCGAGTTCGACGTCGCCCCCGTCGAGGTCGACCATCACCTGCTTGCCGAGTTCGGCGGAGAGGTCGCGCACCAGGCGGGGCAGGGCGCCGAACAGCGTCTCGATGCGCTGCATCCGCATCCGCGTGATCGCGTCGCGCACGTCGGAGAGGATGGTGGTGAGGCGCTCGAAGGGGCCGTCGATGGTCGGCTGGTTGCCCGCCTGCCTGAGGCGGTGGGCAAGATCGTTGCGCGCGAGCACCATGTCGGAAACGCCGCTCATCACCCGGTCGAGCAGTTCCACGGGAAGGCGGATGGTGCGCTGCGCATCGGCGCGGCGTGCGAAGGTAATGGCCTCTTCATTGGCGGGTAGTTGCACGTTTTGGGGGGCTACTTCCTGACCGGGCCTCGACTTGTCGTCCGCGAGCGCCGCTTCGGCGTATGTTTCACGTGAAACATCGAGCTCGGCGATCAGCGCCTCGTCGCCGCCCTCGGGAAACACCTCGCCCGCCTCGATCGCGTCGATCATCGCCGCGATCCGGTCGATGATCGCGAGCACCGCGGTCACCAGCGGCCCGTCGGCCTCGCGCCGCCCGGCGCGGCAATCGGCGAGCGCGTCCTCGGCGGCGTGGCTGAGGCTGGCGAGGCGGGGGAAATCGAAGAAGCCGCAATTGCCCTTGACCGTATGGACGAAGCGGAAGATCGCATCGAGCCGCGCGCGATCGGCCGGGTCGGCTTCCCAGGCGACGAGTTCGCCGCCGGTGGCCTCCAGCATCTCGCGGGTCTCGGCGATGAATTCCGCCAGCAGGTCGTCCATCGGTAAGCGCGCCCTTATTGCCCTTTCGCGGCCACGCTATGCGGCAGGGTTGGTTAACAAGCGCCTAGCGCCCCGCCTCCCTTGCTGCCACGAGGCGGGCGTGGCGCACGAAGACATAGCGCACCAGCACCAGCGCCGAGACCGCGCCGAACAGGTTGGCGGCCAGTTCCGCGGTGTAGATCGCCGCCGATCCCATCCCCGGCTGCAGCACCAGCGCCACCGGCAGCATCACCAGGAACACCCGCGTCACCGATTGCGCGAGGGCAAAGCTCGCCCGGTCGACCGCGTTCATGATCCCGTTGCCGACGATCAAGAGGCCGAAGCCCGCATAGCCCCAGGCGGCGATCTTGAGGTAGAGGTCGAACTCGCGCACCACCGCGGGCTCCTCGGTGAACACCCGCCCCAGGCTCGCGCCCGCCGCCATCATCGTGCCGGCGACGAGCAGCCCCCACACGATGCAGAAGCCGAAGGCGTATGCCACCGCCTCGGCGGCGCGGCTCTGGCGGCCCGCGCCCCAGTTCTGCCCGACGATCGCCCCGATCGCCCCCGACAGGCCGAGCAGCGGCACCAGCACGAGGCTCTGAAGTCGCCCCGCCGCGCCGAAGCCCGCCACCGCCGCCTCGCCCTCGAGCGCGACGAGGCCGGTCAGCACGGCAAGGCCGAGCGGGTTGATCGCGTTGGAGAAGGCCGCCGGAAGCCCGACGCGGATGATCGCCCGTGCCGGATCGATCAGGTCGCAGTTCCTGAGCAGGCCGAGGTCGAGCGGCAGCGGGGTGCCGCGCAGCAGCCACACGGCGCATGCCACCCCCATTGCCCAGCCGATCCCGGTCGCATAGGCCGAGCCGGCGATGCCGTATCCCTCGAACCCGAAGGCCCCGGTGATCAGGATCGGGTTGAGCACCCAGTTGGCCGCGGCATAGACGATCGAGACCGTGCTGGTGCGCTTGGCCTCGCCCTGTCCGCGCAGCACGCCGTTGAAGCCCATGATCGCAAGGCTCAGCGGGAAGCTCGCCGCGTAGGGTGTCATGTAGGCGTGGATGAGCGGCATGAGGTGCGCGGGTGCGTTCATCAGCGCGAAGATCGCGTCGCTCGCCAGCCACAGCGCAGCGCCCATCACCAGCCCGCAGGCGCAGGCAAACACGATCCCGAAATTGGCGCGGCGCGCGGCCTTCGCCAGGTCGCCTTCGCCGAGCGCGCGGGCGACCACCGAATTGATCCCGACCATCACGCCGACGCCCAGCGAGGTGGCGGCGACCGAGACCGGGAAGATGAAGCTGATCGCCGCCAGCGGCGCAGGCCCGAGCTGGCCGACGAAATAGGCGTCGATGATCCCCACCGACATGATCGCCGCCACGCCGATCACCGCGGGCAGGGTCTGGCTGACCAGATGGCCGGGGATGCTGCCGGTCACGAGGCGCGCAGGGATCGAAGGGGCGGCGGAAGACATGCTCGCCCATGGGCCTAGCCGGGCGGGGCGAGCCTTGCAAAGCATTCCCACGGCGTGCGATAGCATGCGCGAGAACAGGAAAGAGGATCGGCCCATGGCAACCCAGCTCAAACCCGGCATCGAATGCAGCAAGGAAGAATGGCAGGCGCGGCTCGACCTTGCCGCCTGCTACCGCATCTTCGACCACCTCGGCTGGTCGGAATCGATCTACAACCACATCTCGCTGAAGGTGCCGGGGGAAACCGACACCTTCCTGATCAACCCCTTCGGGCTGCTCTACAGCGAAGTCACCGCGAGCAACCTCGTGAAGATCGACGTCGAAGGCAACAATGTCGGCGGCTCGCCCTACATGGTGAACAAGGCGGGCTTCACCCAGCACGCCTATTTCCACAAGCACCTCGGCGGCCGGGCGGATGCGATCTGCCACGTCCACACCACGGCGACCATGGCCGTGGCGAGCCACAAGGACGGGCTGCTGCCGACCAATTTCTACGCCTGCAACTTCCAGGGCCAGATCGGCTATCACGATTTCGAGGGCGTCACCGTGCGCCCCGAGGAGGGCGAGCGGCTGGTGCAGAATCTCGGCAACCACACCATCCTGATGCTGCGCAATCACGGCCCGGTGGTGATGGACCGCACGATCCAGGGGATGTTCGTCAAGATGTGGGCCTTGCAGCGCGCTTGCGAGATCCAGGTGGCGACGCTTTCGATGGGCGATCCGGTGCTGGTGCCGCAATCGGTGGTCGACGTGCACCAGCGCGACCTCTCGGTGATGCAGGGTCAGGGCGGCGCGGGGCTGTTCGATTTCGAGGCGTGGAAGCGCCGGATCGACAAGATCGACGACAGCTGGCGCCAGTAACTTCCTGTAAGGCATCCCCATGTCGCGCATGACCGTCAATGATCGGCCGGTCGAGTTCGACCTCGATCCGCGCATGCCGCTGCTCTACGCGCTGAGGGAGGCAATGAACCTCACCGGCACCAAGGCCTGCGGGGGCGGGAGCGACTGCTCGGGCGCGTGCATGGTGCTGGTCGACGGGGTGGCGCTGCGCTCCTGCGCGATCACGCTGGCGGAGGCCGAGGGACGGCTGATCACCACGATCGAGGGGCTGAGTCGCGACCGCTCGCACCCTGTGCAGCAAGCGATGGTGGCGCAGCAGGCGGTGCAATGCGGCTATTGCACGCCGGGGATGGTGATCGCGCTCGCCGCGCTGCTCCAGCGCAACGCGGCGCCGACGCAGGCCGACATCGAGGCGGCGGTGCCCAACCTGTGCCGCTGCGGGGTCTATCCGCGGCTCGTCAAGGTGATCGAGCAGGCGGGCCGCGTGGCGGCGCGGCAGGAGCGGGTGAGCGCCGCCCCCGCGCCGGGGATCAGCCCCGAGGACGCGGCCAAGGCCGTGCCCGCCTTGCGGGTGCCGGGCGAAGGGGAGTGAGATGGCGAAGACGAAGGCGACGATCTGGCACAACCCGGCCTGCGGCACCTCGAGGAAGACGCTGGCGATCCTCGAGGCGCTCTCGGGTGTGGAACTGACGGTGGTCGAGTACCTGAAGACGCCGCCCTCGGCCGAAAAGCTGGCGCAGCTCTACCACGATGGCGGGATCACGCCGCAGCAGGGGTTGCGGCTGCGCGGCACGGACGCGGTCGAGCGGGGTTTGCCTGAGGCTGACGATGCGACGGTGCTCGCGGCTATGGTCGCGGACCCTATCCTGATCGAGCGGCCGCTGGTCGAGACGGACAAGGGGGTGCGGCTGTGTCGCCCTCAGGACAAGGTGCTGGAGATCCTCTAGCTCCGGTCGGTGGTGAGGGTTCGGTCTGACTGCAACCGCAGCCACCCATGCACCAGCACCACGGCGCACAGGGCGACGATCAGCCCGAAGCCGAGCCAGTCAGAGGTGCCGTAGAGCCAGACGCCGAGCGCCGGGGCGTAGATGTAGGAAGCGCCTGTGAGGCTGGCGACGATGCCCGAGGCCTGCCCCTGCTCGGCGCGGGTGACGGCGAGCGAGGTGCCGGCGGTGGTGCCCGGGCGGAACAGGCCGAAGCCCAGCGAAGCGATGGCGTATCCGAGCGCGATCAGGTGGAGGTCGCCCGCAACGCCGAGGATGGCGGTGCCGATGGCGGCAGCGGTGATGCCCCACAGCGTCGCCGCGCGCGGACCGAGGTCGAAGCGCGGGATCAGGCCCCACTGCGCGAGCAGGGTCGCGATCGCGCCGCTCATGAGGACGAGGCCGATGGGCCCCGCGCCCGCGTCAGGCGTGTCGCGCAGGCCCAGCCGGTCGAGCACGAGGAAGCCCGCGATGCCCTGCACCATCGCCTGCGCGTGGCCGCCGACGAGACCGGCGAAGACCCAGGGGCGCAGCCGCGGGTCGCGCCAGGTGAGGCGGGGCGGGTCGGTGTCGGCGGCCGCGGCGGCGTCCTCGGCCTCGCTGGTCTCGCCCGGATCGGCCGGGGCGCCCGAGGCGCTGGCGTAGGGGGCGGGCGTGCCCCGCGCGGCGAAGCGCGGCTCGTCATCGGGCAGGCGCAGGCGCAGCAGGACGAGCGCGACCACGCCGATGGCGGCGAAGGCGAGGAAGGGCCCGGTCAGGCCCAGCCCGAGGAACGGCACCACCATCAGCGGTGCCAGCGCGGGGCCGATCACCGTGCCGAGCCCGAAGCTCGAGGCGATCAGCGAGAGCGCCTGGGTGCGGGTGGCTCTCGGCGTGCGCGAGGCGACATAGGCCTGCACCGCGGGCGGCGCGGCGCTCCCGAAGCCGCCGTAGAGGCTGCGCGCGGCGGCGAACAGGATGAGCGTCCAGAAGGCGGTGATCCATCCCGAGAGCCCCGCCCACAGCGCCGCGCCGCACAGCACGAAGGAGGTGATGAAGCCCGCCAGCCCCAGCGCCATCATCGCCTTGCGCCCGCGCTTGTCCGACCGCCGCGCCCAGAACGGGGCGCACACCACCCACAGCAGCGCCGACCACGAATAGGCGAGGCTGATCCACACGTCCTCGACCTTCAATGCGGTGCCGATCGAGGGCATCACCGATTGCATCGCGGTGTTGCCGGCGGCCGTCACCAGCATCACCATGAACAGCAGCGCCATGCGCGAAGGCGGGATCGCGCTGGTGCTACCGGCGGCAGGCGCGCCGGTTCGGGTCAGGTCGGGATCGGTCTCGGCCATGACGTGCCTGCCTCCCTCTGCCGGGCGGCTACTCGAACAGCTCCGCCTCGCGCTCGGGCGAGGCACCGGCAAGCTGGCGGTAGATCGCCACGGTCACGACGAGGAACACCACGGCGAGCAGCGTATTGACGAGGGCATCGATCACGCTCCCGCCGATCAGCGCGACCGTCTCCCCCATCGCGGACAGCACGAGGCCGAGAATGCCGCCGACCAGCAGCGCGATGATCCCGATGACCACCAGCAGCAGCACGAGGAACAGCACGATGCGCAGCGAGTTGCCCCTGGTCAGCTGCCACGAGCGGGCGAGCGCCGCGAAGGGGTTGAGCCGCCCCTCGATGGCGATCACCGGCCCCGTCAGCGACAGCTTGATCATGACATAGAGGATCGCCGCCAGCGCAACCACCAGCGCCAGCGCGCCGACCGCCATCCCGCCCATCGCCGAGAGCACCCCGGTCGGAAGGCCGATCGCCAGCGATGCACCGATCACGGTGACGATCTGCGCGGCGAGATAGCTCGGCACGCTCCGCACCCCGGTGCGCAGCGCCTCGCCCACGGTCGGGTTGCCGCGATCGGTCAGCAGCGCGAGCAGACTCATCGATCCGATCACCTGCACCACCGTCAGCGCCAGCAGCAGCGGCCAGTTCTCGGCGTAGATGGCGGAGATCTGGTCGACCATCGCCCGCATCGCCACCGCGGGATCGGTCCCGGGCGCGGGCTGGGGCGGATTGGACAGCTCGGGCAGCAGCAGCCCGCTCGCCAGCGCGGGGAGGAAGAGGAACAGCCCCGCAATCGCGCTGATGGTGTCGCGGTTGGCGCCCATCAGGCCGGTCGCCTGTGTCCAGGCCGTCCCCATGTCGAGCTTGCGGTGTTGCATCGCGGATCCCTTCGTGACGCGAGGCACATTTCGCCTCTTGATCTCGCCGCTCAATGCCCCCACCGGTTCGCCATGGCAAGCACTGCTCCCGCCCATGGAACGGCAATCCCGATCGAATGGCGGCGCGAGACCGCGCAGGTGCCCTATGCCGCTGCTCTGGCGGAGATGGAGGCGCGCAACGCCGCCGTCTTCGCCGGCGAGGCGGCCGAGCTCGTCTGGCTGCTCGAGCATCCCCCGGTCTACACCGCCGGCACCAGCGCGGACCCGGCCGAACTGGTCGACCCGCGCTTCGAGGTGGTCGAGGCCGGGCGCGGCGGGCGCTACACCTATCACGGACCGGGCCAGCGGGTCGGCTATCTGGTGCTGAACCTCGCCGAACGCGGCAAGGACGTGCGCTGCTTCGTCCACGCGATCGAGGGCTGGGTGATCGCGACGCTCAAGACCTTCGGCGTCGAGAGCTGGCGCGCCGAGGGCCGCGTCGGCATCTGGACGCGGGACATCGACGGCAGCGAGGCCAAGATCGGCGCGATCGGCGTGCGGGTGCGGCGCTGGGTGACGATGCACGGCTTCTCGGTCAATCTCGACCCCGACCTCAGCCACTTCGGCGGCATCGTGCCCTGCGGCATCGCCGAATATGGCGTGACCAGCCTCGCGCGGCTGGGATTGATGGTGTCGGCCGAGGAGTGGGATCAGGCGCTGATCGCCACCTCGGCGGATTTCCTTGACGCACTCGACGCCGCCGCCAAAAGGGCGTGCCGATGAAACGCGCGCTTATCCTCGTCCTGCCCCTCGCGCTCGCCGCTTGCGAGCAGCAGACCGCCGCCCCTGCCGAACAGGGCGGCGCGGCCTCGGGCGAGGTGCTCCCCGGTTCGATCTCGGACGCGATGATCCCCTTGGAACAGCTCGATTCGCAAGCCCCTCTCGCCCCGCGCCAGGTGCAGGCCCTGGGCGACGATCTCGACGCCGAGCAGCCCGAGGTGACGCCGGTTGAAGGTATCGAGGGCGCGCCTGCCGAGCCGGAAGCAGCGCCCGCTGCTCCGGCTGCCGACGAATAGCCTGCTCCATCGGGCCACCAGCACCACAAAGCGTACTTGAAGATGGCCGCTTTGAGGGTCCGAGCCGAGTCTATCGAATGACGGCAGTTGGGTGGATTGTGTTGAAAAACTCCCCCTTGCAATGGCGCTAAAGTATTGATTCAATGTCTCTGCAAGCAAGTGGAGACGGGCGTATGATGGGCGAACGGACGGTGGCGCAGGAGGCGCTGTTCTACAGCTTCAACCTGGAGCGGCATGTGCCGGCGGATCACCTGCTGCGCTCGATCGACCGGTTCGTTGACCTGTCGGGCATTCGTGAACATCTGCGCCCCTTTTACAGCTCGACCGGTCGGCCCTCGGTCGATCCCGAGCTGATGATCCGGATGCTGATCATCGGCTATTGCATGGGCATCCGGT
>NZ_LSJS01000043.1 GCF_001557325.1 Erythrobacter donghaensis
TCGCCCAGATCGGCAGGAGAAGTCCGGTTGCAAGGTACACGGTCTCTGTGGTGAGCCGTTCGGCAAGCTCCGCAACCTCGCTTTGCCACAGCTTCTCGAAGGCCCGGCGTGGTGCTTCCTCCCAGGCCGATTCCGCAAGGTCATCGAAGTGGTGGTATTCCCGGCGCAGGGGACGGTGGAGGATAACTCGCCTGATCAGCTCGCCTTGCTCGGTCATGAAGTGCCGCGAAGGTTCGGCCAGGGCTGCTTTCCCGCTCTTGGTATTGTGGAGCAGAATGCAGCCGTCAGCGAAGTCGCGGC
>NZ_LSJS01000044.1 GCF_001557325.1 Erythrobacter donghaensis
GGGCGAGGGCGCGGGGGTGGGTGCGGGCTCCGCGGCCGCCACCGGGGTCGGCGCAGGCGTCGGCGTCGGGGTCGCAGCCGGATCGGCCGGCTGGTCGTCCTTCAAGACCCGCGAGCCGACCATTGTCGATCCCGCGATCGCCGGGATCACCGCCGCCACGCAGCCCGAAAGCGCCGTGCCCGCCGTCAAAGCGAGCAGCGCCGCAAGCCTCCTGTCCATCACGCCGCCTCCCTCTCCCGCACGGTCCGGAACTCGATCTTCTTGTCGTAGGGCGCGCCGAGCACGATGCGGTTGACGAACACGCCGGCCAGATGGATCTGGTCGGGATCGAGCGCGCCCGCGGGCACCACCTCCTCGACCTCGGCGACGCAGATCTTCCCGCAGGTTGCGGCCGGAAGGTTGAAGTTGCGCGCGGTCTTGCGGAACACGAGGTTTCCGGTCTCGTCGGCCTTCCACGCCTTGACGATGGCAAGGTCGGCGAAGATTCCGTGCTCGAGGATGTAGGTCTGCATCACCCCGTCGCGATCGGGGAAGTCCTTGTGCTCCTTGCCCTTGGCGACTTCGGTGCCGACCCCGGTGCGGGTGTAGAAGCCGGGGATCCCTGCGCCCCCTGCCCGCATCCGCTCGGCGAGCGTGCCCTGCGGGCAAAATTCGACCTCGAGCTCGCCCGCCAGATACTGCCGCTCGAACTCCTTGTTTTCGCCGACATAGGAGGAGATCATCTTCCTGACCTGGCGGGTGCGCAGCAGCTTGCCGATGCCTTCGTTGTCGATCCCGGCATTGTTGCTGGCGAAGGTGAGGCCGGTGACGCCGCCGTCGCGAATCGCGTCGAGCAGCCGCTCGGGCAGGCCGCAAAGGCCGAAGCCCCCGGCGGCGATCAGCATGTCATCGCGCAGCACGCCGGCGAGCGCGCTGGCGGCGTCGGGGTAGAGCTTGGTCATCGGAACGGACTGCCTCTCGTGGTGTCGCGCAAGGGTGTTCCCTGATGGCGGGATCAGCCCGATGATTATAGCGTTCGGGAGGCGCTGTCACGCCTTGCGCGAGTCGAAGTCGAATCGGCTTTCATGTTGCGTCGCAAAACGATCACGAAGCGGTTTTCTGCTCAGGTTTTGGGCGGTTGCCGCCATTTTAGGCAGAAATTTGCAAGTTTGCGCACAAATCTGCACCAGAACCCGCTCGAGTTGCGTATTTTGCAATCTCATACGCATCTTTCGCACTTGCACAATCGCTTCATATACGGCATTTGGAAGCTGCCTTTCAGGCATCCTCTCCCAAACTTTTCAAGCCCGGCACTCGTTGCCGGGCTTTTTTCTTGCCCGCCGCCGGCAGGCGTGAAGGCCGGGCCCTTTTCCTTTGACGACGGTGCCATCGCGTTCCGGGCTCTGCACAGCCCTTCGCAGATTGCATTCATCTGCCCCCGTTCCTAGCTTGGTCGCCACATCCGCTCGAACAGGAACGCCCATGGCCGACGCCGAAACCGCCGCACCCGCCCGCACCGTCCGGCTCCAGGTCGCGCCCGCGCGGCAGGAGGAATCGGGTGCCGGGATCGCCCGGATGCCGCGTTCCGCCTTCCAGAAGCTCGGAATCACCGAAGGCGACGTGGTCGAGATCCGCGGCAAGCGCGTCACCGCCGCGATCGCCATGGCCGCCTATCCCGAGGACGACGCGCTCGACGTGGTGCGTTTGGACGGCCTCCAGCGCGCCAATGCGCAAGGGGGATCGGGCGAGCATGTCGAGATCGCCCGCGGCGAATCGCGCCCCGCCACCCGCGTGGTCTTCGCCCCCGCCCAGCGCGAGATGCGCCTCCAGGGGCCGACCCAGGCGCTGAAGCGCAACTTCTTCCGCAGGCCCCTCGTGGCGGGCGATCTCGTCGCCACCACCGGCCAGCAGCCGGTGCAGAACATGCCCGCCGACGTGCGCCAGCTGCTGCGCGCGCCGGCCTATGCCCTGACCCAGATCCGCCTCACCGTCGCCTCGACCAGCCCCAAGGGCCTCGTCCACATCGACGAGAACACCGAGGTCGAGCTGCGCGCCGAATTCGAGGACCCGCGCGATGGCCGCGCCGTGGTCAACTATGACGATGTCGGCGGGATGGAGGAGACCATCCGCGCGCTGCGCGAGATGGTCGAACTGCCCCTGCGCTACCCCGAGCTGTTCATCCGTCTCGGGGTCGAGCCGCCCAAGGGCGTGCTGCTGCACGGCCCGCCGGGCACCGGCAAGACCCGCCTCGCGCAGGCGGTCGCCAACGAGAGCGACGCGGAATTCTTCACCATCAACGGCCCCGAGATCATGGGCTCGGGCTATGGCGAATCCGAAAAGCGCCTGAGGGAAGTCTTCGAGGAGGCGACCCGCGCCAGCCCCGCGATCATCTTCATCGACGAGATCGATTCGATCGCCCCCAAGCGGACCCAGGTGCCCGGCGAGGCCGAGAAGCGGCTCGTCGCCCAGCTGCTGACCCTGATGGACGGGCTGGAGAAGCGCGCCAATCTCGTCGTGATCGCCGCCACCAACCGGCCCGACGCGATCGACGAGGCGCTGCGCCGTCCGGGCCGCTTCGACCGCGAGATCGTGATCGGCGTGCCCGACCAGCGCGGGCGGCGCGAGATCCTCGCCATCCACACCCGCGGGATGCCGCTCGAGAGCGCGGTCGACCTCGACGAGCTCGCGCGCGTCACCCACGGCTTTGTCGGCGCGGACATCGCCGCGCTCGCCCGCGAGGCCGCGATCGAGGCGGTGCGCCGGATCATGCCGCGCCTCGATCTCGACGAGCGCACGATCCCGCCCGAGGTGCTCGAGGACCTGTGCGTCAGCCGCGACGATTTCCTCGCCGCGCTGAAGCGCGTCCAGCCGAGCGCGATGCGCGAGGTGATGGTGCAGGTTCCGAACGTGGGCTGGGACGACATCGGCGGCGCGGGCGAATCGGTCGACAAGCTGAAGGAGGGGATCGAGCTTCCTCTGAAAAACCCCGAGGCCTTCCGCCGCCTCGGCATCCGTCCGGCCAAGGGTTTCCTGCTCTATGGCCCGCCGGGCACCGGCAAGACGCTGCTCGCCAAGGCCGTCGCCAAGGAGGCCGAGGCGAATTTCATCTCGATGAAGTCATCCGACCTGCTCTCGAAGTGGTACGGGGAGAGCGAGCAGCAGATCGCCAGGCTCTTCGCCCGCGCCCGTGCGGTGGCGCCCTGCGTGGTGTTCATCGACGAGATCGACAGCCTCGTGCCCGCACGCGGTTCGGGACAGGGCGAGCCGCAGGTCACGGGCCGCGTGGTCAACACCATCCTCGCCGAGATGGACGGGCTCGAGGAACTGCAATCGGTGGTGGTGATCGGCGCGACCAACCGCCCGACACTGGTCGACCCCGCGCTGCTGCGTCCGGGCCGCTTTGACGAACTGGTCTATGTCGGAACCCCCGACGAGGCGGGGCGGCAGCACATCCTCGGCATCCACACCGCCAAGATGCCGCTCGCCGAGGACGTCGATCTGGCGAGCCTCGCGGCCGAGACCGAGCGTTTCACCGGCGCCGACCTCGAAGACCTCGTGCGCCGCGCCGGCCTTGCCGCGCTGCGCCGCGTGGGGGGCGATGTCAGCACGGTCGCAGCCTCCGATTTCGCCGCCGCATTGAAGGATTCGCGTGCCACGGTCACGCCCGAGATGGAGAGCGAATACCAGCAGATGCGCGGTGAGCTGAAGAAGCGCGCGGCGGCGGTGCAGCCGATCGGCTTCCTCTCCCCCGACATGCTGACCCCGACGCGGGAGAAGAAGCACGATTGAGCCGGGCGGGAGGCCGCTTTCCTACACGGCGCATGCGGCGTAGGCAGGGGTGGCCCGCTCTTTCGCATCGTTGATCTTGCCTGCCTTCTGCAAGGCGCCTCAAAGCCGGATGGAGGCGGCCTCACCGCAAACAAGCCCTGCTCCCCATGTCCGTCCGCTCGAAGGTTGGGCGAAATTATTGCTTCTTTTCATCTTCTTGGTGGGAACAGGCAAAGCGGACACGGTGTCCGCTTTGTCCGCCTAGTGCGCCGCGTCCCAGCTGAGCCCCGTCCCGATCTCGACCCCCAGCGGCACCGACAGTTCCACCGCAGGAAGCGCGGCTTCGGCCATCACCTGCCGGATGATCGGCGTCGCCGCTTCCACCCGCGCCTCGGGAAGCTCGAACACCAATTCGTCGTGCACCTGCAGCAGCATCCGCACGTCATGGAGACCCGCCTCCGCCAGCGCCGGAAGCATCCGCGCCATCGCGCGCTTGATGATGTCGGCGCTGGTGCCCTGGATCGGGGCGTTGATCGCGGCGCGCTCGCTGCCTTGCCGCTCGGCCTGGTTCTTCGAGTTGATCCGTGGGAACCACGTCTTGCGGCCGAACAGCGTCTCGGAATAGCCGCGGCTGCGCACGCTCTCGAGCGTTTCGTGGATATAGCGCTGGATGCCCGGGAAGCGCTGGAAATAGGTGTCGATCATCGCCTGGGCTTCCTCGGGCGGCACCTCCAGACGCGCCGCGAGGCCCCAGCGCGAAATCCCGTAAAGTATTGCGAAGTTGATGGTTTTTGCCCGGCCGCGGGTGTCGCGGGTGACCTCGCCGAACATCTCGCGCGCGGTGCGGGCGTGGATGTCCTCGCCGTTCGCGAAGGCCTCCTTGAGGCTGGCGACATCGGCCATGTGCGCCGCGAGCCGCAATTCGATCTGCGAATAGTCCGCCGCGAGCAGGACATTGCCCTCCTCCGGCACGAAGGCCTCGCGGATCTGGCGGCCGATGGCGGTGCGGATCGGGATGTTCTGAAGATTCGGGTCGGTCGAGGACAGCCGCCCGGTCTGCGCGCCGACGAGGCTGTAGCTGGTGTGCACTCGCCCGGTCTCGGGATTGATCGCGGCCTGAAGCGCGTCGGTATAGGTCGACTTGAGCTTCGCCAGTTGCCGCCATTCCAGCACCAGCCGCGCAATCGGCGCGCCCTCGGCGGCGAGCTTTTCCAGCACCGAGACGTCGGTCGAATATTGCCCGGTCTTGCCCTTCTTCCCGCCCTTGTAGCCGAGCTTGTCGAACAGGATCTCTCCGAGCTGCTTGGGGCTGCCGACAGTGAATTCCTGCCCGGCGACAGCGTGGATCTCGCCCTCGAGCCGGGCGATCTCGTGCGAGAATTCTTCCGACAGCTTCGCCAGCCGCGCCCGGTCGACCTTGATGCCCTCGCGCTCCATCCCGGCGACCACCGGGATCAGCGGGCGGTCGACGCGCTCGTAGACGCGGCTGCCGCCCTCGACCGACAACCGGGGCTTGAGCATCGCGTGAAGCCGCCAGGTGATGTCGGCATCTTCGGCGGCGTAGTGGGTGGCGCGGTCGAGCGGCACCTCGTTGAAGCCGATCGCCTTCTTGCCGGTGCCGCACAGGTCCTTGAAGGCGATCGCGGTGTGATCGAGATGGCGCTGGCACAGTTCGTCCATGCCGTGCCCGCCGCCGATCCCTTCCTCGCCGCGCCCGGCGTCGAGGTTGAAGCTGATCACCATCGTGTCGTCGATGGGGGCGACGGCGATGCCGGCGCGGGCGAGGATGTTGAGATCATACTTGCCGTTGTGGAAGATCTTGAGGACGCTCTCGTCCTCGAGCAGCGGCTTCAGCGCGGCGATCGCCTCGGCCATAGGCACCTGCTCGGGTTTCTGTGCGAACATGTCCGAGCCGCCGTGGCCGAGCGGGATGTAACAGGCATCGTTCGGGCCGAGGGCGAGGCTCACCCCGACCAGATCGGCGCGCATCGCATCCAATGAGGTGGTCTCGGTATCGACCGCCACGGCCTGCGCGGCACGGGCGCGGGTTACCCATGCGGTGAGGCGTTCGAGCGTCTGCACCGTCTCGTAGGCGGCGTGATCGACCGGCGGCATGTCGGGGAGCGGCTGGCGGTTGCCCTCGCCCGGAGCCGGTGCGGCGGCGCTGGCGGTGGTCGGCTTGGCGGGGTTCAGCTGCACCGAGGGCGAAGGGCTGCCCGCCCCCGCATCCAGCCGCCGCAGCAGCGAGGTGAAACCGTGCTGCGTCAGGAAGGCGGCGAGCGGCGCGGGCGGGACGGGGCCGAGCACCATCTCCTCGAGCGGCTGGGGGAGGTCGCAATCCTCCTTCAGCGTCACAAGGATCTTCGACAGCTCGGCATCGCCGCGCCCTTCGATCAGGCGGTCGCGCAGCTTGGAGGGCTTCATCGAAGGGGCGCTGTCCAGCGCAGCGGTCAAGGAGCCGTGTTCCGCAATCAGCTTGGAGGCCGTCTTGGGGCCAATTCCGAAAATGCCCGGCACATTGTCGACCGAATCGCCCATCAGCGCGAGCACGTCGCCGACCAGCTCGGGGCCGACACCGAACTTCTCCTCGACTTCCGCGAGCCAGATGCGCTGGTTCTTCATCGTGTCGAGCATGTCGATCCGCGCGCCGTCCCGTTCCCCGATCAGCTGCATCAGGTCCTTGTCGGAGGAAACGATGGTGACATCCCATCCCCGCTCCTGCGCGCGGCGGGCATAGGTGGCGATGAGATCGTCGGCCTCCAGCCCCTCGACCTCGATGCAGGGCAGGCTGAAGGCGCGGGTGGCGTCGCGGATCAGCGGGAATTGCGGGCGCAGGTCCTCGGGCGGTTCGGGGCGGTTGGCCTTGTAGTGTTCGTAGATTTCGTTGCGGAAGCTCACCGATCCGGCATCGAGGATCACCGCCAGATGCGTCGGGCCGTCAGCCGCGTCGAGATCGGCGGCCAGCTTCCACAGCATCGTGGTGTAGCCATAGACCGCGCCCACCGGAGTCCCCTCGGGGTTCGTCAGCGGGGGCAGGCGGTGATAGGCCCGGAAGATGTAGGACGACCCGTCGACGAGATAGAGGTGCTGCTTTTCGGCCATGGCTGCCTGCTAGCAGGCGCGGAAGCCTGCGGGTAGGGGGCTCGGCGCGCCGCGGCTTGCGGCGGAACGCGGCGGGAGAATGTGGCAGGATTGCGGCGAAAGTGCCTTGTAAGCGAGGCCCGCGCGTCCTAGATTCGCTCTCGAACCGGATCACCAGAACACCGGTCGGCGCGTCTCAGGAGGGGGCGCGTGCCATTCGCAGGACAAAGGACCACACGCCATGCGCAAGATCATCCTCGCCGCCGCCATCGCCACCGCCGCGCTCGGCCTTTCGGCTTGCGGCGGCAACACAGAGACCGAGACCGACGAAACGGTCGAGGCGATGGACGAGCAGGCCGAAGCCAGCGCCGATGAAGGTGCCGCGATCGAAAGCGCTGCGGTCGAAACGCCCGAAGAAACCCAGCAGGCCGCCGCCGAAGCCGCCGATCAGGCCGAGAAGACCACCGAGGAAGTGGGCGACGACGCGCTGAGCGTGGTCGACCAGGCCGAGGAAGCCGGCGCCGAGTAAGCGCCGCCGGGCTCCGGCTCGAACAAATGTGAAGGGCGGCCGCCGCGAGGCGCCGCCCTTTTTGCTGTCCGGCCGGTTGAGGGCTCAGCCCCCGGTGGCGTAGGGCGCGCTCGCCCAGTTGCGGGTGGGGTCCTGCTGGGCCTTCACCGCAAAGCCATCATAAAGCGCGCGCGCGATCGCGGCGATGCGCTCCTCGCGGGCGAGCTTGGTGCCCTGCCCGGTGACGTAGATCGCGACCGCGATCACCCGGCCATCGGGGCATTCGATCAGGCCGATGTCGCTCGAGGTGTTGCTGAGCGAGCCGGTCTTGTGGCTAACCCGCGCCTCGAGCGGCATGTTGGCGGGGATGCGGCGCTTGCCGGTGACGGTGCGGCTCATCGCCCCCAGGATCACCTGGCGGCTCTGATCCGAGAGATATTCGCCGCGATAGAGCCCGGCGAGCAGCCGCACCATGGCGCGCGGGGTGGCGGCGTCGCGGCTGTCGATATGGTTGGCGGGATTGAACTCGCCATCGTCGCGCACCAGCGTGGCGATGTCGCGGTTGAGCGAGAAGGGCGCGAGCCCCTTGCGCGCCATCCAGCTGTTGACCGCCTGCGGGCCCCCGACGGCTGCCAGCAGCGCGTCGGTCGCGGGGTTGGACGAGCGGGTGATCATGATCTCGATGAGGTCGATCGCCGGCATGTACTGCCCGGGCCGGACCGGCGCCTTGGCCGAGGAGAACCTCGCCGAGCGCACCGGCAGCAGCAGCGGGAATTCGCTGGTGAGCGTGTAGCGCCCCTGCTCGACCATCTCGAGATAGGTCGCCGCGATCGCGATCTTGCTGGTCGAGGCCATCGGGAAGAGTTGGTCGCCCAGCACCATGACTTCCTCGCCCGTGGCAAGGTCCACCGCAGCAACGCCGATGCGGCCGAGCGCCGGGTTGGCGAGTTCGGCGATGCGCTGCTCGAAGGTCGAGGCGTAGACCGCATCGAAGCTCTGCGGATTGCGCGCCTGGGTGCCGAAGGTGCTGTCGAAGGTGGCCTGCAGCTCGTCCTGGCTGTTCGCCGCAGCCGGGGTGGCGAGCGCCGCGAAGGAGGCCAGGAGGCCGGTCAGAGCGGCGAGAAAACGGGGGCGTGCCATGGGGGCAAGTCTACTCCGACAGGGTTTCGGCGGGCTTAACGATGCACTTAGCCGTGCGCGATTCGCCGCGGCAAGCCCTCGCCCTGGCGCGTGCGGCGAACGGTGCGCCCGGCGCGATGGGATCGGTTGGCGCGGTAAGCCGGAGTCATCAAGCTGTTGCTCGACTGTGATCGCGGTTTCGTCGAATCCGGTCTTTGCGCCCTCCCCATGGTCTTGACTGCCTGCGGCCAAAGGGCAGTCTGCAGGTCAACCAGATCCAAGGGGACTTTTCGAGATGACCGACACCGCCACCCGCCGCGCCGCGCGCGCCGGCCTTGCCGCCCTGCTGCTCTCCGCTTCGGGTCTTGCCTTCGCGCAGGCTGTCCCGATCGTGAAGCCCGGCGCGCCCGGGCAGGCCTCCAAGGCGCTCTCGGCCGAGGAAGCGACCAAGCTCGCGCAGGCGAGCTACACCCCGGCCGACGTGGCCTTCATGCAGAACATGATCGTCCACCACCAGCAGGCGGTCGACATGGCCAAGCTGGTCAAGGAGCGCACCAACACCGAAGAGCTCCAGACCATCGCCGGCCGGATCGAGGCGAGCCAGGCCGACGAGATCGCCTTCATGCAAACCTGGCTCAAGGAGCGCGGCGAACCGCTCGAGGATCCGATGATGAAGGGCCACGGCGAGCACCTGCACCACATGATGAAGGGCATGGCGAGCCCCGAGGCGCTGAAGGCCCTGGCCGCGGCCAAGGGCACCGATTTCGACAAGCAGTTCCTGACCCTGATGATCGCCCACCACGAAGGCGCGATCGACATGGTGGAGGAACTGCTCGACGAGGACGGCACCGCCGCCGATCCGGTGCTGTTCCAGTTCGTGGGCGACGTCGAGAGCGAGCAGAAGGCCGAGATCGGCAAGATGGACAAGGTGCTCGCCGGGCTTTCGGCCGATCCGCGCGTCGGGCTGGCGGCGGGCTTCGACAATGCCGGCGAGGCGATCATGGGCCTGACCAAGGTCGCGACGCTGGCCAAGCCCGCGGGCTTCTTCAATCCCGAGAACCCCGCCGACCTGCGCCCGCCGGTGCCGCCCAAGAAGGGCAAGGAGAAGAAGGAGGGGGCAGCCGAACCGGCCAAGGCCGAAGCTGATGCGATGGCCCCCGAGGCTGCAGCCGCTCCGGCCGTCGCCGCCGCCACCCCGGCTCCGGCAGCGACCGAAAGCCCTGCGGCCGATCCTGCCAAGCGTCAGGAGGAAGACCTCACCGAATTCGCCGAGCGCTCCCCGCTGCTCGATTTCGCCAACACCGACATGGCCTTCTTCGGCGATGTCATGGTGGCGGGCTCCTACCACGGGTTCAACATCTACAAGCTGGGCGCGGACGGCATCCCCACCCTCAAGAGCTCGGTCGTGTGCCCCGGCGGGCAGGGCGACGTCTCGGTGGTCGGCAACCTTCTCGTCATGAGCGTCGAGCAGACCCGCGGGCGGATCGACTGCGGGCTCGAGGGCGCGCCGGGCAAGATCAACGAGGAGCGCTTCCGCGGCCTCCGGATCTTCGACATCTCCGACCTTGCCGCCCCGCGTCAGGTCGGCGCGGTGCAGACCTGCCGGGGCAGCCACACGCATTCCATCGTCAGCGCCGATCCCAACCGCATCATCGTCTACAACTCTGGCACCGCGGGTATCCGCGACGAGAAGGAGCTCGCCGGCTGCATCGGCAGCACCCCGGGCGACACCCGCACCGCGCTGTTCTCGATCGACGTGATCGAGATCCCGGTCGCCGACCCCTCCAAGGCCCGCATCGTCAAGTCCCCGCGCGTCTTCGCCGACGAGACAACGGGCGAGATCGCCGGCCTGTGGAAGGGCGGCGATCACGGCGACGACACGCAGAACACCGCGCGCACCGACCAGTGCCACGACATCACCGTCTTCCCCGCGCTGAAGATCGCCGCGGGGGCCTGCTCGGGCAATGGCATCATCTTCGACATCGCCGATCCCCTGAACCCCAGGCGCCTCGACGTCGTCACCGACACCGGCTTTGCCTACTGGCACTCGGCGACCTTCAACAATGACGGCACCAAGGTGATCTTCACCGACGAATGGGGCGGCGGCGGGCGGCCGCGCTGCAAGGCCTCCGACCCCAAGACCTGGGGCGCCAACGCGATCTACGACATCGTTGACGGCAAGCTGAAGTTCCGTGCCCACTACAAGATGCCCGCGCCGCAGAGCGACAAGGAGAACTGCGTCGCGCACAATGGCTCGATCATCCCCGTCCCGGGCCGCGACCTGTTCGCGCAGGCGTGGTATCAGGGCGGCCTTTCGGTGATGGACTTCACCGACAGCGCCAACCCGAAGGAGATCGCCTATTTCGACCGCGGGCCGATCGATGCCAAGCAGATGGTGCTGGGCGGCTACTGGTCGGTCTACTGGTACAAGGGCCACCTCTACGGCACCGAGATCACCCGCGGGATCGACGTCTTCGCGCTCAAGCCCGGCGCTGACCTGACCAAAGCCGAAATCGCTGCCGCCAGGGCCGCGAAGTTCGAGGACAACCGCTTCAACCCCCAGACCCAGACCCGCGTGACGTGGGATGCAGCGGTGGTGAAGGCGGCGGAGGCGAGCCGCAAGCTCAAATAGGCGCGCACCAGCTCTGCAAAGCGGACAAAGCGGACACCTTGTCCGCTTTGCGGGGCGAGATTTTGACAAATATATTCAATCCGTTGGCCCGCTCCGCACCAAGCGGACGGACAGGGGAACGGCATGCCTTTGTGCCGATTGCGACCCTCCGGCCGCGCGCATCACGATGGGAAAGAACTTCCGGGGAGACTGTCACGGACAAGACAAGTAGGAAAGCGCCACTTGCGGGTTGGCGGCGGTTTCTGGCGTTCCGGGACCGAAAGCTGCCAATCTGGAAACGACCCCGAAATGGTCGTAGCTCAGGTTTATCCCGAAGGACCTTTACCAGTCACGCTGCTCAGGGTTTGCGATGCCGAACGCAATTGATCATGCATCACAGCGCGCAGCTCCTCCGGCGCCTCAATCCGCACCTCACCTCCCCAAGTGAACAGATGCTCGGCGATCTCGCGCAGGCCGCCAGAGCGGAAGCGCACCACGACCTCGTTACCATCCTCCTCGATCTGCTGATGCGGGTGAAATCGCCATCGGCGGGCACGTTCTGCGCTTGCGCTGGCAACCCGCAAGACGATCTCGTGCCCTTGCTCGCGCCAGATCCCGAAGCTTTCCCCCATCCATGCATCGAGGTCCCAGTCGTCACCCGGAACGCCCGGCTGGTTGCTGACCCGCGTCTCAGTCATTCGATCGAGCCGGTAAGGCACGGGTTCGAGATCGCGTCCGGGGATCTGCCCGACCAGATAGCTCGCCGCCCCATGGATCAGGCCGAGCGGGATGACCCGGCGCCACTTCGCCTCGGCCGCGCCATCGGCGAGGTAATCGAACTCAACGCACATTCCCGCCATCATCGCCCCCTGGATCTGGGCAACGGTTTCGGGGGCATGCTCGATCATCGGGCCGGCAGGGACATGGTGGCGCTGGAGCCTGACGAGCGGTTCGAGATCGGGGGCCATGCGGCTCTTGACCTCGCGCCGGAGGCTCGCCTGCACCTTGCCGGCGAGGCTTTCGAGCAGCGGGGCCTGCGCGGAGCCTGCCCGCCTTGCGGTTTCTGCAAGCGATTGCAGCGCGGCGATCTCGGCCACGTTGGGCTGGGTGAACGGCGAAGGTAGTGCGCCGGGGATGCGGAAACGCTTCTGTCGATCGTCGATGCTCTCCTCGAGATCGAAATGGACAAGGATCAGATCGCGCAGCCGCTCAGCCGTGCGGCGGTTGGCGCCAATCACCTCGGCCATCTCGTCGAGGGTCAGCCCTTCGGCGCTCTCTCCCAGCGCCTTGACCAGCGTCAGCAGACGGTCGAGCTTCGCATTGCGTGCCATGGTTGTTTTCTCGCCCCGTTCCTGATCGAGATCTCTGTAGGTGTTGCAGACCTTGCGCTAGATCAACAAGATGTCTTGCGCGTCGTGAAAATCACGCAGCGAAGCCGATAGTCCGTGAAGGACCTGCTCGAGCCTCAACTTCATCGATCAGCCATCGGGCCACTAGGGCGGGATCAGTCTCGCCGAGGAGCTGCGCCCGCCGCGCGACGAGCGCGAAGTCGCCGGGCGTCGTCGCAGCCATCAGTTGCCGCGCAAGCCGTGATGGAGGCGAGTTCGACCTGGCGATGCGCTCCAACAGCTGAGTGCCTACGAACTCGCCGTCCCTGTCGTTGTCGATAAGCCCGCACCGTGACAATCGCTCGCCAGCGCCAAGCCGATCTTCGATTTCGCCCGCGAGAAGTCCAGTCAGATAGGCAATCCTCAGCGCGGTTGGCCTTGCTCCCTCGCCCGGCAAGGCATGTAACAGCTTTCGCCAGGCATCGTGAATGGCGCACCGAGCAAGTGCGTAGATAATTGTCTGCTCTCTCACATCGAGTTCGAACGTCTCGGCAAGCCAAGCGATACGACGATCGAAAGGTGTAGCTGCCGTTCGCTGCTTAGGCTGATACCGCGCTACCAGTTCGCCCAGCAGCATCCCGTAGCCGGACGGAGCAAGGTCGTGCCAGGTTGCAATCTCTTCCTCAACAGGCTCCGGCCCGCAGATGTAGTCGAACCATATGTCGAACAGCTGCTTACCGTGGTCACGCAGCTGCGCGCCATTCAACTGGCCAACGGCAGTGCACCATGCTTGGGCGAAGGCTGCCGCATCGGACGACCTCACGAAGGAGCTACGCTTGGAGGAAGGGGGACCGGGGATCTGCGAGAGAAAGCGCTTAAGGTTCATGCGCCTCGAATATGGTCATGCTGCGACAAAAACGGTCGTTCCTATAATCGGTCGAGCGATTTGTGCTTCACGCAGCCACCCCTCTGAGTAATACAAGCGGTGTTTCAACAAGAAGGGTCGTATAATGCAGTCTGTCAGCCAAGCTGTTTTCCAGATGCCCGCGGACGTGCTCGACGCATCGGGCGCGATCTTCTATTCCGCTCCGCCAGCATTCGAGGGGCACCATCCGGTTTACATCCTTGGACTGAACCCGGGCGGAAGCCCAGAAAAGCAGCCGGAGAATACCGTCCGCCGCAATTTCGAGAACTGGCAAAGGCAGGCTCAACCTTACTCGTCATATGTGGACGAGGTTTGGGGTGGCACGGTTGCAGGTGCACATGGCATGCAGCCCCGTATCCGTCATCTTGCCGAAGCTCTGGAAATCGACCTTCGCCTCACGCCTGCGAGCAACGTCGTCTTCATTCGCAGTGCAACCGAGGCCAAGCTCGAGGAAAACAAGAGCGAGTTACTGGATGCCTGCTGGCCGGTGCATGAGGCGGTAATCGAGAACCTTGGTTGCCGGGTCATCATTTGCCTTGGTGGCACAGCAGGGTGGTGGGTTCGGGAACGTCTCGGTGCGGACGAGCAGTGCGATTGCTTCAAGGAAACCAACCGGCGCGGTTGGACGAGTGTCGCCCATCGATCGCAAAATGGGATCTTCGTCTGCACCCTCACTCACCCGGGACGTGCCAACTGGCGAAATGCTCAGGCCGACCCATCGGCGATGGTCAAACGGGTTCTGGAAATGGCGGGATCTTGATCCACTTGACGGCCGAAGCCGCAGATCGATTGGTTACGCCATTGCAGTGCCTGCCAAAGCCCGCGCCACGGCGACCATCGCCCAGGTATCGCGCGCGCAATAAGCCTTGAGCGCTTCTTCCAGCGCCTCGCGCCGCAGCGGGTCACAGGCCGGGTCCGCAGCCTCGAGCCACGCGGTTTGCGCATCGCCCCCATACTTTACTTCAAGCGCGCCGTAATCGAGATCGGCAGCGATGGTTGGCAGCACGGCCTTGATCGACCAGCTGCCGCGCTGGTCGCGGTGATACCAGTGGTTGCGGGCGACGGGCAGCAGATCGACCGTGGCTTCGGCCATAGCTTCGAGCCTTGCGGTAAGGTCGGGAAAGGCCGCCGCAAGGTCACGGAGCACCCGCCGCTCGAACGCCGCGTTGTAGGCGATGATCGTCGCGCCCTCGGGTATGTGTTCGACCAGCGCTTCAGCGCAGGCGCGGCGCGGGTCGCTGCCGTCGCAGCTCAGGAATTCGTGGTGCGTCATGCGCCCGCCGCGCCGCTCGAGATGGAGCGAGAACTGGAACGGGATCTGCTGGTATGGGCGCGTGCCGAGCCAGCGCGGGATTGCCGGAGCGATCGTCTCGAAGTCGAGCCAGGCACGCGGCCAGCCCCAGTGCTCCATCGCCCTGCGCGCGCCTTCGGCATCGTGGAACGGCTTGCCGTCGCGCGTCGCGGCAAGGATGCGGGCATGGCGATCATTGAGATCGCCCTCGGACAGATCGAGCAGGTCCGCGATGCCGTTTTCAAGCCAGCGCTTGCCGCCGCCATTGGGCAGCACCGTCACCGGCCACTCCGGTCCCGGCGGCAGGTGGCGGCTGCAATAGGCGGAAAACTCGCATGGGAAAGGCGAGGCGCAGTGGTCTCCCATCTCGCGCTCGGGTTCGGCACCTGAGAGCACCGCGCGCGCCTCGGCCACCAGCGCGTGGCGCGTGGCGATGGTCGCCTCTAGCTCGCCCAGCAGATCGGCGTCGGTGAACAGCCCGCGATAATCGCCCTCGCGCGTCAGCACGAAGCTGGTGTCGATATGACGGATGCTGGCGCGTTGCAGATTGATGCCTGCCTCGCGCAGCACCCAGACCTGCGTTGCGAGATCGCCGCGGTGGTAGTCCTTGACCGAACCAGAGCTCTTGACCTCGGCCGCTGCCCAGCTTCCGCCTTCGAGCTTATCGAGCACATCAACCCGCACCAGCACGCCATCGTGTTCGAAGGTCGCCTCGAAGATCGGACCCGGATGGCCCCCTGCGATAAGCGATGCGGTCGTGGCCAGCGCTGCCGTCAGGTTCGGCGCATCGACCATGAAGCCGCCCGGATGGAGCGCGCAGGCGATCGCCCCCACGTCATTGCCGGTCGCAAAGCGCGCCTCGGCGCCCGCATCCTGCTCGGCGAGTTCGGGACGATGGGTCGCCAGCCACAGCCGCTTGGGGCATTGCTCGAAGGCTGTGATTTTCGATTTGGAGAGGCCGAAACGGCGGGTGCGTGTTTGCGTCATGCCGCGATTCCTACAACCCCATCACGACAGAAATGGTCGTTCAATCCTCGATGACCGGATAGAACAGAGCTGTTCAGGCCTCCCCTCAATCTCTACGCGAGAAGCGCTACGATGGTCATCATAGCGTTCGCAACAACTGGAGATGCTGGCCTGCGCTTAACCTTCAGGGCGAGTGTCCGCCGAATTAAGCAAATGCTGTTTCCTGCCATTCCGGTTTCCACCCACCTTCGGTCTTTCCCGGCTGAAAGCCAGTCACCCGAAAGCGGACACCCCTACCCCTCAGCCGCCTGCTTCTTCTCCATGAACGGCCGCAGCGGGAAGAGCCACTGTTCCTTGATCGACAGCCGCTTCCTGTCATCCTGCCCGACGATCGCGCTCTCGCCGTCCTTGTAGGTGCCGAACACGCGGTCCCAGAAGATCACGCTGTTGCCGTAGTTGCAGCGCGTGTCCTCGTAGCTCGTCGCGGTGTGGTGCAATGAGTGGTTGCGGATCGTGGTGAAGAAGAAGCCGTACCAGATCGGCGGGTTGGCGCTGACATTGGCGTGGGCATAGGTCGCGATCACGCCGCCGGCGGTGATGCTGGCGAACAGGGCGTTGAGGTCCACGTCGAGCAGCGCGGTGATCCCGATCGAGATCAGGAACAGCTCGATCGGGTTGCCGACGAAGCCCTTGGCCGCGTTGAGCTGGGTGATGTGGTGATGCGGCGCATGGGTCAGCCACAGCGGCGTCCAGTTGTGCATCGCGCGGTGCATCCAGTACTGGCCGAACTCGAACAGGAACAACAGGATCATCGCCTGCACCAGGAAGGGCAGCTCGGCGAGCCACGGGGTGGCGATGCCCCAGCTCTCTTTCAGGGCGCTGAGCGGCGAGTTGATCAGCGCATCGGAGGCATAGCCGATCGCGGTGAAGCTGAGGGCGACATAGAACACGTCGGTCGCCAGCTCGCGCCCGTTGATGCGCCAGCCTTCGTGGCGTTCGAACACCAGCTCGAGGGCTTGCACGAAGGCGAGCGTGCCGATGCCGACCGCCAGCAGCGACCACGGCGCCTCGACCCATGCCGCGGGCGCAAGCCCCCAGAAGGCGATCACCGCCGCAAGCGTCGCGGGCGGCAGCAGGTTGATGAGCGACTGTTTCACCGGATCGTTCCCCTGTTCGATCGTGAGGCTCTATGGCCGCGTCCCTTGGTGCGAGAATACGCCATTCTGCGCAGAGCGCCAAGCCAGAGCGCAGCGGTACTCAGCGGCTGAGGCGCAAGAGCGCGAGCGGGCACCCCGGGACGGGGGTGCCAGGGAAGGTCTCGCGGGCCCACGCCGCGCGGGACGGATTGGCGGCGAGCACATGGGTGACGCCGAAGCGGGCGGCGAAGGCGCGGGCGCCGGCTGCACCCAGCCGCCCCTCGGCGAGATTGCGCGGCGCCATCATCGCGGCGATCCCTCCCTGCGCCCCGGCACGCGCGGCGAACCTGTCGTCGCCGAGCACGAGCACGCGGGCCGCGGGCGCATCGGCGAGGCAGGCCTTGAGGACGCGGACATCGGCGGGGTCGTCGAAGGCGTCGGCGTCCGAGGCCTTCGGGCTGGCGAGGGCGAGCAGTGCCACCGCCAGCACGGCGATCGCTGCGGCGCCCCGGGCGAAGATCACCCGCTGGTGGAGCGCGCCGCTGCGGGCGATCCCCCAGCACGTCGCCGCCAGCAGCACCGCCCAGACGGCGGCGGCGAGATAGCGCTGCTCGACATAGCCGGTGAGCACCTGCGGACCGAGCATCAGGCCTGCGAGCACCGCAAACCCCGCCAGCACGCCGAGGCCTGCGCGCGGGGCTCGCCCGGTGCGGCACAGCCATGCCAGCGCGGCGGGCAGGGCGAGGAACACCGCCGCCACGAGCCCGAGCGGGCTCGCCGCCAGCCCCGCCGCGACGTAGGCCAGTCGCCCGAGGTTCCCTGCCACCTTGCCGCCCCACGCCAGCGGATCGTCGGCGAGGCTCGGCTGCGGGGTCGGCCACCAGTCGGTGACATAGGCGCGCGGGTCGAGCGCGGTCGCGGTCCCGGCATTGTCGGTCGCGAACGGCGTGCCGAGGGTCGCCAGCGACCAGGCGATCCAAGGCAAGACCGCGACCAGCGCGGCGGCCAGCGCCGTCAGGCCCTTCGCCGGAGAGCGGGTCAGCCAGGCGACTGCAAGCGCCACCGGCAAAGGCAGCAGCACGGCGTCGAAGCGGTTGAGCACCGCCAGCCCCGCGATCAGTCCGATCGCCGCCGCGCCCGCGAGGGTGATCCCCGCGCCCCGCACCAGCCCCAGCAGCAGCAGCCCGTAAAGCAGCAATTGCAGCGGGATCGTGCGCCCCGCCTGCATCTCGATCAGCAGCATGTCCGGCCCGGTGAGCAGCACCAGCGCCGCGCCGAGGCCGAGCCACGCCGCCCCCGTCACCCGCCGCGCGATGGCCTCCGAGACCAGCGCGAAGCCCGCGAAGGCGGCAAAGGCGAGGTAAAGCCCGGTCCGCGGGCCGGTGCCCAGCAGCGCGTCGGCCAGCGCGATCAGCGCCGGGGTGAGCGGCGGGAAACTCGCCGAATAGGGCAGGTCGCTGGCGTAACTGCGCCAATGGGTGAAGCGGTAGAAATCGCCGCCGAACACCGTCTGCGACAGCTCCCACAGCGCCCAGGAATCGGGCGAGTAGGGCGGCGCGGCGACCACCTTCCACAGCAGCGCCAGAAGCAGCGCGGCAAGCACCGCCACCGGCGCGCGCCACCCGGCTCTCGGGACGGCAGCATCGGGGGTGTAGCCCCCGGTGGCCGCGACGAAGGTCTCCTTCAGCAGCGCCAGCTTCGAGGCAAACCCGCCGATCTTGGTCGGCACCTTGCCATCGTCCGGATAGCGCCGCTCGACCGGCACATGCGCGACCCTGAGCCCGAGCTGCCCGGCGCGCACCGTCAGGTAGAACAGCAGGTTGTAGACCGAGAACACCTCGCGGAACGGCTGCACATCGGGGTGGAGCAGGTAGCGCGCGGAATAGGCGCGAAAGCCGTTGGTTGTGTCGGTGAACCAGTGCCGCCCGGCGAGGCTCAGCATCGGCGCGTGGATCGCCCGGTTGGCGATGGTGCGCTCGAGCGGGGTGTTCTCCGCCGCCCCGCCGGGCAGGTAGCGCGAGCCCTGGACGTAGTCGCAACCCTCCTCGAGCTTCGCGACCATCTCGGCCACCGCCGCGACCCCGTCCTTGCCATTGCCGTCGATGGTGACGATCCCGGCATAGCCCTGCCTGAGGCACCAGGCATAGGCCATGCGCAACTGGGCGGAGAGCTTGCCGGGCCCGGTCCTGGTCAGCACCGCGCGCACGCCGACTGCGCGCATGAAGTCTGCGTCGAGCGAGCCATCGGTCGATCCCCCGTCGGCGATAACCACGTCGACCGGCAGGCCCGCGGCGGCGATCCGGCGGAGCTGGCCGCGGATGCGTGTCCCCTCGTTGATGACGGGGATGACCAGCGCATGGCGGTGCTGGCGCGGGGCGTAGAGTGCCACTTCGTGCGCGGGCACCTCCCACGCGGTATCGTCGAGGATCGGGGGCGGCTGCACGGTCATGGCGTCTCTCCCGCAGGCGCGGCGAAGACCACCCACTTGGAGAGCGCGAAGTTGACGACGAAGGACCCACCTGCCCCTGCGACAAGGATCGCCAACGGCCACGCCCCGGGCAGCGCCCGTTCGAGCATGGCCACGATCCCCACGCGCACCGCCAGCGTCGCCAGCGCCACCGCGCCGTAAAGCGTTGCCCTCCGCGCCGAGAGCGGACCGGAGCGGAAACTCCACGTCTCGTGGATGACGTAATTCGCCGAGGCCGCCAGCGCAAAGCCGGTCGCTGCCGCGAGCCACAGCGGCACCCCGGCCCAGTGGTGGAGCGCGAAGGCGATGGCGAGGTCGAGGATCACCCCCAGCACCGTCACCGCGAAGAAGCGGACCAGCTCGCTCATCGGGCGCCTCCCAGATAGCGGGCAATGCCCTCGGGGAGCGGGGGGAGAGCGGCGAAATCGATTTCGGGGAGCACCTCGGCGGTGCAGCGCGCCCCGCCGATCGCGGAGCCGTCGAGCGTCTCCAGCGTCAGGCGGGTGGCGCGGCCCGGCGCGACGGGGGCCATCAGCGCGAGCGCCGCGACATTGGCGATGCCGTAGCGCGGGAAACCGGCCCAGCGGTCGGCGGTGTCACCGGTGTCGGGGGAGTCCTCGACCACGGTCAGCATCGCCCCGCGGCCCGTGGCGAACGGCGGCTCACGGGTGACGCTCACCGAGGCGAGGCCCGGCGCGCCAGCGGTGATTTCGAGCACCCGCCGCCCCGCCTCGCGCTCCGCGACACGGCAGTCGGCGAGAGCGGGGGCGGCGGCAGCGGCCTGGTTGCGCACCCACAGCACTTGCTGGTCATTGCGGGCGATGGGCGCGTAGTTCTCCCGGAGCGCCCGGAAGACGGGCCAGTTGGCGCGGGTCAGCCACCCCTCCCACCCGCTGTAATCGGGCGCGATGGTGGTGACGGCGGCGACATCCCTGTGTTCGACCAGCGCGGTAAAGGCGGCGCGCTTGCCCGGCCCCAATGCATGGATCAGCGAGCCGACATCGGCGGGGCTCTGCACCCCTGCAGCGATGTCGAGCGGGGAGGTGTAGACCGATAGCAGACGGCGGCTCTGCGGGACGCCAGCCTTATCCCACCCCGCCGCAAGTTTGCGCATCGCGGCGAGGTCTGCGGCATACTCAGGCGTCACGTAGAAGCCCAGCGCCGGGTCATAGCGGGTGCGGTCGGTGACCGACCACGCGGCAAAGAGGTGCACTCCCTCAGCCGCGATCATGGCGAGCGCGGTGAGGCCCGCCAGCGCAGAGGGTCTCGCCCTCGGCAGCCTTGCAAGCCCGCCCCTCGCCCGCCGCCACACCCCCGCAGGCAGGGCGATCAGCGGCGCGCAAGCGGCAAGCACGAAGGTGATGCCGTTGTACTCCGCCCCGACATGCCCGCCGATCTGCGGCACCAAGGCCGTGCCGAGCACGCTCGCGCCGACGAACAGGAAGGCGCTTCCCCGCACCGGCGCACTGCGGCGGCGCAGGCGCTGCACCGCCGCGAAGCCGAGGCAGACCGCCAGCACCACCAGCCCGAGCGCCGCCAGCGGATCGGCATGGACGAGGATCTGCGGCAGGTCGACGGGCGAGAGGATGCGCGTGTCTCGATCCCACGGGGCGAAGAACCAGAACTGGTCGGCGGCAACGTCGCGGAAATTGTATCGGAGCCACGGCCCCGGCGCGCCGTGGGTCACCGCCAGCAGGATCGCGCCGGCCGACGCCATGACGCCGAGCGCAAAGCCCGCGAGGGTCTTCGCCAGCAGCACGGGCCGCTCCCACAGCGCCAGCACCAGTGCGCCCGTCAGCGCGATGACCAGCGGAATCCCGGCATCGTTCGACCACAGGAGCCCCGCCCCCGCGACCAGCCCGAGCGGCAGGCCTCCGGCGAGCGCGCGGCCCTCCAGCCACACCCGCCGCACCAGCACCACGAAGAACGGGAGCACGAAGAACGGCAGCGCCCCGCGCAGGGGCCTGAGCGAAACGCCCGGGTCGAGTGTCGCAGGCCAGACCACCCCCGCCGTCTGCCCAGCCAGCGGCCCGGCACAATAGAACAGCGCCAGCAGCACCAGCGCCGCCTGCCAGCGCGCGCGGGGCGGGATCGGGCGGATCAGCCACGCGCAGGCGTAAACGCAAGCAAAGGCCCCCAGCAGCACCATCGTGTAGGCCGCCAGCGTCGAGGCGAACAGCGTCTTGCCGCCCGCCACAAACACCGGCAGCAGCGCCAGCACCATCGTGATCCCGAGATAGGACTGGAACGCCGTCCCCAACTGCTCGCCGCGCGCGAAATGGTCGAGCGCGAACCAGGTCTGGAGCGCGCCGTCGAGCGAATTGAGGCTGTGCGCGTGCAGCAGCCAAACCCCGCGCAGAGCGGCGAGCACCACGAACACCCCCGCGAGAGCGGCAAAGCCGCGCGAGCGCCCTCTCGGCCGGAGAACCTCAGGCATGGACGCGCCCGAACACATGCGCGGGATCGAGCACGGCGAACTCGCCGCCGCTGTCCTTCACTGCCTCGAACAGGTCGTAGATATTGTCGATCTTGCCGCCCAGCACCGAGATCACCCGGCTCGTCTCGGGCCTGCGGTGGTAGAGGATCGGCCGCCCGTCATCGCCCTCGTTCTTGATGAGGAGGGTCTTCACTTCGTAGATCGAGCGTTTGTATTCCGCTCCCGCCATGCACGGCAGGTAGAACTGCGCGTCGCGCTGCATGAAGACAAAGCGGCTCTCGGGCTCCAGCGCGGCGAAATGCCAGTAGGGATCGCGCGCCGCGGCATTGTCGGCCCAGCTGTCATGGGGCGTGTAGCGCACGTGGGTGAGCGAATAGAGCCGCTCGGCGGGATAGGGCATGGCCGAGAAGAACGGCCCGTCCATCACGGTGACGCCAAGGCGTTCGAGCTCGCGCGGGGGCTCGATCAGGGCGAGTTCGGCGATTTCGTGCTTGAGGCGCGCCGGGGGAAGTCCGGCCTTGGCCAGCACCGCGTTGATCTGGGAATAGGTGCTGTTGAAGGCGTAGCGCGCGGTGACTTCACTGCCGTCGGACAGCCGCGCCACCACGCCGCTGCGGCGGTCTTCCAGACCCACCACTTCGGTCGCCAAACGCACGTCGATCCCCGCCGCGGCCAGCCGCTCGCCGACCAGACGGCCGAGGATCTTGTGATCGAAGGCGACCTCGTGGCAGGCAAAGACCTCCTCGACCCTGTCAGGATCGAACAGCGCGCGGTGGGCGGGGCTGGCCACTTGAATGGGCGCGCCCATGTCGCGGAACATGCGGTGGAATTTCTTTGCCGTCACCTTCGAACGCCGCCGCGCGATGGCGTAGAGCATCTGGAAATCGCCGACCACGGCTTCGGGGAAATCGGCTAGGAAGCGGCGATGGAGCAGCATCGATTTCACCGCCGTCGCCGCAGAGCGCGGGTAGTGAAAGCCGGTGTGCACCCGCGCCTGGTTGACCCGCGAGGCGCGGCTCATCAGCGCCTCGCCTGCCTCCACCAGCAGCACGCGCGACGAAATCGAGCGCAGATACAGCGCCAGGCAGCAGCCGTAGAAGCCGCCGCCGATGACGATGTATTCGTAGGAGGTGCGCTCCCCCGCCATCATCCCTCCGCAGGCGGAGCCGGCGCCTCGCTCTCCAGCACCACGTTGAGATCGAAGGCGACCTGCTGGAACAGGTCGATGCGGTTGACCTCCTCGGGCACCAGATCGGCCTTGAGCCGGCGTTGCTGCTTGAGCAGGTGTTGCAGGCCGAGGCTGAGGCCGAGGGTCGAGAAGCCCATGAACACCGCGCTCACCGCCAGCATCGCGTTGGTCGTCAGCCAGCCCGGCGCAAGGCTGTCGACCAGCAGGACCGCGCCCACGATCCACCCGGCATAGGCAAGGCCCACCAGCGTCAGCACGCCCGAGGACACCGCCACCAGGGTCAGCAAGGTCGGCGTAAGGTAGACCAGCAGCGTCTGGAGCAGCGCCAGCCTGCGCCCGATGCCCGTAAAGGCGGTGCGGCCCTCGACATTGACCGCGGTGCGGAACCACTCGCGCGGCAGGCGCGGATCGCGCGGGGGGAAGCGCAGCGCGAGGCGCGGCTCGTCATGCGCGAGGAGGAGGTTCAAGAGCGTGCGCGGCACCGCGATCGACTGGAACTCGCTCGGGTCGACATTGAACCCGGCGAGCTTGCCGAGCGCGATGAAGGGCCAGGCGAGCAGCCGCTTGAACGGGCGCCGCGCCGGGCGGAAGGCCATCGTCACCGCGTTCTCGGCTTCCGCGAAATCGAGGAAGGCGAGCACGTCGAGCGCAGCGATCTCCTCGAGATTGCCGAGGATGACGAGGTCGCCGATGGCCTCCTCGGCTGCGATCACGCGGCGGTCGTAATATTCGGTGCCGCGGCGGACCACGAACAGGCGGGTGTTGGGCACCTCGCGGACGAGGTCGAGAAAGCCCGCGCGCTGGGTGTCGTCGACGACAAGGATGATCTCGCGGAAGCGGTAGGCACCATCAAGCCTGACCGCGAGGTCGCGGATCGCGGCGAAGGTGGCAGGGCCTGCGGCAAGCTCGGAGAAGCACACCGAGACCACCACGTCCTCGCGCGGTTTGCGGAAAGTGCCTGCGTCGGGCTCACGCATGGGCGGCCTCCATGGCGTCACGCGCCGCGGCAAGCGCCGCGACCGCACGGCGGACGGCGGCCAGGCCCTCGGGCGCGCGCTTCATCTCGATCGAGACGGCGCGGGCATATCCGGCGGCTTGCAGGCCTGCCAGCACCGGGGCGAGCGCAGCGGGATCGGCGGGCGCGGGGGCGAGGTCGGGCTCGCTGACGTGGACGTGCGACAGGCACGGCGCGAGGTCGGGCAGGCGCGCTGGCACAGTCCCGAAATCGCCGTTCATGTGCATCGCGCCCAGATCGAGGTGGGGAACGACCGCCGGGTGATCGACCAGCGCGACAAAGGCGAGTGCCTCGTCCAGCGTGTTGCAGAAATTCGTGCCATAGGCCGCCGGATTGGCCTCGATGGCAATGCGGGTGTCGGCGGCGGCGGCGGCATCGCCGAGCTTGCGGAACACCTCGGCGGCCTGATCGAGCGCGTCGTCCATCGCCAGCCCCTCGGGCACCTGGCGTTGCAGCGGCGAGCCGAACACGAGATTGGGAATGCCGAAACGGCCCGCCAGCGCAATGGCGCGGCGCATCCCGGTCTCGAAGGCGGCGCGGGCGTCCGGCCCCTCGAACAGCGCCGCGCCGGTGACGCCGAACAGCAGTGACTGCATCGAGACAAGGCTGAGCCCCGCATCCGCCATCTCGACCCGCGCGGCCCGCGCGCTGGCGGTGTCGGGGAGGAAAGGGTCATTGGCCGCGTGGAAGAACAGGCCCGGCGCGATCTCGAGCCCGGTGAAGCCCGCCTCGGCGAGGATGGCATAGGCCTCGAGGCGCTCATCGGGAGACCAGGCGATGTTGGACATGGCGAGGATCATGCCGCCTCCCCCCGCTGGCTGGCGAAGAAGGCGGCGAGATGATCGAGGGTTTCGGCAGCGCCGAACTGGTAGGGGCCGTGGGCCCCCCAGAGGTCGGCGTGGCGCGTGCGCATGTCCTCGCGGTGGAGGCGCGCAGGTGTCTCGGGCATGGGGCGGCCGGTCAGCCGCAGGTGGATGTCGGCGGCCACGAGCGGCGCGGGGGCGAGGTGGAGGTGGGTCAGACGCGCCGCGAGCGCGATGCCGATGTCCTGCCACAGGCGGCTGGTGGCGTAATACTGGTAGGTCGTCTCGCGGTGGTGAAACTGGGTCGCGCTGGCCCCGAGCGCGTCGAGCGCGGCCTCCAGCGCGGCGCGGCGCGGGTCGGCATTCAGCGCAGGCCGGTCGAGCTTGAGCAGGCCCGTCGCCGCGTCCGGGGTGTAGAGCGCCGCCAGCCAGCCGGACAGATCGCCGTCCAGCGCCGCCAGCAGGTCCGCGTGCCGGGCCTCGGTCAGCATCGAGGGAACGGGGTTCAGCAGATCGAACAGGAAATTCTTGCGCAGGCCGACGCCGAACAGCGCCGGCAGGCGGACGACGAGGCTGCCGGGGAAGCGCTCTTCCACGAATGCCTCGAGCGCGCGGCGGTGCCGGCCATAGGCGAGGGCCTGCTGATAGGCCGCAGTGCCCTCGTCATCGCCGCCTGCAAAGTCCGCCAGCACCGCGATCGAGGAAATCAGGACGAAGCGCTCGGCCTCGACGCGGGCAAGCCGCGCGATCAGCGCTTCGATGGCCGCCCTGTCGCGCTCGGGCGCGCGGTTGGCTTCGAGCATCGATCCGGGCGCGGCGGCGCAGACCAGCGTGCCGAACGCCCGGCCCTCGATATCGGCGATGTTGGCGCTGTTGAAGCGGGCGTCGAAATCTGTCTGGCGCAGCAGCGAGGCTCCGACGAAGCCGGTGTGGCCGATCAGGCCCTTGGGGGCAGGAGAGGCGGCAGGGGCAGTCATCGCGTGGGCAGCCGGGTGCTTTCGAGTCCGCAAGATGCGTCCCGCCCGGCCCGGCAGCCGCGAAGGGCCGCCGCACCGCCACGGTCCGCGCCCTTACGCGGTAATTAACATTGCTCTAGATTGGGTTAACCACCGTGGTCTCAGGCCGGTCTCAGACCCGCGCGGCGACCTCGGCTGCGTCGAAATAGTGGATGCGCAAGCTCCGCAGCAGCCCGTCCTCGAAGGTGCCCGCCTCGCAGATCGTCTGGGTGAAGGGCTCGGTGCCGTCCTTGGGGTGCATGGTGAGGCGGATGACCATCACCGCGTACGCGTCGCCCCCGGTGCAGTCGAGGATTTCGAGATCGGTATTCGCCCAGGTGCCGTACATTGCCGCGGCACAGCGCTGGAGCGCGTCCCTGCCCCGCCACTCGCCCGCGAATGGCAGGCTATTGGCCTCGTAGAGCACGAAATCGGGGTGGATCAGCGCCTCCACCGCCGCCCAGTCGCGGGTGCCGGCGGTGGCATAGACCTTCGCCAGCATGTCACGAGGTGAAGTCATTCCTCAATGGTGCCGATCAGATCGCCGACCTTGTAGACCGCGCCTTCCTCGCCGGTGGGGCGGATGATCCCGGAGGCCTGGGCCTCGATCTCGGTGGTGCTCTTGTCGGTCTCGACGGTGTAGATGATGTCGCCCTTCTCGACGCGCTCCCCGTCGCCGAACATCCATTCGACGAGGGTCATTTCGACGGCGCTCATGCCGAGCTTGGGGATGCGGATTTCGGATGCCATCAGAGCTTTCCTACGCTCGCCTTGATCTGTTCGACGATCTGCGGCTTGGTCGGGATCCACGCCTGTTCCAAGTGGCTGGCGAAGGGCACCGCCGAGAAGGTCCCGCCGATGCGCCTGACCGGCCCCTTGAGGTCGTCCCAGCACTTTTCCTGGATGTTCGCCGCCAGCTCCGCGCCGGTGCCGAAGGGGCGGACCGCCTCGTGCAGGGTCAGCGCGCGGCCGGTCTTGCGGACGGACGCGAGCACGGTCGCCTCGTCGTAGGGGGCGATGGTGCGAAGATCGACGACCTCGACGCTGATGCCTTCCTTCGCAAGGTCATCCGCCACCGCCAGCGCATCGAGCACCGTGCGGCCATAGGTGATGATCGAGATGTCGGTCCCCTCCCGCGCGATCGCCGCCTTGCCGAGCGGGACGCGGTAGCCCGGGCCGGGATCTTCAGCCTTGAGGCCATAGCACAGGATATTCTCGATGAAGATGACCGGATCGTTGGCGTCGATGCTCGCCCGCAACAGCCCGCGCGCGTCGGCGGGGTTGCTCGGCGTCACCACGTGGATGCCTGCCACGTGGGCGAACCACGCCTCGAGCATGTCCGAGTGCTGCCCGCCGAAGCCGACGCCGACGCCGGTGGTGGTGCGGATCACGATCGGGCACGGGGTCTGCCCGCCGCTCATGAACCTGAGCTTGGCCGCGTGGTTGACGATCTGGTCCATGCACACGCCGACGAAGTTCATCAGCATGATCTCGGCAATCGGGCGCTGGCCCGCAAGCGCCGCGCCCACTGCCGCGCCGACGATGGCCGTCTCGGAAATCGGCGTCGCGCGGATTCGGTGTTCGCCGTATTTCTCGGTGAGCCCTTGGGTGACCTTGAACACCCCGCCGCCCTGCTTGGCGGAAACGTCCTCGCCGAGGCAGAAGACGCCCGGATCCTCCGCCATCGCCTCGTCGATCGCGAGGTTGAGCGCCTGGGTCATGGTGATCTGGGCCATCAGGCGGTCTCCTCCAGCACGTCCTTGTAGATTTCGTTCACGTCCGGCAGCGGCGCGGCGAGCGCGTGTTCGACCGCGGCGTTGATCTGCGCGTCGATGTCGGCGACGATCGCGTCGAGCTCCTCTTCGGTGAACTGGTGCTCCAGCATCACCTTCCTGAGCTTGGGCAGCGGGTCCTCGGCCTTCATCTCGGCGATGTGCTCGGGCGGCATATAGCTGAAGTCGGCGCCGAAGAAGTGGCCCATCATGCGGTAGCACATGGCCTCGACCAGCGTCGGCCCCTCGCCGCGGCGGGCGCGGTCGACCGCTTCCTTCACGGCAGGGTAGATCTGGTGGACGTCGTTGCCGTCGACGGTGACGCCCGGCATCCCGTAGCCCGCCGCACGACTGGCGATGTTGGGGCTGTCGGTGTGATCGGCATAGGCCGTGTGTTCGCCGTAGCGGTTGTTCTGGCACAGGAACACCACCGGCAGCTTGTAGAGCTGGGCCATGTTCATCGCCTCGTGGAAGCCGCCGATATTGGCCGCCCCGTCGCCGAAGCTGACCAGCGTCACGCGGCCATCGCCGTTGTTCTGGCTCGCCATGGCGAGGCCGTTGGCGATGGGGAGGCCGCTGCCGACCACGCCGGTGGTCACCATGATCCCGGTCTCGGGATCGGTGATGTGCATGGTGCCGCCCTTGCCCTTGCAGGTGCCGGTCGCCTTGCCGAGACATTCGCCCCACCACTTTTCCATCGGGATGCCCTTGGCGGTCTGCTCGCCCTGCCCGCGATAGGTGCAGACGACGTAATCGTCCTTCTCCAGCGCCGCCATCGCCGCGGCCGAGACCAGCTCCTGCCCGCGCACGCAGTAATACATCACCGCGACCTTGCCGCCCATCAGCAGCTCACGGAACTTCTCGTCGGTGCGGTTCACCTTCATCGTGCGGGTGTAGATGTCGAGCAGCTTGTCGCGGTCGATCTGCGCCATGTGTTTACGCCTTCTTGGAGGGGGAGTTAGAACTGGACGCGCTGCGTGAAGCCGCCGTCCACCACGATGTTCGCGCCGGTCATGTAAGGCACCGCGGGGCTCGCCACGAAGACGATCGCCTTGGCAACCTCGACCGGCTCGCCGAAGCGGCCCGTGGGCATCTTGGCGAGGGTCGCATCGAAGAGCGGCTTCATGTGCTCCTCGATGATCTCCCAGTTGCCGCCCTTGTAGTAGATCGCGCCCGGGCTGACGGTGTTCACGCGGATGCCCTTCGCCGCCATCGCCTGCGAAAGCTGCGAGGCATAGGTGATCAGCGCGGCCTTGATCGCGTTGAAGGGGTTGGGGGCGATGAAGGTCTCGAGCGCGGCGGTGCTCGACAGCATCACGATCGAGCCAGTGCCCGAGGCCTCAAGGTAAGGCGTGAGCGTCTCGACCGCATAGGCCGCGCCCTTCAAGTCCATGTCGAGGCACGCCTGCCAGTCCCCCGCCCCGCCGGTGCCCGAGGCGGACGCGGTGTGGACAAAGATGTCGCACCCGCCGAGTTCGGCGACGGCCTTCTCCAGCCACGCCTGGTAGGCCTCGGTGCCCGACGCCATGTCGAAGACTTCGGCGAAGACCTTGCCCGGCCCGGCCGCGTCGATCTCGGCGACGGCTGCGGCGATCTTGTCTTCCTTGCGGCTGAAAAAGGCGACGTCGGCGCCCTCGGCCGCAAACAGCTTCAAGGACTGGAGGCCAAGGCCATGCGCCCCGCCGTTCATGATGACCTTCTTGCCCTTCAATCCCAGATCCATGACGCCTCTCCCCGGCATTTGCTTGTGGCCTGAGGGGATAGCCGAGTGGGGGGGCGGGGCGTATCG
>NZ_LSJS01000045.1 GCF_001557325.1 Erythrobacter donghaensis
GCCTCGCGCGCTGCCCGGTCCTGACCGCCGCTCTGGGCCTGCGCCGCGATGTTCCGCCGCTCTGCCGCCGCCCACAGCTCCACCTGCCGCGCCCGCTCGCTCACCAGCTCCCCAGCCCCAGCCTCCACCGCATAGCGCCGCGCCGCCGTCTCCGCGATCGCCCGCGCCGCAGGGCCAGAGCCTGCAGACTGCAACGCGCCGAAGCTCTCAACACGCAGGCCGAGCGCCTCCGCGGGGAACGCCGCGCCGCGGGACCAAGCAGCGTCGGCGAAGACGCGCTCGGTCGCTTGTAGACCTGCCTGGCCCCGACCCTGCTGAGCCTCACCGCGGACGCCGCTGTCGCGCGCCTCAGTATATCGCAATCGAAGACCATCGCGAGCCTGGCGAGCGATATTAATAGCTTTTGGTGCGGTTTTGGCAGGAACCAGACGGTTAACTGCGAGATAGTATAAGTTGGCTAGAGTTTCTGGGTGGAGTCTTCCCATTATCTCTATCCGAAACTCGAGCGCCTTTTCATATAGCGGTTCGGCTTCATTAGTTTTACCAACTAACCTAAGCAAATTAGCATAGCTTACCATAACATCAATATGATTTCGCTCACGCCCAAAGTGTGGGCTCTTTGATCTCCAATAGTATGCCCGAGCGAGGATTCTTTCGGCTTCGTCAAGACGCCCTAAATCCCTTAGAACTTCAGCATAATTTACTTCAAGCTGAAGGATGTACTCTCCTTGCGTACCGTCCGCGCCTCCCCCCAGCCGAAGAGCCTCAGCAAGGATTGGCTCCGCCTCGGCAGGCCCCTTGATTTTATTTACAATAAATCCATAAAGCGATAATGTATCAATAGTTCGCTTGCTTTTATCGCCAACTACATCACGGCTAAGAGACATAGCCCTATAGGCAAGTGGCTCAGCTTCTATGTGACGCCCCTGAAGATATAACATATACGTGAAATCAATTAGACTACTCAATGTGTCCGGATTGCGTTCACCTAGCCCTTCCCGACGTATCGTGAGCGATTTTGCGAAGAAAGGTTCTGCATCGGCTGGCCCTTTTTCATTTTCGGCTAGGTGACCCAATTTATCAAGCATACGCGTATAATCATGTACACTTTCTAATGTGTCTTGATGGGAAATCCCAAGCAAATACCTGCGTCTTTCCAAGGCTTCTTGATAGACTTGATCTGCCTCCAAAAATTCACCCAAGCCCGCGAGCACATTTGCATAATTATGAAGACCTTGGAGTGTGTCTGGATGATTTGGCCCAAGCAAATCTCGGGATAAATTCAAAGCTCTAACTGCAAACGACCTTGCTTTTCCGTAATGAACATCCGCACGAAGCGAAATCTCAATAGCTTTGACTGTCATTAAAGTTCTTGGGTGATCTACGCCAAAAGAGCTTTCTTCAATTGCGAGAGTTTGTTGTAAAATTTTTACAATATCCTTTGCCAAATTAGGGCTAATTGCAAAGGAAAGGTCATCCAGCGTAAGAATTTGATATTCTGATCCTGGGAAAAATGAGGCATAATTTTTACGTATTTCAATAAGCAAGCGCGAATAATCATTCTGCAATTTTTCATATTTTCGTTTCTCTGCGACGCTCATCATACGCATCGGCGGCGTGCGGGCGGCAATCTCAAAAAGAGACATGAACGGTCGGCCTGACGAAGGATCGACCGGCATCACTTCTTGTGGCCACAGAAACGGAGCGGATGTTGTTCCGCCCTCACTGGATTGAGCCAGTGCCCTGTCAGCGCTTATCACTATCAGGGCCGCCCCAACCAGAACCACAGCCCTGAACGCGGTTGTTCCCAAGCGGCTCATTGCGTCACCCCTGCCTTCTCGCGCGGCAGAAAGTCGATCGGGATCATCATCACTGCCGTCGGCTCCGGCGGCTGCAGTGCGGTGCGGGTGCCGGGCTGGCTATAGGCCTGATGAAGTGCCTGTGCGAAGGGATCAATCTCCTCCCCTACTGCACGACGTGGGGTAGACTGAATGTCTCGGTAAATGCGCGGAGTTTGCCCCGTTCTGGATACCGCAATCAGGCCAATGGTTTCTGGACCAAACGGTTCTTGAGCCCCAGTCTGGGATGTACGGACGGTCCGGATGCGCATAATGTAGCACTCTCCGGGCCGCAGGCTAGCGTCCCTTTCGTTACACTTTTGACCTGATCGGCTGCCAGCCTGGCTCTGCATCGGGAAGAAATCCCCGTTTGCGCCGAAGTAGATTCCAGTCAGGTCGATGAATGTGTCCTTGTCAGCTTCGCTGCTCGATGGCGCGCGGGAGAATCGCACATAGATTTCGTCGCAATGCGAGAGGCGGATACCGACGTTGGCGCCGTTCGCGACGCTGTAGGGTCGGAAAGCCGCATCCTCAGGCAGAGACGTGGTACGGAGGCGGGGAGCGGGGCAAGCTGCATTCTCGGCCACCTGGGGTTGTGAGAGGACCATCGTCTCCACTGTCAGACCCGGAGGCATGGTGGCGGTGGCGCTGGTATTGAGCACTCGCAAGATCCGGCTTGCCGCTGCCATCTCCTTCACGCGCTTCTGGATGGCAGGCGCACATTCCGCTGCGTCGGAACACATGACGTGCACGGGCTGAAGCGGGTTTTCCGGATGAAGCGTCTCAGGCGCTTGCTGAGGCGGCGCGATCCATATCCGGTCGGCTCCCGGGGTCAGGACGAGGTTGGCCTGACCGAACTCTTCGCTGGCAATGATGGCATTGTCGGCATTCTCGGCCAGCGCACGTACGGCCTCTGCAGCAATGCCCTGAAAGGGTGAGCCCAAACGGGGATCAACAGCCACGCGCGTTTCCATCGGTGCGGGGTTGCGCACCAAGCGGCCTCGCAAGACTTTCCCGCTCGGCGCAGCACTGGCCTCGACCGGGCGCAGAACGGCGTCAGTCAGCGTGACATTCTCCGCTCTAAACCGAGTGCGCTGCTTGTCGGGCGTCGCTGCGTCGAACACGTCGATCAGGGCTCCCTCACTGATGAAGCGCAGCTTCCCTGCACGTAACGTGAGCTCGCCATTGTTATCAGCTACTGGCCAGTTACGGGGCTGGACTAGCTCGCTGCCAAGCAGGCTCCGGTCCATCTCGCCTTCGAATTGGGGGAGGACACGCAGACCTGTTAGGTTTCGCGACTGACGGTTTGAAGCGCCCTGCTCCTCATAGATGATGCCAACGGCTTGGCCGAGTTGCTCGTAGGTGCTGATCCCACCCCGATCGAGCGCGCGGTGGATCGCGAAGGTGAGCAAGGAGTAATGCTCTTGGGTAAAGACGCCATCCTCAAGCCATGCACTGGCTGGGGCGAGGATGTCTGGGGGAACTGCGTAGAAAGCGACTAGCGGCGCGCCTTCATCCGAGCCGGTTTCCCTTGTGAAGCTATTCTGCTGCACCTCTGTTCCTGAGCGGCTCGCGGAGACCGGGTTAAGGCCAATGTCGCTGGGGGACAGATACTTCCATTGGATCGGGGGACCACCATTGGCCGCTGAGCGTGAGATCGTGCCCGAGTGGCAGGAGTCGACCACCAGCCAGACGAATGCGCCCTTCCCCCGGATTTTCGAGAGCCGTTCATCGATTTCATCATCGAGGATCAGGTTTGTCGTGGCTGGGTCGCTATTGGTTGCCTTGGTCGTATCCGATGGTGCTAAGGCTTCGTCCGTGCCATCGGCCTCATCCTTCCCGGATGCTGCGTCAGGCTGGTCTGCAACCTGAAAGCCATGACCAGTGTAGTAGATGAGGATTTGATCGCCCTGCTTTGCGGTTGCGGCCATGCGGTCCAACTGGCCAAGAATACCAGCCCTCGTGGCCGCCGCGACCGGCTTGTAGCCTTCTGCTCGAGCCTTCGCCGCATCCTTCTGCGATGCCACAAGCCAGACGTTGTTCTCGTCAACCTCGAGCCGCTTGGTGACTTCGACCATCAGGCGAAGGTCATTGGCTACAGCTGAAATGGGATCAATGTTAGGGCTCTCGTACTCTCCGACGCCGATCAGGAGCGCGTATTTCTCCGCATGTGCGGGAGCGGACAGCAATGAGGTGCCAGCCAGAAGGATGGCGGCAGTTCTGAGGAAGAGCTTCATCGGGTCATCCATTCAGTCAGCGGGCTGTGTGAGGTTGGGCAATCGGCGGGTCACCAAACAGGCCAAATTGTGCCCAGGCGGCAGGGTGGGCGTATCTGTTGTCTGGCCGAGCGCGAAGCTTTGCACGTGCGATCTGGAATGCTCGGACGTAGTCGCCGTCTGTTTCCTCAATGGCTGCGGCGACCAGTGCCGTGACAAACTCGGCTGCCATTTCATCAGACACCGCGCCGTCGACCGCGAGGCCTGATCGGGCACCAGCATGCAGAAATGCATCGGCCATCTCTCCATAAGTGCTGCAACCGCTGGCTATCACAAAGTCGGCCGTGAGCTGAAGACTGGCGACCTCGCCTGCGGTAAGCCAGCCATCTTCGCTCGCAGAGGGCGCCAAAACCAGTGCGGGCCCACCGTGCGTTGGCACCCTGCCCTCAGCAAGACCGATGGTCGCAAAGTGCAAGATGGTCGCCCGCTCAAGGCCTTCCGACTTCACCGATTGCTCGCTGGCCTGATCCCCCAGGCGCACTGTCTGGCGGTCAGCCGAGAACAGGCCCGCCACCTGCATGATCTCGGTGCGCGTCTGCGGAAGCCTGTTGTACGCCAACGCGCCCGATTGCGGCAGGGCAGGGTCACCAAAGCCGACGTAGAAATGTGGTCGTGCCGCTTGGGTGCTGCTCCTTGCCTTTCGCCATTGCGACAATGATGGTGCAGAAGCAAACACGTGCCGGTCTCCAAGCCACGATGTGGCGCGCAGCGCGACAGGGTCACTGTCCTCCCCTTCCGGGGGCGCAGTAACGAGGGCCGAGAATGGAACGGACTGGGCTGCTTCAGAAGCAATAACGGTGACGCGCCTAGCCCCCTGCATGGTGGCCTCGAGGGGGCCGAGCAGGCGGCTATAGACCGTCCAGGCCGTTAACCGGTCAAAGCTCTCCCTCATGTCTACCACCGGGTCAGGTCCCCGATGTGTCGCCCCTTGTGACCCGTCGAGCTCACCTCGCAGGTGCCTTGCTGCGGTCGAGAGCTGATCGTTCGACACGTCGGCGCGGTGCCACTGAACCCCATCGCGTCGCAGGACGACCACATAAGTCCCGCGTTCCGAAGGCGCGATCATCAACAGCGCCTCATCCTCGCGCACCATCGCCTGCGCATCGATGAGCGAGATGATTTCTCCCCCCTCGCCCCATGGATTGCTGAGTGTGCGCAGAAGGTGCTGGATTTCGTTGAAAGCCTCTTCGCCCGTGGCAGGCGAGAAACTGCTGATCTGCCCCTGGCTGTCATTCGCCTGCAACCCCTGGATCGGCAATGCGGCGGAGGTGAGCAGTAAAGCAGTCAGGGCTGCCGATCGGATCATGGGCATGTATATTTTTCCTTCGAATTTCGAAGGATCATGTCGCATGCCCCTTGGTGCTACGCCACTTATGGTCGCCTCAAGTGGCAACATCTTACCGCCCTTCACCGGCGATGATGAACGGTGCCCATGCGCTGGGGTG
>NZ_LSJS01000046.1 GCF_001557325.1 Erythrobacter donghaensis
TGGAACGCCTGAACAAGGAAGTGAAGCGCCGCGCCGATGTCGTCGGCATCTTCCCCAACGAAGACAGCATCATCCGCCTCGTCGGTGCCGTCCTGCTCGAGCAAAACGACGAATACCAGCTCCAGCACCGCTACATGCAGATCGAGGGCATGGCAGCGCTCGCAACGCCAACCATCGAGGAGGCTCAGCCGCTACAGATTACACCCAAGGCCGCCTGAAAATGCCGCCCGCTGGCCACAACCGAATTTACACCACATTGACGGACACGACCCAGTACCGGCGCGGTCCCGGAGGTTCGGGGGCATCTTTAGGCATGTCGTTGTCCACGCCTGTTCGTTGCAAGCGATCGCGAATTGGTGGATGTGCCGTAACCAACTGGACCCCGAATTTCGGCCTGACAAAGGTAACGGTGCAGGGGCGCTCCGCAGCTGCGTTTGGAAACGCCATCGCTCGGGTAGCTGGAAGGCCCATGCAGAAAATCGAGGCGCGCACCGATTATGTTCCCGGTCCTAGCGGGCTTTACCAAAGAAACTTCGATGCCAAGGTGGGCGGTCCATTCTATGACTTGCGCACAGCCGAAGCTAGCGTGCCTTACACTGCCGGTGCAATGTACGGCGGCAGCTTTGCAAAAAACAGCTACGAGACGCGCAACATTGATGTTCCGACCTTGGTTATCAGCAGGCGGTCGGCAGAGCATATGCCCTCTCGCGTCATGATACCTCGAACAGTGCCAGCAGGGTTGTAGTACAAACCAACGACAAGCGTGGAAGCTCGGGATCGATCAAGGTATCGAAGTCGGCACAGTGACCGCATCGGGGTCGCTTCCTGAAAGGCAGCTTCTGGCGGAAAATCGCAGATAGCTGCCATTG
>NZ_LSJS01000005.1 GCF_001557325.1 Erythrobacter donghaensis
GGGCGGCGGCGGCGCGGGGGTGGCGCAGGCGCCGAGCAGCGCCGCGCCGACCGCCAGCGTGGTGATCGCGAGGCCGAAGGGCGTACGCGTGGTGACGGTGTTCTGCGTGTCGGAAGGCGAGTGCGGAGCGGCGCTCATCGGGTATCTCTCTCTCGTGCTGCGGACTGTTCGTGCCGCGCGGCCCGACATGATCGGGCAATGCGGCTTGCTCCAGCCTGAAGGGCTTCGCGATAGCCGCCCGAGCTAACAAAGCAAATGCCCGGGACCTATGGAAAGGCCCCGGGCATCCGATATTTCAACATCTGTGCGGCAGGCCGAAGCCGGCCGGGTATCCCTTATTCGCGGTTGCCCAGCAGACGCAGCAGGTAGATGAACAGGTTGATGAAATCGAGGTAGAGCGAAAGCGCGCCATAGATCACCGCACGCCCTGCCATCTCGGTCCCACGCACATACTGGTACTCGTTCTTCAGGCGCTGCGTGTCATAGGCGGTGAGACCGGCGAAGATCAGCACGCCCACCACGCTGATGACGAAGCCCATCGCGCCCGAGGGGAAGAACATGTTGATGAGGCTCGCCACGATCAGGCCGATCACGCCCATCAGCAGGAAGCTGCCCCAGCCCGAGATGTCCTTCTTGGTGGTGTAGCCCCACAGCGAGAGACCCGCGAAGGAAGCGGCCGCGGCGAAGAACGCGGTCGCGATCGAGGTGTCGGTGTAGGTCGAGAACAGCGTCGAGAACGACAGGCCGAAAGCTACCGCGAAGGCCCAGAAGGCGACCTGCAGCGTGCCCGCGCTCGCGCGCGCCGCGCCGAACCACCAGAACAGCATGATGGCGAGCGGCGAGAGCATGATCGCAAAGCCGAGCAGGTTCGGCTCGATGCCGGTGCCGACCGGGGTCACGACCGTGTTGAAGGCCAGCCCGAACAGCGGCGAATTGGCGAACAGCAGCGCGACGATCGCGGTCAGCAGCACGCCCGAGGTCATGTAGTTGTAAATCGAGAGCATGTGCTTGCGCAGACCCTCGTCATAGCTCACGCGGCCGGCGACATCGCCTCCGGCGCGCGGCACGGAGCCGAAGCGCTGCGCATTGCGCGAGGGGTCATTCCAGTCAGCCATTGTGAAACCCTTAGCCTTTCATAATGGAGCGCGGGAAAAGCCCCGTGCTCTCCATGGCGGCAATATCGGGGGTTCGGGCGCGCTTTTCAAGCGAAACCGGATTGCAAAGCGCGCAATTCGTTCAGCTTAATCATTGTTAATCTTAACTGGATTGCGACAGCGCCGCGCCCTTGTCGCGGGTGGCGGCCAGTGTGCGCGCCAGCAGGCGGCGCAGCGCCGCATTGTCGTCAAGAACGTTGAGCCCCTCGCGGGTCATGCCGCCCGGGCTCGCGACGCGATCGGCGAGAGTGGCGGGGGAGGCGTCCGAGGCGGCAGCAAGCGCGGCAGCGCCCTCCACCGTGGCGAGCGCCAGCCGCGCTGCGGTGGGCGCGTCGAGTCCCAGGTCGACGGCGGCGCCCGCAAGCGCGTCGATGAAGCGGTAAACGAAGCCCGGCCCGGATCCTGCAAGCGCGGTGACGAGATCGAACTGCGCCTCGTCCTCCAGCCACACCGCGCTGCCGAGCTGGTCGAACAGGGCGAAGGCAGCGCCGCGCGCGTCGGTGCCGAGACCGGTCTCGGCAAGGATCACCGGCGACTTGTTGATGCGTGCGGCGAGGTTGGGCATCACCCGCAGATGCGCCGCCCCCTTCGGGAAGGCGCCGCCGAGTTGCGCAAGCGTGATCCCGGCGAGCAGCGAGCACACGGCGCGGCCCTCGGTCAGGCCCTGAAGCCCCGGCCCCAGCGCCCCCAGTTGCTGCGGCTTGAACCCGAGCAGCACCGCATCATGCGTCCCCGGCATTTCGCCAGCATCGCGGTGGAGCGCCACGCCCTCGGGCGCCTCCTCCAGCGCGGGATCGAGCACGGAAAAGCGCGCCGGGGCCTCGCCAGCGGCCAGCCACCCGGCGAGCATCGCTCCGCCCATGTTGCCGCAGCCGATGATGAGGAGGTGATCGAACATCGCGCGCAGCGGCGTATCAGGCCTCGCCCGCCGCGTCGACCATCGCCGCCTCGAGCGCGGCCCGCGGGGACTTGCCGCCCCACAGCACGAACTGGAAGGCGGGGTAGAAGCGGTCGCATTCGTCGATCGCGCTCTCGACCAGTGCCTGCGCCATGTCGAGGCTGAGGCGGCCGTGATCGCCGAGCAGCGCGCCGTGGCGGTAGAGCAGCACGTCGCCGTTCGACCAGATGTCGAAATGCCCCAGCCACATCTGCTCGTTGACGAGGCACAGCAGTTCGTAGGCCGCCGCCCGCTTGTCGTCGGTGACGCGGATGTCGGGGAGGCAGAGGAACTGGAGCACGCTGTCCTCGGCCCGCCAGATCGCGCGCAGCTGGTAATTGGCCCAGCTGCCCTGCACCTCGCCGGTCATCTCGTCCTCCGAGACCAGCTCGCACGGCCAGCCGCGCGCTGCGAACAGGCTGACGAGCATGTCGACGGGGGCGGCATCGTCCTCGGCGGAATAGTCCATGTCAGCTGCTCTCATGGCCGGGCTTTCGCTGGCGGAAGGGGTTCGGTCACCATCGGGTGGGGGATGGACGCGAAGCGGGGGGATTGGCAATCACCCATGACAGGCGGGCTGGGGAGAACCGGACAAGCTTGTGCAAAGCCTGTGCAAAGAAACCCTTGCGCCCTACTTAAGCGGCTGAACCGCTTCGCCTTCTTCGCTGAGCCACAGGAACACGTCGAGCCCCTTCTTCTTCAATTCGCGCACCAGCGCCTCGGCCTTGTCGCGGCTGGCGACGGGGCCGACGACGAGGCGGTTGGTCGCGCCCCAGCGCGCGGTGAAGGCCTTGTAGGGCGCGAGCGGCTTGCCCGCTTCCTTGCTGATCCGCCGCCAGTCGTAGGCGAGCGCGTCGATCTTCTTGCCGGTCGCGACCTGGACCCAGACGCGGCTGGGATGGACGGGCTTGGGCGGTTCCTTGGGCTTGGGCTTGTCCGCAGGCTTGGCGGCCGCGGGCGGCTTCGGCGGCGGGGCCTCGCGCCTCACCTCGATTCGCGCGAGGTCGACCGCATCGCCCGAGACCCGCGCATCGGCGGAGGGAGCGCCGAGATCGGCGAAGACATCGGCCACCCGTTCGACCGGGCGCGGCGTGGGCGCCGCGGGTGGCACGGACGCGGGCGCGGTGCTGACGGCGACCGGGGTGACGGTCGCCACCCGCGCGGTAGCGGGCGCGGCCTGGGTGCCGATCGAGGACGCCGGTATCGGAGCGGTGTAGACCGTGGTCGACGGCGGCGGCGTGGGCACGGCAGCGGCAACCTGCCGAGGCCGCGCGTCGAGTGGCGGG
>NZ_LSJS01000047.1 GCF_001557325.1 Erythrobacter donghaensis
CGCCGGGCCGCCCCCCGCCACGCTGAGCTTCGTTGCCGCGCTCGCCGTTCGCGATGCCTGCGCGGCGGCTTTGAGTGACTCTGCGGCGCTTGGCCTCAAATGGCCCAATGACGTGCTGCTGGATGGCGGCAAGCTCTCCGGCATTCTGCTGGAAATGGCGCGCGGGCACATCATCGTCGGCATCGGGGTGAACCTTGCCCGCGCCCCGCAGGTCGAGGGGCGAAAGACCGCCGCTCTGGCCGATGTGACCACGCCGCCGCCGCTCGAGGACTTCGCCGCAAGCCTTGCCGCGGCCTTCGACCGGCGGCTCGGGGCGTGGCGCACCTACGGCCTTGGGCCGACGCTTCAGGCCTTCCTGTCCCAGTCGATCCATGCACAAGGCTCGCCGCTAACCGTCCATGATACCGACGGCACGGTGCTATCGGGAACCTTTGCCGGCCTGGAGGAATCCGACGGTGCCCTGCGCCTGCGCTTGGCGGATGGCCGCGAACGTGTCATTCGCGCTGGCGATATTTCTTGAGCCAAGGACTGCCCACGATGCTGCTCGCCGCCGATGTCGGGAACACCAATGTCGTCTTCGCGCTGTTCGATCTTCACGCGGACGGCACCCACACCACCCGCGCGCGCTGGCGCATCGCCACCGACCCGCGCCGGACGGGTGACGAATATGCCGTGTGGCTGCTCCAGCTGCTCAAGATCGAGGGTGTCGAGCGCGACCAGATCACCCGCATCATCGTCGCCTCGGTGGTGCCGCGCGCCGATCACAACCTCACCGTATTGTGCGAGAAGTATTTCGGCATCACCCCGCTGTTCGCCGGGCAGGGCACCGCGCGCTGGCGGTTCGAGATCGACGTCGACCAGCCCTCCTCGCTGGGCGCCGACCGCGCGCTCAACATCCTCGCCGCGCACCACAAATATGGCGGCGACCTGATCATCGTCGACTTCGGCACCGCGACGAAATTCGAGGCGGTAGACTTCACCGGTGCCTACAAGGGCGGCTCGATCGCGCCGGGGATCAATCTCAGCCTCGATGCGCTGGTGGGCAAGACCGCCAAGCTCCCGCGCATCGCGATCCGCGCCCCGGAGAGCCGCTCGGTCATCGGTCGCAACACCGAAGACCAGATGCTGATCGGCGTGTTTTGGGGCTATGTCGCGATGATGGAGGGCATGGTCGCCAAGATGAAGAGTGAAATCGGCCGTCCCGCCAAGGTTGTCGCCACGGGCGGGCTCGCCATATTGTTCGACGACGCGACCGAGATCTTCGACCACGTCGACGCCGACCTCACCCTCGATGGCCTCGCCATCCTCGCCCGCCAGGCCGAAACCGCCTGAGCGCGGCCAACGTAAGAGACATTGTGAAGAACGATTACACCCCCGAAGACGAACTCCTGTTTCTGGCCCTCGGCGGCTCCGGCGAGATCGGCATGAACGTCAATCTCTACGGCTGCCAGGGCAAGTGGATCATGGTCGATCTGGGCATGACCTTTTCGGGCAACGAATATCCCGGCGTCGAGCTGGTCTTCGCCGATCTCGATTTCATCGAGGAGCGCCGCAAGGATCTGCTCGGCATCGTCCTCACCCATGCGCACGAGGATCATATCGGCGCGGTGCCCTATTTCGCGGGCGACCTCGGCGTGCCGCTCTATGCGACGCCCTTCACCGCCGATCTGGTGACGAGGAAGCTCGAAGAGGCAGGGCTGCTCGGCGAGGTCGAACTGAACATCATCGAGGAAGATCACGGCCGGATCGAACTCGGCCCCTTCAGCATCACCTATCTGCCGCTCGCCCACTCGATCGCCGAGGGCAACGCGCTGCTGATCGACACGCCGCACGGGCGCATCTTCCACACCGGCGACTGGAAGCTCGACGAGGAACCGATCATCGGCGAGCCTACCACCGAGGAGGAGCTGCGCGAAATCGGTGCAGAAGGCGTGCTGGCGCTGGTGTGCGATTCCACCAACGTCTTCAACCCCAACCCCTCCGGCAGCGAAGGCGCGGTGCACCGCGCGCTGATGGAGGAGGTCGCGCGCCACTCCGGCAAGCGCGTCGTCGTCACCACCTTTGCGAGCAATGTCGCGCGCCTCCAGACGCTGGGCGAGGTCGCGCGCGAGACCGGGCGGCAGATCTGCGTCGCGGGCCGTTCGCTCGACCGAATCATCGAGGTGGCGCAGGACAATGGCTACCTTACAGATTTCCCCAAGCCGGTCGACTTCGACACCGCCATGGGCCTGCCCCGCGGCGAAGTCCTGATCCTCGCCACCGGCGGGCAGGGCGAGCCGCGTGCGGCGCTCGCCCGGATGGCGGAGAACAACCACCCGATCGAGCTCACCGCGGGCGACGTGGTGCTGTTCTCCTCGCGCCAGATCCCCGGTAACGAGATCCCTATCGGCAAGATCCAGAACCAGCTCGCCGCGCGCGGGATCACCATGGTCACCGACCGCCAGGCGCTGATCCACGTCTCGGGCCATCCGGGACGGCCGGAGCTCGAGGCGCTCTACGACTGGCTCAAGCCCGAAATCCTCGTCCCGGTCCACGGCGAGATCCGCCACATGGCGGAGCAGGCGCGGGTCGGGAAGGCGAGCGGCATCCCTTCGCAGGTGGTACAGAAGAACGGCGATCTCGTCCGCCTCGCCCCCGGCAAGCCGGGCAAGGTCGCGGAGGTGCGCGCCGGTCGCCTGGTGCTCGACGGCGACATTATCGCGCCCGCCGATGGCGATGCGATCACCATGCGCCGCCGCATCGCGGGCGAGGGCGTGCTGGTGGTGGTGCTTGCCCGCGGCGCGCGCCCGATGATCGAGGCGGTGGGCCTGCCGCTTGACGAAGACCTGCCCGCGTTCCTCGAGGAAGCCGCCGAAGATGTGCTCAAGGCCATCGGCCGGCTCAAGGGGCGCGACGCAAAGGACGTGGACGCGATCCGCGAGGCCGCACGCCTTGCCGCCCGCCGTGCGGCACAGCGCTGGTCGGGCAAGAAGCCGCAGGTGCGCGTGGTGATGCCGGGAGCGGCCGCCTGATGCAGGTGACCTCGATCCTGGCGATCTATTTCCTGTTCTGGGTGATGAGCGCCTTCGTCATGCTGCCCTTCGGCGTGCGCACGGCGGACGAGGCGGGGGTCGAGAAAGTGCCCGGGCAGGCCGACAGCGCGCCGGTCAATTTCCGCCCCGGCAGGCTGGCGCTGCGGGCGACGGTGATCGCCGCGGTGCTGACCACGCTTTTCGTGGCGAACTTCACCTATGGCTGGATCACCGCGGCCGACATCGACTTCTTGCCCAAGCCGCCTGCTTCGGCAGGCTAGGTGCGCAGTCGCTGGATCGCCTGGGCGAGCGCGACGTAGAGCTTGCCCATGTCCGATCCCAGCATCGTCACGCTCAGCACGTGGCCGTCGCGGGTCGAGAGCGTCTGGCGCAGCAGCGCCTCGAAATCGTGGATGTAGCGGCTGACATTGGCCCTGAAGCTCTCGTCGGCCGTGTAGAGCGCCGCGATTTCCCTGGTCGCGCCGGCATCGAGCAGCCTGACCGCGCGGCGGGTGAAGATCCCGCGGTCGCCCTTGAGATAGGCCTCCCACGCCGTGTCCGCGACCTCGGTCGACAGGGCGGCCGAGATGTCGATCGCGGCCGAATTGAGGCTGTCGGTGATCAGCGCCATGCGCCGCGCGAAGTCGTTGTTGACCTGCTCCTCGGCCAGCTCCCGGGCGCGAGTGACGCGCTGTTCGAGGTTGCCGGTGAGCTCGTTGACCTTGACCAACTGGTCGCGCAGCTGGATCGCGGCCTCGCGCCCGACGCCCGATGCATGCGCGGCCGATTGCTCGAGCGCGCCGATGGTCGCCGCGGTCTCGTTGCGAAGTGCCCGTTCGAGCGCTTCGACCGCCTCGCTGCCGAGCCGACCTGCGAGCGCCAGCATCCGCTCGCGCGCGCCTTCATCGAGCGTGGCGAAGGCGCCGGTGATCGCCGCTTCGAGCGCGGCGAGGCTTTCGCGCAGGGTCTCCTGCGTGTCCCGCGCCAACGTGCCGCTTTCCTCGGCAAGGCGCGCAAAGCCGCCGCGTAGCCCCTGCAGGCGGGCGAGCGCGTCCTCGGTTTCTTCGGCAAGGTGCGCCTTGAAGCCGGCGATGGCGATCTCGGCGGAATCGATGCCCTTGCGGGTCTCCAGCAGGTAATCCGAAAGATCGCTGCCCGCCTGCTTGCTGCGCAGCATGAGCGCGGCGACCTTGTCCGCGCGCGCCTCGACGCCCTCGATCGCGGCATTGGCTCCGCCGATCGCGCCGGTCAGGTCCTCGCGGCAGCTGCGCGCGCCCGATTGCAGGATTTCCAGCAGCCGCACGCCGTGGTCGGTGAGCTGCGCCATCTGGGCCTCGGTCGCGGCGAGGGCGGCGCGCTTCTCGTCAAGCTGAAGGCCGAGAGCATCGAGCGCCGCCCCGAGACTGGCCCGCGTCGTTTCGGCTGCAATGCCTGCGTCACCGACGACGCGAGCGAGCTCTGCCGCCCGCTCGGTCATGGCCTCGCCCTGCAAGGCCAGCTTCTCGATCTCCGCAAGCTGCGCCTCGCGCCGCTGGGCTAGGGCATCGTCGAGCGCGGCAAGGCGCTGGGCGAGGACTTCGCCGGCCTGCGCCTCGCGCGTCTCGAAGGCGGCCTGGCGCTGCTCGATCAACTCGTCGAAGTTGCGGTTGCGCGCCTCGAGATGATCGTCGAAGCGCATCGCCTCGTCGCGCAGCTGCGTGATGCGCTGGGCCGCGGCGGCGCTGGTACTGCGGTCGAGTTCGTCCACCAGCCGCAGCTTCTCGAGCAACGCCTCGTGGAGCGCGCTGATCGTCTCGGCAAAGCGTGCCCCGGCGCCTTCGGCCGCCGCTTTGAGGCGCGCAGCGGTGCTGTCGGCCTCGCTCGCAGCAGCTTCCGCCCTCTCGCGCAGCGCCGCCATCGCCTCCTGCTCGAGCGCCCCGACCGCCTCGCGATAGGCCTCCGCCTCGCTCCGGAGCGCAGTGAAACGCTGCGCAACGAGCGCCTCGATCCGCACCAGCTGGCTCTCGAACCCGTCGAGCGTGGTCGCGACATTCTCGCCCAGCCGCGCGATCTGCTCCTCGCTCGCGCTGCCGACGCTGGTGATCCGCTCGAACCCGCCTTCGAGCCGCGCGAGTTGCTCCTCGGCGACGCGCCCGGCGCTGCCGATCTGGTTGGCCACATCGCGCGCTGCATTGGCGATCACCGGCAGATCATCACGCAGCCGGTTCATGTTGCCGAGCGCGGTCTCGCTGGTCGCGGCGATGGTCTCGACCTCGGCGCCGTTGCCCCGGATCAACGCCTGCAATTCGCCCGCGTGGCTCGAGAGGCGCTCGGCAGCGATGCGTCCTAGTGCCTCGAGATCGCGGGCCTCGGCGGCGAGAAACTCGCGCGCGAGGCTGAGTTCGCGGTTGACGACCTTCAATCGCGCCTCGAGCGCCGCGCTCTCGCGGTTCATCGCGGCGGCAGTCGCGGCGAAGCGCTGCGCCTCGGCGTGCGAGGAACGCATCGACAGCAGATAGAGCACACCCACCAGCGCGACCGGCACCGCCCACATCACCACCCACTGCGCCCACTGCGCAGGGATCGGCGCGGCCTGCATGTCGGCCAAGTGCGCCCATACGAAAAAGCCGCTCCACCCTGTTACCGCCAGCAAGGCGAGAACGGGCGCCGCCTGGGCGAGAAGCGAGGGGCGGGGCGCGTCGAGGACGTCACCATCCTCGTCCTGCGCGACCCAGGTGTCGGACAACTCGAGCGCTTCCGCGCCGCCTTCGGCCTCGGGAAGCGTCGTGTCGCCCGTGTCGTCGCTGCCGCTCTTGCGCCCCAAGGCGCGCATCTGGTGCCGTCCTGTCATGCCTCTCCATACCACAGCGCGACTCGCGATAAACCCCGCTTTAACCAATCCGGGCTATTCCTGTGCGCATGGCATTCAATCACGGAGCTCTGGATGCGACCCTGGCTGCGGCGGCCGGCGATGATGCCGTGCTGCTGCGCGAGCTTCGCAGCGCCTTTCTCGAGAGTGCGGCCAAGCAGCTCGATCTGCTGAAGCGCGCGCGCTGCGATGGCAACTGGCATGTCGCGGCGATGCGGCTCAAGGGCCTTGCCGCCAGCTTCCATGCCGAGGACCTGCTCCAGGCCGCCGAGATCGCGCTCCATGCCGCGCCCGGCGAGCCGATGGCGATCCGCGAGGTCGAAGCGGTGATCACCCGCTTCGCGCGCACCCGCACCCCCGATCCCAACCGCATCTGAGCGCCGCCGCGCCGCGCCGCCCGATGCTTGGGGGCAAAGCGCGCCGCCACGCTTGAACCCGCGCGCCTAAACCGCCAATCCTCGCTCCCTGTCGCCGCGACCGGAGGAGCTAGAGCGATGCGCATCGGCCTGATTGCCGCGTTGCGCCACAGCGAGGAAGGCGCCCTTCGCGCCGCGCTCCCGCTCGCGGGGCGGAGCGTGATCGCCTGGCAGGCGGCGCTGTTGCAGGCCCTGGGGGTCGAGCGGGTGCTGTGCCTCGCCGAAACGCCGGGCGGCACGGTGCTCGAATTGCAGCACATGCTCGAAGGCCAAGGCGTGCAGTTTCACGCCTTGCGGGGCCCTGCCGCGATCCCCGCGCTGGTGCGCGCCGAGGATGATCTGGTGATCCTTGCCGACGGGCTGGTGCCCGATCCGGCAGTGGTGCGGGCGCTGACGGGTGCGGGCGAGGGCGGGGAGGCGCTCCAACGCATGGTGGCGACGATCCCCGCCGATCACCCGCTCGCCGCCGCGCACCCGGAGGATTTCGAGCGCATCGACGCGCAGCGCCACTGGGGCGGGGTGCTGGTGATGCGCGGCGCACCCGCCCAGCGTCTCGCCGATTTTCCCGCCGATGCCGATGCGGTCTCGCTGCTGTTGCGGCTCGCGCTCCAGGCCGGCACCCCTTCCTGCGAGCTCAGCCCGCGCGAGCTGGTGCCCGAGACCTGGCTGCTGGCCGACAGCGACGCGGCCGTCCGGCGGCACGAGGGCGCGCTGATCGCCGCTGCCGCGCCGCCGGCCGATTGGCGCGCGCCGGGCACCGCGCTTGCCGCGGCGGCAGTGCGATCGCTGGTGCCGCGCGGGCTCGGAAAAGGCCCGCTGGTCGCCGGGGGCGCTGCGCTGGTGCTGCTGCTGACTGGCGTGATGGCCGCCGCTTTCGGCTTTGCCGCGAGCGGGCTGGCGCTGGCGGGCCTCGGCGCGCTGGCGGCGCAGGTCTCGCACGGCTTTGCCGCAATCGGCGCGCGCCTCAACCGCGAGGCGGCAGAAGGGCGCGCCGGCTCTGTCCTCGCGGGCGCCTGCGACGTGCACGCGGCGGCGACCTTGTGGTTCGGCCTTGCCCCCTTTCCCGCTTGGGAGCCGCTCGCGGCGCTCGGGCCCGTCGCTTACACGCTGGCCCGGCTTGCGGCGCGCAAGGGAGACAGCGCATTGGCAACCGTCGCCTCCGACCGTGCGAGCCTGCTGCTCGCCCTCGCGCTCGCCGCCGCCTTCGGCCTGCTGCCGGAAGCGCTCGCCTGTCTCGCCTTGGGGCTATGCGCAGCTTTGCTGCTGCGCCGCGAAGAGGAATGATCTAACCCGTCCTTAACTATGCGGGCTCTATGCCCGCGGCAGATGGGCAAAGAAACGATGGACCTTGCCGCCGACGATGCTGTCGAGGCGATCCTGCGTGGCGGGCTCGCGCGGGAAGCCCGCGCGCTGACGGCGGTCGTCCCGGTGCTGCGCCACCTGCTGGGGACCGAGGCGCAGGGCCTCGTCAGCGAGGCGATCCTGGCGCGGGTGCGCGGCATGATCCTCGATATCGCCGCGCAGCTTCTCGCCGCGCAGGCCGGACGCGATCCCGCCGCGCGCGTACCCGGCGGCGACCCGGCGGCGCTCGATGCACTCGCGGAGGGCCTGATGGGCGAGGAGGCGCTGCTCGCCCATTGCCATGCACTTGCGACCGAGAGCCTGCTTGCCGACCGCTTGCAACAGCGCCATGCGATCGATCCGGTGCTGAGCCCGCTGCTCCAGGAACTGATCGCCGCCGAGGACCCGGCCGTCGCCGCGCTGGCGATGGCGACGCTCGCCGCGCAGTCGCGCTTCGTCCAGAGCCAGCGGCGCATGGAGCTGGCACTGGGTGAGCTCCCGGCCGAACTGTTCCACGCCTTGCTGGCCCGCGTGCCGGGAGGCACGGGGGACGGTGCGGGGCTTGCTCGCCTTCAAGCCGGCTACGACGAGGCGACCTCGCGGCTCGGGCTGCTGGCGCGGCTCGTGGCGGCGATGCGCCGCGGGGCGGTGGCCGCGCTGGCGCTCGAGCATGCCGGCCTGGCGCTGTTCGCCGCCGCCATCGCGAGCGAGACCCGCTGCCCGCGCGGCGAGGCGGTTCTGGCCTGTCAGGAAGGGCAGGGCGTGCGGCTCGCCCTGCTGCTGCGCGCCGCCGGCCTCGCCGTGCCCGCGATCGAGCGCCAGATGGTGCTCGCCGAGCCGGCCGCGCAGCTTCCGTCCGCCATCGGCGCGCTCACGCCGGCACGTGCCGCCGCGCTGCTGGGCGCTGGCCGCCTCGCGTGATGAACATGGTCGAGAGCCCCGACACACTCCTTGGTGCCTATGGCCTCACCGACGCGCGCGACCGGCTGCTGAGCGCCGACGCGCCGCTCGCCGAACTACAGGAGCGCTGCGGGGGCGATCTGCCCGGCATGCTCGCCATCCCCGAGCTGCTCGCGCTGGTGCGCCAGGCCCGCGCGCTGGGCCTCAGGATCGCGCGCGGCTTCTCCGCCTTCGACGGCGACGCCGAGGTCTCCGGCTTCGCGCGCATCCACCCCTTGGGCGAGGAAGATGGCGGCGGGTGCGAGGTGCTGGTCGAGAACTGGCAGAGGAGCCCGCTCAGCCCGCCCTCGGCGCGCGAATTCGCCGAGCGGCTCGACGCGATCGACCGCGCCACCGCCGAGGTCAGCGCCCGGCTCGATGCGCGCCAGCGGCTCCAGGTGCTGAGCGCCCGCGCGCCCGATGCCGCCGCGCTCGAGGCGGCCGCGCTGGCCGCGCCAGGCACCTTGTGGAGCGATCTCGTCGAGCTCGTCGACATCACCCACCACCAACCGCTCCACTGGCGGCTGCTCGACGGCGTGGCCTGCCGCTTCGAAGGCTCGGCGAGGGCCTGGCGGGTGCGGCTCGTGCCGCTCGGCATCGACGTGCAGAACCCCTCGGGGTTCGAGCTGCTGCTGATCGCCGACGAACCGCTGGATGAGGGGGTGGGCGGGCCGGATCTTGGCGCCGAAGCCGCGGGCTTGCTCGAAACCTCGCCCGCTCGGCTTGTCGGCACCGCGCTCACGCCGGTGCTGCGTCAGCCGGTGCAGCGCATCATCGCCAATGCCGAGACCATCCGCGCGCGCCTCGCGGGGCCCTTGCGCGACGAGTACAGCGAATATGCCGGCACCATCGCCAGCGCCGGGCAGCACCTTGCCGCGATGCTCGATGACCTTGCCGATCTCGAGGTGGTCGAGACCCCGGGCTTCACCACTGCGAGGGAACCCGTCGACCTCGCCGACGCCGCTGCGCGGGCCGCGGGCATTCTCGGGGTGCGCGCGCACAACCGCGACACCGCGCTGGTGGTCGAGGGCGAGCGCGGCACGGCCATCGCCACCGCCGAGTTCCGGCGGGTGCTGCAGATCCTCATCAACCTGGTCGGCAACGCCATCGCTTATGCGCCCGCCTCGAGCACGGTGACGATCATGGCGCTGCCTCTGGCCGAGGGCCGCGTCGCGGTGACGGTTGCCGACGAAGGGCCAGGGGTGGGCCCCGAACAGGCGGCGAAGATCTTCGACAAGTTCGAACGCCTCGGCCGCGACAGCGATGGCGGGCGCGACAGCGGCTCGGGCCTCGGCCTCTACATCTCGCGCCGCCTGGCCGAGGCTATGGAGGGGACGCTGACGGTCGGAACCGCGCCAGGCGGGGGCGCTTTGTTCACGCTGGAACTGCCCGCCGCCTGACACCTGAAAAGCAAAGGCCGCCGGTTCCAAGAATGGAACCGGCGGCCTGCTCGTTTTCAATGGCTAGCGTTTAGCGCTTGTCGAGCGGCACATAGTCGCGCTGCGTCGGGCCGGTGTAGAGCTGGCGCGGGCGGCCGATCTTCTGGCCGGGGTCGCTGATCATCTCGTTCCACTGCGCCACCCAGCCCACGGTGCGCGCGAGCGCGAAGAGCGCGGTGAACATCGTGGTCGGGAAGCCGATCGCCGAAAGGATGATGCCCGAATAGAAGTCGACGTTGGGGAACAGCTTCTTCTCGATGAAATAGGGATCGTTCAATGCGATCTCCTCGAGCTGCAGCGCGGTCTCGAACAGCGGGTCGGTGACCTTGAGGCTCTCGAACACCTCGCGCACGGTCTTCTGCATGACCGTCGCGCGCGGGTCGTAATTCTTGTAGACCCGGTGGCCGAAGCCCATCAGGCGGAACGGATCGTTCTTGTCCTTGGCGCGCTCGATATAGTGCGGGATGCGGTCGGGCGTGCCGATCTCGCGCAGCATGTTGAGCGCAGCTTCGTTGGCGCCGCCATGCGCCGGGCCCCACAGGCAGGCGATGCCGGCCGCGATGCAGGCAAAGGGGTTCGCGCCCGAGGAGCCCGCCAGACGCACAGTCGAGGTCGAGGCGTTCTGCTCGTGGTCGGCGTGGAGGATGAAGATGCGGTCCAGCGCGCGCTCGACCACCGGGTTCACCACATAGGGCTCGGCCGGCACGCCGAAGGTCATGCGCAGGAAATTGCCGGTGTAGCTCAGCGAATTGTCCGGATAGACGAAGGGCTGGCCGACCGAATACTTGTAGGCCATCGCCGCGATCGTCGGCATCTTGGCGATCAGCCGGTGCGAGGCGATCATGCGCTGCTGCGGATCGGAGATGTCGGTGCTGTCGTGGTAGAACGCCGACAGCGCACCGACCACGCCGCACATCACCGCCATCGGGTGCGCATCGCGGCGGAATCCGCGGTAGAAAGTCATCAGCTGCTCGTGCAGCATGGTGTGGCGGGTGATCGTGTAGGTGAAGGTGTCGAGATCGACCTTGCTTGGCAGCTCGCCGTTCAGCAGCAGGTAGCTGACTTCCATGAAGCTCGAATCCTCGGCCAGCTGACCGATCGGATAGCCGCGGTGCAGCAGCACGCCCTCATCGCCGTCGATATAGGTCAGCGCGCTCTCGCAGCTCGCGGTCGAGGTGAAGCCAGGGTCGAAGGTGAAGGCCCCGGTCTGTGCATAGAGCTTGCGGATGTCGATCACGTCGGGGCCGGTGCTGCCCGCGAGCACGGGGTATTCGTGCGTCTGGCCGCCGAATTCGAGTTTCGCCGTCTTGTCTGCCAAGATCTGTCTCCTGTCCAAAAACCCTGTTCCGGCCCCCAATGCCGGTTTGCCCTAACTCAGGCGGCCTGCGCGTCGAGCCGGGCGAGCGCCTCGTCTCGGCCGAGCAGGACCAGAACATCGAAAATACCGGGCGAAGTGGTGCTCCCGGTCAGCGCCGCGCGCATCGGCTGCGCCAGCTTGCCGAGGCCCAATCCCTGCTCCTCGGCGAGCGCCTTCGTAGTGGCTTCCAGTGCCTCGCTTGTCCAGTCGTTTTCGGCCCGGAGCGCCTCGCAAATCTTTCGCAGAATCGCGCGCGCATCGCCCTCGAGCAGGGCGGCGGCCTTTTCGGTCATGGCCAGCGGGCGCTTGACGAACAGGAAGCCTGCGCCTTCGACAACCTCGTTGAGGTTCTTCGCGCGCACCTTGAGCACCGGCATGGCGCGGGCGAGCAGCGCTTCGTCGGCGTGCGCGCCGATGCGGGCTGCGACCAGTGCGGCAAGGCGCGCGTCGTCGGCCTCGCGCAGGTAGTGACCGTTCAGGTTTTCGAGCTTCTTCATGTCGAAGCGCGAAGGGCTCTTGCCGACGCCGGCCAGGTCGAACAGCTGCACCGCCTCCTCGCGGGAGATCTCCTCGCGGTCGCCATGCCCCCAGCCGAGGCGCAGCAGGTAGTTGAACAGCGCCTCGGGCAGGATCCCGAACTCGTCGCGATAGGCCTCGACCCCGAGCGCGCCGTGGCGCTTCGACAGCTTCGCCCCGTCGCTGCCGTGGATCAGCGGGATATGAGCATAGACCGGGTCAGGCCAGCCGCCCTCGATTGCATTCATCGCGCGGATGATCGGGAGCTGGCGGAAGGCATTGTTCAAGTGATCGTCGCCGCGGATCACGTGGGTTACGCCCATGTCGTGATCGTCGACCACTACCGCGAGCATGTAGGTCGGCGTACCGTCGGCGCGCAGGATGATGTAGTCGTCGAGCTCCTCGTTCCGCACCGTCACCGCACCCTGGACGCGGTCTTGGATCGTGGTCTCGCCGGTTTCGGGGGTCTTGAGGCGGATGACGTAGGGCGCACCCTCGGGAGCCTCTGCGGGGTCGCGGTCGCGCCAGCGCCCGTCATAGCGCAGCGGCTTCTTGAGCGCGCGCTGCTCCTCGCGCATCGCCTCGAGCTCCTCGGGGGTTGCGAAGCACTTGTAGGCATGACCCGCCTTCAGCAGGGCCCAAGCGACCTCGGCGTGCCGCTCGGCACGGTCGGACTGGAACAGCGGGGGGGCGTCATAATCGAGGCCCATCCAATCGAGCCCCTCGATGATCGCGTCGATCGCCTCCTGCGTGCTGCGCTTGCGGTCGGTGTCCTCGATCCTGAGCAGCGTGCGGCCGCCGTGGTGGCGGGCATAGAGCCAGTTGAACAGCGCGGTGCGCGCGCCGCCGATGTGCAGGAAGCCGGTGGGCGAGGGAGCGAAGCGGGTCACGACCTCGCCTGTAGGGGTGCTGCTTTCGCTTGCCATGGGCTCTCAATTCCTGTTCACTTCGAGCGGCTTGGACGGAGACCGGGCGGGCCTGGGGGCATGCCGATGCGCGATGTGCCGATCATTCCGATGGGGGAGGATCCGGACGGACCGGACGCCGCCCCCGATCCGCGCCCGCGCCCTTGGCAAAGTGCGCGGGGCTTGTCCAGCATCGGCGGCGGGATGTCGCGGCTCGCCGACGCTGCCGAGCGCTTTCTTGCAGACGCGGGCTTTGATCGCGCGCCGTGGCTGGCGGTGGTCTTTGCCGGCGGCATCATCACCTGGTTCGCGCTCCCGCACCCTTGGCAATGGCTGGCGGCGATGGCTGGCGGTGCTGGCGCGGCGCTCGCTGCGCAGGCGCTCTGGCCGCGGGGCAGCGCGGCGGACGAGACCCGGGCGCACCTGCGCATGGCGGTGGTGGTGTGCGCACTGGTGTTCGCCATCGGGATCGCGACGATTTGGGCACGCTCGGCCATCGTCGGGGCCGAGCCGATCGCGCGCCCCGCCGTGGTCCTGATCGAGGGGCGTGTGCTTGGCCGCGAGGATCAACCCGCCGAGGAGCGTCTGCGTCTCACATTGGCGATGCGCGATGCCGAGGCGGGAGTGGCGCGCAAGGTCAGGGTCAATGTGCCGCTGGCGGCGCTGGACGAGGCCGGGCCGCCCGCGGGCCTCGCCGAGGGCGCGGTGGTGCGGCTGCGTGCCCGGCTGATGCCGCCCGCCTCGCCGATGCTGCCGGGAAGCTACGATTTCGCTCGTGCCGCCTGGTTCCAGGGGCTCGCGGCGACGGGCACGATGGTGGGGCGGCTGACGCTCGTCACCCCCGCACCCGAGGGCGAGGGGCTGGCGCGCTGGCAGCGGGCGCTCTCGGCGCATGTGCGCGCCGCCGTGCCGGGATCGCCGGGCGCGATCGCGGCGGCCTTCGCCAGCGGCGACCGCGGCGGGATCGCCGAGGCCGACGAGGTGGCGATGCGCGATTCGGGGCTCACCCACCTGCTCTCGATCAGCGGATTGCATGTGAGCGCGGTGATCGCGGCGGCCTATTTCGCGGTATTGCGCCTGCTCGCGCTGTGGCCCGCGCTCGCGCTCAGGGTGCGGCTGCCAATCGTCGCCGCGGCGGCGGGCGCGCTGGTGGGGATCGCCTACACCCTTCTGACCGGGGCCGAGGTGCCGACGGTGAGGAGCTGCGTCGCGGCGCTGCTGGTGCTCGGCGCCCTGGTGCTGGGGCGCGAGGCGCTTTCCTTGCGAATGGTGGCGGTCGCGGCCGGCTTCGTGCTGTTGCTGTGGCCCGAAAGCGCGATCGGTCCCAGCTTCCAGATGAGCTTTGCAGCGGTGCTGGCAATCATTGCCTTGTCGAACAGCGCGCCGGTGAAGGCCTTTCTCGCCCACCGCGAGGAGCCATGGTGGCAGCGCCTCGGCCGGCGGACGGTGCTGCTGTTCGCGACCGGCGTCGTCATCGAGCTGGCGTTGATGCCGATCGTGCTGTTCCACTTCCACCGCGCAGGCATGTACGGGGCGCTTGCCAATGTCGTGGCGATCCCGCTGGTGACCTTCGTCGCGATGCCGCTGATCGCGCTGGCGCTGATCGCCGATCTGGCGGGGCTGGGTTGGCCGCTCTGGTGGCTGGTCGAACAGGCCCTGGCGCTCTTGCTCGGGATCGCGCATCTCACCGCGGCGCAGGCGGGAGCGGTGCGGCTGATGCCGCAGATCAGCGGCTTCGCGGTTGCGCTGTTCGCGAGTGGAGGCCTTTGGCTCGCGCTGTGGCACGGGCGGGCGCGGCTTGCGGGGGGCCTTCCGGTCGCCGCGGCGAGCGTGATGGTGGCGCTCACCCCGGTCCCCGACATCCTCGTTACGGGCGACGGCCAGCAGGTCGGGATCACCATGCGCTTGCCCAACGACACGCTGCGCCTGGTTTCGCTGCGCGACAGCCGCTCTGAGTACACTCGCGACAACCTGATGGAGCTTGCCGGGGTCGGCGCCGAGCCGGTGCCGATCGCGCACTGGCCGGGCGCGCGCTGCTCCTCGGCATTCTGCACCCTCACCATCGCGCGCGGCGGGCGCGATTGGGTGCTTCTCCTCGGCCGCAACCGCACGCAGGTCGGGGAGCGAGCGCTTGCCGCCGCCTGCGCCGAGGCCGACATCGTCGTCGCCGAGCGCTTCCTTCCGCGTTCGTGCCGCCCGCGCTGGCTCAAGGCCGACCGGCGGTTCCTCGAACGCTCGGGCGGCATCGCCATCGACCTTGCCGCCGAGCGCATCACCACCGTCGCCGCGGGGCAGGGCGAGCATGGCTGGTGGCGGGAGCCGGAACCGAGACCGCCGCGTCCCGCGGCCCCGGCCACCGCCACGTTTCAGTGATAGCGGCGCAGGAGCCCTGCGAGCTTGCCCTGCACCTCGACCTCGTCCGGCCGGTAGAACTGCGGATCATAGGTCGCATTGGCAGGGTCGAGCCGCACCTGGCCGTTTTCGCGGCGCAGGTATTTGAGCGTGGCTTCCTCGCCGCGCACCAGCGCGACCACGATCTCGCCGTCGCGGGCGGTGTTGGTGCGGCGCACCAGCGCGAAATCGCCATCGAAGATCCCCGCCTCGATCATCGAATCGCCCGACACCTCGAGCGCGTAATGCTCGCCCGGGCCGAGCAGCGCCGCCGGAACCGGCAGGGTCGACTGGCCCTCGAGCGCCTCGATCGGGGCACCTGCTGCGATCCGGCCGTGAAGCGGCAGTTCGATCACGTCGTTCGCCGCCTCGGGCTGTGCCGCGCGGGGGGCGGGCATCGACACCACGTTGTCGCCCGCAGCCGCGGTGCTGCGCGCCGGAGTGGTATCACCCGGCTCACGGATCACCTCGAGCGCGCGCGCCCGATTGGGCAAGCGGCGCAGGAAGCCGCGTTCCTCGAGCGCAGAGATCAGCCGGTGCACGCCCGACTTGCTCTTGAGATCGAGCGCTTCCTTCATTTCCTCGAAACTGGGCGAGATGCCCGTCTCCTCGAGCCGCTGCTGGATGAAGACGATCAGCTCGCGCTGTTTTGCGGTCAGCATTGGTCAATTCTCCTGTGGTCGCACCCACGCCGCGCCCCATGAGGCCGCAGCGTGCCAATCCCTTGCGTGCGCCAAGAGGCACCTCTCCTGTCTGCTTCAGGCCCCGGTGCGTAGTCTGCACTTGCCGTTCCGCCATTAAGGTGAACGAATAAGGAACAATTAGGCAACCCGTTCGCGCGAGTCAAGCGCGACACGCGGGCAACCCGCGCAATTCAGCCATTTCGGAGCAGGAACACCCGCACCGCCTCTCCCGCCTTGGCCGTTGGCGACCCCGCAGGCCGGTCGATCAGCGCATCGGCCGCCGCCAGCGCCGAGAGCGCCGAGGAGTCCTGCGATCCGGCGAGCCGCACGCGGTCTCCATCCACCACCGCCCGCAGGAACTCGCGGCGCTTTTCGGTCGGTGGCAGGTCCTCGCCCGCGATCATGGTGATAGTGCGCGGCAGCGGGTCGGGATCGCCCAACGCGGCGCGCACCAGCGGCAGGGCGAAGAGGAAGGCGGTGACGAAGCTCGACACCGGATTGCCCGGCAGGCCGAGGATCACCTGTGCGCCCCCATTGTCTCTCTGGCGGGTGGCGACCAGCAACGGCTTGCCCGGCTTGATCGCGACCCGCCAGAAGGCGGTCTCGGCGCCCCAATCGGCAAGGGCGGGCTTGATCAGGTCGTGATCGCCCACCGAGGCCCCGCCCGAGGTGACGAGCACGTCCGCCGCATCGGCCTGCGCCAGCGCGGCGGCGAGGGCGGCGCGGTCATCGGGCACCGGGCCGATGCGGGTCACTGCGCAGCCGAGCGGGGCGAGCATCGTGGCGATCATCGCGGCATTGCTCGCGGGGATCTGGTGGGGGAGGCAGGCGGCGGGGTCGGGGCTGAGCTCGTCGCCCGAATCCATCACTGCGACGCGCAGGCGGCGGGGGACGGTGAGCATGCCATGCCCCCCCGCCAGCGCCAGCGCAAGGCGCGCCGGGGTGACGCGCGTGCCGCGGGCGAGCAGCAGGTCGCCTGCGGCAAAGTCGAACCCGCGCGGGCGGATATGGCGGCCGGGCGGGGGGAGCTCGGTGGCAGTGACGCTGTCCCCCTCCCGCACCGCGTCCTCCTGCAGAAGCACGCGGTCCGCGCCAGCGGGCATAATCGCGCCGGTCGATATGCGCGCCGCCTCGCCGGACCCGAGCGCGGCAGGGTGGGGCGCGCCCGCACGGCTCTCGCCGACCACCCGCCATGGGCCCTCGCCAGGCGTGAGCGCATAGCCGTCCATCGCCGAGAGGTCGGCGGCAGGCTGGGTGCGCGCGGCGCGCAGATCCTCGGCCAGGAAGCGGCCGAGCGCCGCCTCGACCGGCACGGTCTCGGGCGGCAGCTTTGGCGCCAGTGCCAGCAGCCTTGCCTGCGCGTCCTCGAGGCCGAGCAGCGCGTTCAAGCAGGGGAGCTCCAGTCGCCCGACTTGCCGCCGCTCTTGGCGATGAGGCGCACATTGTCGATCACCATGGCCTTGTCGAGCGCCTTGGCCATGTCGTAGATCGTCAGCAGCGCGACCGAGACCGCGGTCATCGCCTCCATCTCGACCCCGGTCTTGCCGGTCAGCGAAGCGGTGGCGGTGACGCGGATGGCGGCCTGCGAGCCCCCGCGCTCCTCATAGTCGAAGTCGATATCGACCGCCTCGAGCCCGAGCGGGTGGCACAGCGGGATCAGCTCGCCGGTGCGCTTGGCGGCCATGATACCGGCGATGCGCGCGGCCGAGAGCACGTCGCCCTTGGGCGCGTTGCCGGCGCGGATCGCGGCAAGGACTTGCGGCGCCATCGTGATCCGCCCGCTCGCCACGGCACGCCGCGCGGTCGCCGCCTTGGCGCCGACATCGACCATGCGCGCCGCGCCGGTCTCGTCGAGGTGGGTGAGACGCGCGCTGTCGCCGTTCATCGGGCGAGCCCCCTGCCAGACCAGCCAGCGCTGTTGGAGACAGACGAGTTGCGGGACAGAACAAAACCGGTGCCCCCGGGATCACGCGGGGTGGCGGCGGCAGGGAGGAGGGGGGCGGTGTGGGTCATGCGCTCATTCTTGCCCGATCCGCGACCTCCAGGACAGAGCCAGTTTCGCCTCAGGCAGCGCCGGTCAGCAGCGCGGCGGTGGCGGCGGCGACATCCTCCTGCCGCATCAGGCTCTCGCCGACGAGGAAGGTGCGCACGCCTGCGCCCGCCAGCCGTTCTAGGTCGGCGTGGGTGTTGATCCCGCTCTCGCCGACCAGCAGCGTGCCTTCGGGGGCGAGCGGGGCGAGGCGCTCGGTCACGGCGAGCGAGGTGGTGAAGGTTTTCAGATCACGGTTGTTGACCCCGATCAGGCGCGATGTGAGCGCGCGCCCGGCGCGTTCGAGCTCGGCCTCGTCATGCACCTCGACCAGCACGTCCATCCCGAGCTCGGTCGCGGCGGCCTCGATCTCTGCCATCGCGCTATCCTCGAGCGCGGCGACGATGATCAGGATCGCATCGGCCCCGATCGCGCGCGCCTCGAGGCACTGCCACGGGTCGACCATGAAATCCTTGCGCAGCACCGGCAGGCTGCAGGCGCTGCGGGCCTCGACGAGGTAGTCTTCGTGGCCCTGGAAATAGGGCGCATCGGTGAGGACAGAGAGGCAGGCGGCGCCGCCCGCTTCGTAGGCGGCGGCGTGTTCGGCAGGGCGGAAGTCGGCGCGGATCAGGCCTTTCGACGGGCTCGCCTTCTTGATCTCGGCGATCAGGGCATAGCCGGAGGCGGCCTTTGCGCGCAGAGCCGCCTCGAAGCCGCGCGGCAGCGTTTGGGTGCGCGCGGCGCGGGTCAGCGCCTCGTCGCTTATCGCCAGTCGCCGGGCGGCGACGATCTCGCGCTTGGCGGCGCAGATTTCCTCGAGCTTGTTCATCGTTTCACTTTGCTAGCGCAATCCAGCGCTCGAGCAAGGCCAGCGCTGCGCCCGAATCGAGCGCTTCGGCAGCCATGCTTGCCCGCTCACGCCAATCCGCGCCGCGTCCGGCGACGGTCAGCGCGCCTGCCGCGTTGAACAGCACCGCGTCGCGATAGGGCCCGGGGGTGCCCATCAGCAGCGCCTTCAGTGCGGCGGCGTTGTGCTTGGCGTCATCGCCGCGAATTGCCTCGATCGGGGCATGGGGGAGGCCCGCCGCGCCCGCGTCGATCCGCTCCATGGTGAAGGCGTGTCCGGTCACCACCGCGACCTCGTTGCCGCCGGCAAGACTCAGCTCGTCGAGGCCCTCGTCGCCCGAGACGATCAGCGACTTGCCTGTGCCGAGCCGCGCCATCGCGCCGGCATAGATCGGCACATAGGCGGGACGGGCGATGCCGATCAGCTGGCTCTCGACCCGGGCGGGGTTGGATAGCGGGCCCATCAGATTGAAGATCGTGCGCTGGCCGATCCGCGCCCGGATGGGCTGGATCCGCGCCATCGCGGGGTGGTGGTTCTTCGCGAAGAGGAAGCAGATGCCGATCTCGGCGAGGGTCTTTTCGGCGGTGCGCCCGGCCGCGTCCATATCGAGTCCGAGAGCTTCGAGCGTGTCCGCCGCGCCTGCCTTCGAGGAGGCCGCGCGGTTGCCGTGCTTGGCGACCGGCACCCCGCAGGCCGCGACGACGAGGCTGACGGCGGTCGAGACATTGAGGGTGTGATGCCCGTCGCCCCCTGTGCCGCAGACGTCGATCGCGCCTTCGGGTGCCGGGATCGGGATCAGCCGCGCGCGCAGGGCACGGGCTGCACCGGCGATCTCGTCCGCCGTCTCGCCTCGCGCCGAGAGGGCGACGAGAAAGGTGGCGATCTCGTCTTCCGAAGGTGCGCCGTCGAGCAGCGTGCCGAAGGCGGCTTCGGCTTCGGCTTCGCTGAGGGGCGCGGTGATGTCGGGGAGGGTGTTCACGCCGTCAGCCTTGCGGGCAGCACCGGCTCCAGCCCGCACAACCGCACGAAGTTGGCGAGCAGCGCGTGGCCGTGCTCGGTGGCGATGCTCTCGGGATGGAATTGCACCGAATGGATCGGGAGGCTGGCGTGGCGGAAACCCATCACGCTAGGATGGTCGGTGCCGGGGGTCTCGGCATGGGCGTTGGCGATCAGTTCCGCGGGCACGTTCACCACCTCGAGGCTGTGATAGCGCGTGGCGATGAAAGGCGAGGGGAGCCCTTCGAACACCCCCGTCCCGTCATGGCTGACCGGCGAGGTCTTGCCGTGCATCAGTCCGCCGCGCTGGACGGTGCCGCCGAAATGCTGCCCGATCGCCTGGTGGCCGAGGCACACGCCCATCAAGGGCTTGCCCGCGTCCGCACAGGCCGCGACCAGATCGAGGCTGATGCCGGCCTCGTTGGGCGTGCAGGGCCCGGGCGAGATGAGGAAGCCCGCCGCATTGCTGCGGATCGCTTCCGCAGCGGTCAGCGCGTCGTTGCGCTCGACGCGGACTTCGGCCCCCAGCTCCATCAGGTAGTGGACGAGGTTGAAGGTGAAGCTGTCGTAATTGTCGATGACGAGAATCATTGCTCGGGCGCCTCTGATGATGCCGCAGCCGGTTTCGCCTCGCGCTTGCTGACCACGATGATCGGCCCGATGCGGCCCTTGTCCATCCGGCCGCGCGCCGGGTTCCAGAGGCTCGAAACCTGCCCGTCGAGATAGAGGGCGTTCTGCACCTTCAGCACGTCGCGATAGTAGCGCGCGAGCTGGCCGAAGCTGATGGGCGCGTCGGAGATGACGAAATGGGCCTTGCCGCTCGCATCGACGCCGACAGCATTGCGGATCGCCCTGGAGGGGCCGTCGTCCTGGATCTCCGGGTGGAGCTTGCCATCGACCAGCAGCAGCGGGCCCGACTGGGTTCCGAATTGCGGGCGGTCGCCCACGGTGTTGAAGAAGGTGTTGCTCCCCAGCACCAGCCACTTGGCGTCGCTGCCGAAGAACACCCCGTTGGGCTTCATGTAGAAATTGCCCTCTCCGTCGGCGCGGTTCAGCTCCTTCAGCCGCTCGCCGTTCTGGACGTAGTAGCCGATTGCCTTGAGGTCATCGCCGTACATCCCGCCGTTGACGGCGAAGGCGATGGTGGCCGGATCGACGCTGGCGGCGAACTTGGCGAGGCTGGCAAAGGGCTGTTTGTCCGCGCCGAGATTGGCCATGGCGATGCGGTGCTGCGCAGGGTCGGCGATGCAGTGGGTGAGGGGGACGCCCTCGAATTGCACGCTCTCGCAGGCCGAGGGGCCGAGATCGGGCGCGGCGGTCTCGGTCGGCCCGGCGAGCGGTTCCTCGGCGTCCGACCCGTCGAACTTGACCTTGACCAGCGCCTCGCCCGCAGGCGCTTCCGAACAGGCGGCGAGCGCTAGCGTCAGGCCCAAGGCCAGAGCGACCCGCCTCATTGCCCGTACCCCGGCTCGCCCGCGACCCGCACCGCCTCGCGCGCGGCGGCGATCAGGGCGCCGGCCTTCGCGCGGCATTCGGCGAGCTCGTAATCGGGATCCGAATCGGCGACGATGCCCGCGCCCGCCTGCACGTGCATCACCCCATCCTTGACCACTGCGGTCCTGAGGACGATGCAGCTGTCGAGCGAGCCGTCGGGCGCGAAATAGCCCACCCCCCCGGCATAGGCGCCGCGCGTTTCGGGCTCGAGCTCGGCGATGATCTGGCAGGCGCGGACCTTGGGCGCGCCCGAGACCGTGCCCGCCGGAAAGCCCGCGAAAAGAGCGTCCAGGGCATCCCTGTCCCCCGCCAGCTCGCCCACCACATTGCTGACGATGTGCATCACGTGGCTGTAGCGTTCGATGGTGAAGCTGCCCGTGACCTCGACCGTGCCTGCCGCCGCCACCCGGCCGACATCGTTGCGGCCGAGATCGAGCAGCATCAGGTGCTCGGCACGCTCCTTGGGATCGGCGAGCAGGCTCGCCTCGTTGGCGATGTCCTCCTCGCGCGTCGCGCCGCGGGGGCGGGTTCCGGCGATCGGACGGATCGTGACTTCGCCCTCACGCACCCGCACCAGGATCTCGGGGCTCGAGCCGACCAGCGCGAAGCCGGGCAGGTCGAGGAAATAGAGAAAGGGCGAGGGGTTCACCCGCCGCAAGGCGCGATACAGCGCCAGCGGGGGAAGGGTGAAGGGGCAGGTGAAGCGCTGGGCGAGCACGACCTGGAAAATGTCGCCCGCGAGGATATAGTCCTTCGCCGCCAGCGCCATCGCCTTGTAGTCCTCGGGCGCGATCACCGGCGCGAGGTCGGGGGGGGTGTCCGGCACGGCCTCGGCGCCGCTTGCGGGCATCGGTGCGCCCAGCTGGCTCAAGGTAGCATCGATCCGCTCGCCCGCACGCTCCACTGCGGCGGCAGGGTCGACCGCCTCCCAGATCGGGGCGATGGCGAAGAGCGCATTGGTGAGCCCGTCGAACACCAGGATCACCGTCGGCCGCACGAACAGCATGTCGGGCAGCGCCAGTAAGCTTTCGGCAGCGCGCGGCAGGGTCTCGACGAGGCCGATGGTCTCGTAGCCGAGATAGCCCACGAGGCAGGCGAGGGCAGGGGGCAGGCCCTCGGGCATGGGGTCGATCCGGCAGGCGTCCGCCAGCGCGCGCAATTCGGCGAGCGCGCCGCTTGCGAGCGGAGTGAAGGCCTCTGGGTCGAGCTTCCAGTCGCGGTTGACCTCGGCGGTATTGCCCTTTGCGCGGAACACCAGGTCGGGATCGAGCCCAAGCAGGCTGTAGCGCCCGCGCACCTCGCCGCCCTCGACGCTCTCGAGCAGAAAGTCGCCGCGCCCGGACACGATCAGCCGCCGCGCCGCGCCCACCGGGGTGTCGCTGTCGGCGATGATCCGCCGCCACACGAGGCTCGGCCGCCCGGCGGCGAGGCTGGCGATGGCGGCGGCGGCGTTCTCGGGCAGGCTGGCCGGGCTTGCGAGGGTCACGAAAGGCTCACGGGGTCTGCCGACCTTACTGCGCCGCGTCGCCGACGAGCTGCTTGCGCACCGTTGCGATCCCCGCCTCGTTGCGGGTCACGCCCAGCTCCTCGCGCATCGCCGCGAGCGCCTGGCTGCGGTATTCTCCCGCGAGGCTGGCGCCGAGCTGCTGGCGGGTCTGCACGATCAGTTCGGGCTCCTTGTCGAGCGGCAGGGTGCTGATGTCCTCCAGATCGACGATGTACCAGCCGAGATTGCGCGGGGCCTCGAGCGACTTGGTGGTGCCCTCGGCCATGCTGAACATCAGCACCAACGGCGGGGCGATGCGTCCGCGCTGCTGGGCGAGCAGCTGGCGGCGTTCGATGTCGATCACCTCGCGGTCGAAGCCGGGCCTGTTCTCCGCCGCCATCGCCACCTCGAGGCTGGTGCCGCCGCGCACCTTGGCGACGATCCGGTCGGCGGCCTGCCTGGCGAGGATCGCGCCCTGCGCGCGTTTCCAGCCGGCGATCGCCTCCTCGCGCACCTGCGCCAGCGCCGGGGCGGCGGCCTCCTCGACCTTGGCGACCTCGAAGATCACGAACTGCCCGCCCTCGACCGGCGCGAGCTGGGGCTCGCTTTCCTCCATCTGGAAGGCGGTCTGGAGCACCTGCGCGAGCTGCGGCACGATCTGGAGCTCGGGCTGGCCGAAAGCCTGACCGTTGGCGAGCAGCGCCGGGGTGGTCTCGACCGTCAGCCCGTTGGCCTTGGCGACATCGGCGAGCGCGGTGCCCCCGTCGATCTCGGCCTCGATCTCGGCGACGCGGTCGGCGACCGCGGCGGCGCGCTTCTCGGCGGTGAGCGCCTCGGTGATCTCGGGAGTCGCCTGGGCGAGGCTGCGCGCCGGCGTGGCGTCGATCGAATCGAGCCGCGCGACATACCAGCCGAGCGTGCCCTGCGCCGGTTCGATCACCGCGCCCTTGGCCGCCTTGAAGGCGTTCTGCGCGAAGGCGAAGCTGGTCGAGCCGGCCATCGCCTCGCGGTCCTCGGGCTCGAGCCGGGAGGCGGTGAACCCTGCCTCGCGCGCGACGGTCTCGATCGGGGCGCCGGCGGCGATCCGCGCGGCGAGCGACTTGGCCGCGTCCTGCGTGGGGACGACGAAGGTGGTGATCCCGCGCTTTTCGCTGGCAGCATATCGCGCCGCGTCGCGCTTGTAACGCGCGGCGATCTCGGCCGCGGTCGGCACGGCATCGACCTTGAGGCTCTCGCCGCCGAACACCGCAAAGCGCAGCGTGCGGCGCTCGGGGCGGATGAACTGGGTGCGGTTGTCCTTGTACCAGGCGGCCAGCTGCGCCTCGGACGGGTTGCCGGCAGGCGCGTAGGCGCTGCTCGGGATCAGCGCGATCGCGCCTTTGCGCTTCTCCAGCACCAGCGCCGCGTATTGGCGCGCGATCTTCTCGGGCAGCTGCGGGGCGACGATCGCCGAACGCAGCAATTGCTGCTCGATCAGCCCGTCCTCGAGATCGCGGCGGAAGGTCTGGCCGGATACGCCCGCGTTCTGGAGCGCGGCTTCATAGGTCTTCTGGTCGAATTCGCCGGTTGCGCCCTGGAAGGCGGGGATCTTGAGGATCTCGCTGTTCACCAGATTGTCGCCCGCACGCAGGCCGTGAGTGCGGCCGTATTCGCCCACGGTGTAGCGGTCGATCAGCTGCCTGATGACCGCTTCGAGCCCGCCTTGCGCCACGAATTCGGGCATGGTCAGCGTCGGGTTCTGCTGACGCGCGCCCCTCAGCTCGGTATTCGCCGCGACCGGCAGATCGTCCAGCGGGATGTCCCGGCTGCCGACCACCGCCAGCTTGTCACCGCCCGAGATGCCGGTGAAATTGGTCGACGACAGATCCGATGCGGCAAACGCGACCGCGATCAGCGCGAGGAAGGCGAGAACCAGGGGCAGGCCGATCTTCGAGGCGAAAAAGCGGCGGAAAAACGAAATCATGTGCGTGTCGATCCCATTCGGGGGTGGCCCGCGCGGGCCGGCATATCTCGGTCATGCGTCGCCCTGCGTGCGGCGCAAGGCGCGCTTTAGAGGGCCTGCGACCGCGCGGCAACAGGTTCGAGACGCTTTTGACAGCCGCGACTTCCACGGCTAGCGGACGCGGCCTCGGGGCACTACAGCAGATCCGGAATCACAACGACAATAACCGGAACACCGGGCCCAACCCTCTCAATTTGCAGGAAGTGCAGGACTTGTCATGACCCGCCGACCCTATATCGTCGGAAACTGGAAGATGCATGGCACCCGCGCAATGCTCTCCGAAGCGCGCGCGATCGACCGTGCCGCACAGCGCCACATGAAGGTCGAGGTGGCGATCGCGCCGCCTTACACGCTGATCCACCCGATCCACCGCGAGGCCGAGCAGATCGCGGTCGGCGCGCAGGACTGCCACCACGAGGATGGCGGCGCGCACACCGGCGACATTTCGGCGGCGATGGTCGCCGATGCGGGCGCGAGTTTCGTCATTCTCGGCCATTCGGAACGCCGCACCGGCCATGGCGAGAGCGATGCGCTGGTGCGCGCCAAGGCGGGCGCGGCGTTCGCGGCCGGGCTCAAGGTGATCCTGTGCTGCGGCGAGAGCGGCGAGACCCGCGAGTCGGGCAAGGCAGTGGCCTTCATCAAGAAGCAGCTCAAGGCCTCGCTCCCGCCGGTCGAACAGCTCCCCGCCGAGCTGCTCGGCGAGCGGCTGACCGTCGCTTACGAGCCGCTCTGGGCAATCGGCACCGGCACGCCGGCGACTACCGACGACATCGCTGAAATGCACGGTGAGATCCGCGCGCTGCTTGTCGAGTTGCTGGGCGCCGAGCAGGGGGCCGAAGTGCGCATCATCTATGGCGGCTCGGTCAAGCCCGACAATGCTGCGGCGATCTTCGCCGTGCCCGATGTGGGCGGGGCGCTGGTGGGGGGCGCGAGCCTCACCGCCGACAGCTTCATGGGCATCGCGCTCGCCGCCAGCGAGCCGTTCGAGAACTAGGCCGCCGGGCCGGGCTTGCCGCGCGCGCCCTGCACGCCTACATGGCGCGCAACACCCCATCACCGGGCGACCGGATCGCCCCCGCCAGAGAAGCGTCTTCATGTCCCTGTTCATCTTCCTCACCGTGATCCAGGCCCTGGTCGCCGCCGCGCTGGTCGGCGTGGTGCTCATGCAGCGCTCCGAGGGGGGCGGGCTCGGCATCGGCTCGAGCCCGGGTGGCGCATTCGGTGCGCGCGGGGCGGCTGACTTCCTGACCCGTACCACCAAGTGGCTGGCGATCGCCTTTGTGGCACTCTCGATCCTGCTCGCAGCGCTCGCTGCGCGCGAGAACAGTGCGGGCACGGTCACCTCGACGCTCGATCGCACCGCGCCCGGCGCCGCCGCGCCTGCCAGGCCCGATCTGCTCGCCGACCCGGTGGAGCCCGCGCCCGCTGCCTCTGCCTCGCAGGCTCCCGCCGAGCCCGCGCCTGCCGCGCCCACCAAGCAGTAATCCAGCCCCGCAAGGCCGAAGCGCCGCGCCCCTCCGGGCGCGCCCTTCGCCGTTGCCGCTCACCGGCACTGTGGATGGCGTCCGCGTGAAGGGCGCAATTCGCTTGCCCCGAATCCTCTCGTTTGCTTAAGGCCCGAATCCCATGGCGCGGTTCATTTTCATCACCGGCGGCGTGGTCTCCTCGCTCGGCAAAGGTCTCATGGCAGCCTCGCTGGCGGCCCTCCTTCAGGCGCGCGGCTACAAGGTCCGCATTCGCAAGTTCGACCCCTATCTCAACGTCGATCCGGGCACGATGAGCCCGTACCAGCACGGCGAGGTCTACGTGACCGACGACGGGGCCGAGACCGATCTCGACTTGGGCCACTACGAACGCTTCACCGGCGTCTCGGCGAGCCAGGCCGACAACATCACCTCTGGCCGCGTCTACCGCGACATCATCGCCAAGGAGCGCCGCGGCGACTATCTCGGGGCGACCGTGCAGGTGATCCCCCACGTGACCGACGCGATCAAGGAATTCGCGCTCGCCGACCAGGGCGACAATGACTTCATCCTGTGCGAGATCGGCGGCACCGTTGGCGACATCGAATCGCTGCCCTTCATGGAAGCGATCCGCCAGCTCCGGAACGAGCTCGAGCCGTTCCAGACCGTTTCGGTCCATGTCACGCTCGTGCCCTACATCAAGGCCGCGGGCGAGCTGAAGACCAAGCCCACCCAGCACTCGGTGCGCGAGCTCGCCGCATTGGGGATCAAGCCCGACATCCTGCTGTGCCGCGCCGAGCATCCCATTCCCGAAAGCGACCGCCGCAAGATCGCGCAGTTCTGCAACGTGCGCGCCGAAGCGGTGATCCCGGCATTGGACGCGCCCTCGATCTATTCGGTCCCCGAGCAATATCACGCCGAGGGCCTCGACCGCGAGGTGCTGCGCGCCTTCGGCATCACCGATGCGCCCGAGCCCGACCTCTCGGCGTGGAAGGACGTGACCGAGCGGCACTTCAACCCCGAGGGCGAAGTCACCATCGCGGTGGTGGGCAAGTATGTGGGCCTGCCCGATGCCTACAAGAGCCTCAACGAGGCGCTGGTTCACGGCGGCCTCGCCAACCGCGTGAAGGTCAACATCCGCTGGATCGACGCCGAGATCTTCGAAGGCGACGACGACAGCCAGATCATCGCGCAGCTCGAACCGATGCACGGCATCCTCGTCCCCGGCGGCTTCGGCGAGCGCGGGAGCGAGGGCAAGATCGCCAGCGTGCGCTTCGCCCGCACCCGCAATGTTCCCTTCTTCGGCATCTGCCTCGGCATGCAGATGGCCTGCATCGAAGGCGCGCGCGCGGCAGGGATCGCCAATGCCTCCTCAACCGAATTCGGCCCGACCGAGGCGCCCGTCGTCGGCATCATCACCGAGTGGATGAGCAAGGAAGGCATTCAGCAGCGCGAGGAGGGCGGCGACCTTGGCGGGACGATGCGGCTCGGCGCCTACCCGGCGAGGCTCAGCCCCAACAGCCACACTTCGCAGATCTATGGCGGGGCCGAGCTGATCTCGGAGCGCCACCGCCACCGTTACGAGGTCAACAGCGCCTTCATCGAGCCGCTCGAGAAGCAGGGGCTGATCTTCTCCGGCATGTCGCCGGATGGCCTGCTGCCCGAGATCGTCGAGCGGCCCGACCACCCGTGGTTCGTGGGCGTGCAGTTCCATCCGGAACTGAAGTCGCGCCCCTTCGATCCGCACCCGCTGTTCGCCGGCTTCATCGCCGCCGCGCTGGAACAGTCGCGCCTCGTCTGACGCGAGCGGGTGATTCGCGCTCGTCAGCCCGCGGGGACTACGGCGGGCGGGGGTGCTTGACGATTCTTGCTCATCTGCGCGCGACCCTCGCCGCCTCTCGTCTGCGGAAGCCCGGCGCGCTTCCGCGTGCGAGTCATGATCAACTCCCCTTTGCAATCCCTTGTTTCGCAAACCGGACTTGACGTGTCGTTTTCATACAAGTTTTACAGATAGACCTTGCCTAGCATTGCTAATCCGCATTAGACGCGGGACAGGTTTTCACGGTTTTCTAGGGACTCACCTGTTAAGCCGGATCGACTTCCGCGCCGCCAATTCGATTTTTCGATAGTGGCGCAACAAAGCCGGTCCTGCGATACCAGCTTGGCTAATCTTGTCCGTCTTCTGCGACCCGGACGGATAGGATGAGCCGAGGCGACGCAAGTCGCGGGGGCGGATCGCAAGATCCGCCCCCTTTCAGTTTGCAGGAATGGCTTGACGGATCAGGCCGCGCTGGCGGTATCCTGATCGTCGGCAGCGGGCACCGCGGTCAGCGTCGCCGTGCCTCCGATCGCGATCTTGCGCGGCTTCATCGCATCGGGAACCTCGCGCACGAGATCGATGATGAGCAGGCCATCGGCCAGATCCGCACGCTCGACCCGCACGAAATCGGCAAGCTCGAAGCGGCGCTCGAACCCGCGGTTGGCGATGCCGACATGGATCAGCTCGGCGCCGTCTTCGGCCTCCTCACGCTTTCTGCCCTGAACCACGAGCAGGTTCTGCTGCGCGGTGATGTCGATATCGCCCGGACGGAAGCCCGCCACGGCGAGCGTGATGCGGTAATTGTCCTCGCCCCGGCGCGAGATGTTGAAGGGGGGGTAGTTGTCGCCCGCATTGAGCCGCGCCTGATTCTCGAGCAGGTCGAACAACCGGTCGAAGCCGACAGTGGAGCGGCGGTAGGGGGTGAAATCGAAACGCGACATCGTGCAAATCCTCATCTTGAGCGATCTGGTTCGGACGCGGGCCTGCCGGATGCAGCGCCCGCCTTGTCTCCCGCACTTCCCGAGACTGGCGAAACGCGGTGACTGTGCTTATCTGGTTTTCACACTCAGGCTTTCAAGAGGGACAAAATGGCCGCCCCCCGGATCGACATCTACACCAAGTTCGCCTGCCCCTTCTGCGTGCGCGCCAAGCGCCTGCTGACCGAGAAGGGCGCGGTCTTCACCGAGCACGACATCACCATGGGCGGCCCCAAGCGTGCCGAAATGCTCGCGCGCGCGCCGAACGCGATGACGGTGCCGCAGATCTTCATCGGCGAGACCCATGTGGGCGGGAGCGACGATCTCGCCGCGCTCGAACGCGAGGGCAAGCTCGACGGCCTTCTGGCGGGCTGATGCCGAAGATCGCCCTGCTCCAGATGACCTCGGGGATCGATCCCGAGGCGAACCTCTTCGCGATCGAGGAGGCGGCTGAGGAAGCCGCGGCCGCGGGCGCCGAGGTGCTGTTCACGCCGGAGATGTCGATCCTGCTCGATCGCGACCGTGCGCGGGCGCGGCACTGGATCGAGAGCGGCGGCCCGGGCAAGGTGACCGAGCGGCTGTTCAACCATGCGGGCGAATTCGGGATCGACATCGCACTCGGCTCGCAGGCGGTCGCGGGGGAGGGGGGCAAGTGGGCCAACCGCTCGATGTATTTCAGCCGCCACGGCGAGGGCGCGGTAGAGCCCGTCACCTACGACAAGATCCACATGTTCGATGTCGACCTCGCCAGCGGCGAATCCTGGCGCGAGAGCAATGCCTATGAGGCCGGGCGCGCGGTGGTGAGCGTCGAGGACACGCCGGTCGGCAGGCTCGGGCTGGCGGTGTGCTATGACCTCAGGTTTCCGGCGCTGTTCGGCGCATTGGGGGATCGGGCGTGCGATGCCATCGCGGTGCCCGCCGCCTTCACCCGGCCTACCGGCGCAGCGCACTGGCACGTGATGCTGCGCGCACGCGCGATCGAGGCACAGGCCTTCATCATCGCTGCTGCGCAGGTCGGCCGTCACGCGGACGGGCGCGAAACCTATGGCCACAGCCTCGTGGTCGACCCTTGGGGCGAGGTGCTGCTCGACATGGGCGGCGAGGCACCGGGGCTCGGCTTGTGCGAGATCGACCTGGCCCGCATCGCCGCCGTGCGTGCGCAGGTGCCCGCTCTTGCCAACCGGCGGGAAATCGCCAAGTCCTGACCTGTCATGATCGTTTTCGACCTTTCCTGCACTCAAGGCCACCGGTTCGAGGGGTGGTTCGGCTCCTCGGGAGATTTCGAGGACCAGCGCGCGCGCGGGCTGCTCGCCTGCCCGAACTGCGGATCGGGCGAAGTGAGCAAGGCGCCGATGGCCCCGGCCGTCCCCGCCAAGGGCAACAGCCGCCAGGAGGTGCTCGCGCCCGAGACCCGGCCGATGGCCAACACCCCGATGCCGCCCCATGTGCAGCAGGCGCTCAGCCAGCTCGCCAAGGCGCAGGCGGAAGCGCTCAAGAACTCCACCTGGGTCGGCGACAGGTTTGCCGAGGAGACCCGCAAGATGCACTACGGCGAACGCGACGAGGCCCCGATCCACGGGCAGGCGAGCCTTGCCGAGGCCAAGGCACTGATCGAGGAAGGCGTGCCGGTCGCGCCTTTGCCGTTTCCTGTGGCGCCGCCCGAAAAGTTGAATTGAAAGGTGTTTTTGTTGTCCGCATCGCCTCCGCGATGCGGTCCTCGCTATGCGCGCAGCATAGCTGCGCCCGCTGCGGGCCGCCGTTCGGCCTTGCGACCCTTCGGGCCGATATTGCGCCTTAACAGTCTCCTGCTATGAAGCGGCCCGGGACCCCGTAGCTCAGCAGGATAGAGCATCAGATTCCTAATCTGAGGGCCGCGCGTTCGAATCGCGCCGGGGTCACCATCTTTCCCACCATCATTGTGTTCTTGGCCCGGCTGTTGGTCGGGAACGCTGGCGTGCGCGCGGACAGGGGACGCAAAAAAGGGCGCTCGGCCCAACCGGAGTGAGGGGGCTTTCGCCCGATCATTCGGTATTCGGCCGTAACGCCCTTCTTTGGGAAAGGCTTTCGGCCCAACCGGAGCGACCAAAGCGTTACTTCGTCGTTCGGTAGATGGCCGTAGCGCCCTTCGAAAGCCTGTTTACCCTAAGAAGGTTAACAATGTCTTTTGATGTAAATCGCACGTCTTGTCAGAGCGAATTGACACGGGCGGCGGCCTTCCAGCGCCGCTCGGCATGGAGCGAGAGCGCCACCACCGCGCAGCTCGCCGCCAGCAGCAGCGCGCAGGTTGCGCCCCAGCCGCCAAGGTCGAACACCGCAGTGCCCGCCGCGCTCCCGATTGCCCCGCCCACGAACATCGTGACGATGTAGCTGGTGGTGAGCCTGGTGCGGATTTCCGGGGCGAGGGTGAACAGTGTCATCCGCCCGGTCACGTCGATGGTCGGCCCAACGAGGTTGGTGACGAACAGCGGCACGAGGATCGCCCAGATCGAGAAGCCCAGCGGATAGAACAGCGCGATCCCTGTCAGCTGCACCAGCGCCGCCGCGATCCTGGCTCGGCGCGGGCCGACCCTGTCCGCCCAGCGTCCGAGCCGCGGGGTGGTGAAGACGCTCACCGCCGCGATCCCGGCCAGATAGCCGACATCGTCGGTGCCGTAGCCCATCGCGGGGCCGGTCAGGTGGAGCGCGAGCGCCAGCCAGCTCGCGGTGAAAATCGCGAAGTTGAGGCCCTGGATCGCGGCGGAGATCCGCATGTCGGGGTGGCGCGCGGCGAGGGTGAAGACCGAGGTGATCAGCGCGCGGTAGCTGGCAGGGGCCTGCTTGGGGCTGGCCGCCTCGCTGCGCATCGCCAAGGGCAGGAACGCGGTCACTGCCACCATCAGCGCCAGCGCGCAGACATAGACCATGTGCCAGTCCGCCCGCGCGGCGATGATCCCGGCACCCACGCGCGCGACGAGGATGCCGAAGATCACCGCCGCGGTGAGTTGCGCGGTCACCGCTCCCAGCCTCTCGGGCGCGACGCGTTTGGAGGCGAAGGCGGGGATCAGGTAGGGCGCGATGGTGAAGAAGCCGAGCAGCGTCGAGGCGGCGGTGAAGGCGATGAAGCCGGGCGCGAGCACCATGCCCGCAAGGCACAGCGTCTGCCCGGCGACGAAGACGAGGCACAGCGTCCGGTTGCGGTAGAAATCGCCGAGCGGCAGCAGCAGCAGGATGCCGAGCGCGAGCGCAAGCTGGTTCAGCGCCGGCACCAGCCCGATCTCGGCCTCGCCCACATCGAAGGCGCGGGCGACCTCGCCGATGATCGGATGGATGTAATAGGCGTTGGCCGTGACCACCGCGATGGTCAGCGCCAGCGCCCGCTCCTGCGTGCGGGTGAGGCAGGCAGGGGCGGGCGCGGGTTGGGTCAAGGCAGGAAGCCGGCCTTTCTCGCCATTGTGATCACGCCCTGCGACAATGCCTCGGGGTGATCCTCCTGGCTGAAGTGCCCGCACTTGGGGAGCATGGCATGGGGCTGGCCTGTCGCACCCTTGATCCGCCCGGTCAGGAGCGGCGCGGCGCGGCCGAGCACCGGATCATCCTCGCCGAACAGGGTGAGGAAGGGCCTGTCGAAGTCGGCCAGCCCCTCCCAGGCGGCGATGTTGTCGGCGACCCCGTCCTTGTCGTCCTCGATAGGCACCAGCTGCGGAAAGGCGCGCGCGCCTGCCTTGCTCGCCTCGTCGGGGAAGGGGGCGTCATAGGCGGCAATCTCGGCCTCGGAGAGCCCGCTTTGGCAGCCGCGATGCATGATGCCCCCGATGCGGAATTCGGGCGAGGAACGCGCGAATTCGCGCCAGGCGAGGAAGCCCTCGGAAGCCTTGCCGCCGCCGGTGGGGAGGAAGGTGTTGCTGGCGACGACGAAGGCGAAGCGTTCCGGCTCCTGCCCGACCATGCGAAGGCCCAGCAGCCCGCCCCAGTCCTGGCAGAACAGCCCGGCGGCCTCGGGCACCACGGCATTGCGCCACTGCTTGAGCCAACCCACATGGCGGGCATAGGTGTAGAAACCCTGCTCGCTCGGCTTGTCGCTCTTGCCGAAGCCGATGAGGTCGGGCGCAAGGCAGCGGAAGCCGGCATCGACCAGCAGGGGGATCATCTTGCGGTAGAGATAGCTCCACGAGGGCTCGCCGTGGAACAGCAGCAGCGGCGGGGCGTCCTTCGGCCCCTCGTCGAGGTAGTGCATGCGCGCGGCAAGGCCCTCGCCCAGGTCGATGGTGAGCCAGTTCTCGGCGAAATCATATCCCGGCAGGTCGGCGAAACGGGCGGGGTCGTGAGCGATGATCTGCATGTGGTCTCTCCCTCTCTGGATCAGTCGGTAGCAGATCGAAACGGGATTGCCAGACCCCGTGTCTTGTTCGAAAGCACCTAAATTGGTGAGGTGGACTTGGGGGCGCTGACGCGCCAAGCCACTCGCCTGCCGAGAGGAGATTACAGGTGCCCACGTCGACCCACGAGCCGCAAGAACTCGCAGAGATCCGGCGCGCGGTGCGCAGCCTGTGCGAGGGGTTCCCGGGGGAATACTGGCGCGCCAAGGACGCGGTCCGCGCCTATCCGGCCGAGTTCGTCGACGCGCTCACCCGTGCCGGTTTCCTTGCCGCGCTGATCCCGACCGAACATGGCGGCAGCGGCCTCAGCCTCGCGGCGGCCTGCATGATCATGGAGGAGATCCAGGCCTCCGGGTGCAACGGCTCATCGGCCCATGCCCAGATGTACATCATGAACACGCTGCTTCGCTACGGCTCGGAGGAGCAGAAGGCGGCCTATCTCCCGCGCATCGCCAGCGGGGAGCTGCGCTTGCAGGCCTTCGGGGTCAGCGAGCCGACCAGCGGGACGGACACTCTCAGCCTCAAGACCCGCGCAGTGAAGGACGGCGATCACTACGTCATCAACGGCCAGAAGATCTGGACCAGCCGCGCCGAGCATTCCGACCTCATGCTGCTCCTCGCCCGCACCACCCCGCGCGAAGAGGCGGCGAGCAAGACCGAGGGGCTCTCGATCTTCCTCGTCGACATGCAGGAAGCGCAGCGCAGCGGCATGACCATCAAGCCGATCCGAACGATGATGAACCACTCCTCCTGCGAGGTGTTCTTCGACGACCTGCGCATCCCCGCAACCGCGCTGGTGGGCGAGGAGGGGAAGGGCTTCCGCTACATCCTCTCCGGCATGAACGCCGAACGCATCCTGATCGCGGCGGAGTGCATCGGCGATGCCAAGTGGTTCATCGAGAAGGCCACGGGATACGCGAAGGACCGTAGCGTCTTCGCCCGCCCCATCGGCCAGAACCAGGGCGTGCAGTTCCCGATCGCGCGCTGCTACGCCCAGATGCGCGCCGCTGAGCTGATGGTGCACCACGCCGCGCGGGTCTATGACGAGGGCGGCAATCCGGGCGAGGAGGCCAACATGGCCAAGCTCCTCGCCTCGGAAGCCAGCTGGGAGGCGGCGGACATGTGCGTCCAGACCTTCGGCGGCTTCGGCTTTGCCGAGGAATACGATATCGAGCGCAAGTTCCGCGAGGCGCGGCTCTACACGGTCGCGCCGATCTCGACCAACCTCATCCTCTCCTACCTCGCCGAACACGTGCTGGGGCTGCCCCGGTCTTACTGAATTCGCAGGGCCCACCCACGGTTTCTTGCGCATCACGCCGCATTCCCCTTGCGGCGCAGGCCCAAGTGTGATTCTGTGAAAACGACGCTGCGCGCGGGATTGCGGAGCGAAGGGGACACGGTTTTTCCGTCATGCGCAAACCGGTGAAGGACAGCAGGCTGAAGCGGGTGGTGGCGCTGGGCGCGCTGCTGCTGCTGGCGGGTTTCGCCGTGGCCGGGCCCACCGGGCTGCTCGCCTGGAGCGAGAGCGCCTCCGCGCTCGAAGCGCGCAAGTCCGAGATCGCCTTGCTCACCGAAAAGCGCGATGGCCTGCGCAACCGGGTGATGCTGCTCGACCCCGACGCCGCCGATCCCGATCTCGCCAGCGAGCTGGTGCGCGACCAGCTCGGCGTGATGCGCGAGGACGAGGTGGTGATCACGCTCGACGACGAGTGATCGCGCCTGCGCTTTCCAAATCGACCTGATTTCGTATGCGCGTGCGGTTTTCTGCAACGCCTTGCCGTTGCGTCACCCCCGCTAGCCTGCCTATAGAGCAAGCCATTGGACCGCGCTTCTCCTCCCCATGAGCGCGCCAGAGAGAGGGATACTTATCTTGGCCAAGAAGCCCCCAAAGGCAGCCGCTGCGGCTGCGGACGATAGCGATTTCATCCTTCATTCGCTTCAGGAGGCCTTCGAGGCGAACAAGCGCTATGCTGCGAGCGAAGCGGAGATGCTGGAGTTCTACCGCCAGATGCTGCTGATCCGCCGCTTCGAGGAGAAGGCGGGCCAACTCTACGGCCTCGGCCTGATCGGCGGGTTCTGCCATCTCTACATCGGCCAGGAAGCGGTCGCGATCGGCTTGCAGTCGGCGCTCGACAATGACCGCGACTCCGTGATCACCGGCTACCGCGACCATGGCCACATGCTCGCCTACGGGATCGATCCCAAGGTGATCATGGCCGAACTGACGGGTCGCGAATCCGGCATTTCGCGCGGCAAGGGCGGGTCGATGCACATGTTCTCGACCGAGCACAAGTTCTACGGCGGCCACGGCATCGTCGGCGCGCAAGTCGCGCTGGGCGGGGGGCTTGCGCTGGCGCACCAGTACAACAATGACGGCGGCCTGTGCCTTGCCTATTTCGGCGACGGCGCGGCCAACCAGGGCCAGGTCTACGAGACCTTCAACATGGCCGCGCTCTGGAACCTCCCGATCGTCTTCGTGGTCGAGGACAACCAGTACGCGATGGGCACTGCGACCAAGCGTTCCTCGGCCGAAACCCGCTTCTACCGCCGCGGCACCGCCTTCCGCATTCCGGGGATGGAAGTGAACGGCATGGACGTGCTCGAGGTGCGCGCCGCGGCCGAAGTGGCTTTTGCCCATGTCCGCGCGGGCAAGGGCCCGGTGCTGATGGAGTGCAACACCTACCGCTACCGCGGCCACTCCATGTCGGACCCCGCCAAGTACCGCACCCGCGAGGAAGTGCAGGAACAGCGCGATCACCACGACCCGATCGAGGGGCTGAAGAAGGCTCTGATCGAGGCCGGCAAGACCGAGGACGAGCTGAAGGCGATCGACAAGGCGATCCGCGCCGAGGTGGCCGAAGCGGCCGATTTCGCCGAAACCTCGCCCGAACCCGCAGCGGGCGAACTCTACACCGATGTTCTCGTGGAGGAGTATTGAGCCATGGGGATCGAACTGAAGATGCCGGCCCTCTCGCCGACGATGGAGCAGGGCACGCTCGCCAAGTGGCTGAAGCAAGAGGGCGACCGGATCGAGCCCGGCGACATCATCGCCGAGATCGAGACCGACAAGGCGACGATGGAGTTCGAGGCCATCGATGAAGGCGTGCTCGAGAAGATCCTCGTTCCCGCCGGGACCGAGGATGTCGCGGTCGGCGCGGTGATCGCGCTGATCAAGGGGGAAGGGGAGGCGGCTTCGCCTGCGCCCGCTCCCGCCGCTGAACCTGCACCTGCGCCGACGCCCACGCCTGCCCCGGGCCCCAAGGCGGAAAAGCCCGCAGCCGCCGCGCCCGCCGCCGATCCCGCGATCCCCGCCGGCACGGCGCTGGTCAGCACCACGGTGCGCGAAGCCTTGCGCGATGCGATGGCCGAGGAAATGCGCGCCGACCCGCGCGTCTTCGTGATGGGCGAGGAAGTCGCCGAATACCAAGGCGCCTACAAGGTCACGCAAGGCCTGCTCGCCGAATTTGGCCCCAAGCGCGTGATCGACACGCCGATCACCGAGTACGGCTTTGCCGGGATCGGCACCGGCGCGGCGATGGGGGGGCTTCGTCCGATCGTCGAATTCATGACCTTCAACTTCGCGATGCAGGCGATCGACCACATCATCAACTCGGCCGCGAAGACCAATTACATGTCGGGCGGCCAGATGCGCTGCCCGATCGTGTTCCGCGGCCCCAACGGCGCGGCCTCACGCGTGGGCGCGCAGCATTCGCAGAACTACGGTCCGTGGTATGCCAGCGTCCCGGGCCTGATCGTCATTGCGCCCTATGATGCCGCCGACGCCAAGGGGCTGATGAAGGCCGCGATCCGGTCCGAGGACCCGGTCGTCTTCCTCGAGAACGAGCTGGTCTATGGCCGCAGCTTCGATGTGCCCGCGATGGACGACTATGTCCTGCCCATCGGCAAGGCCCGCGTGGTGCGCGAAGGCAAGGACGTGACCATCGTCAGCTATTCGATCGGCGTCGGCCTCGCCCTCGAAGCGGCGAACACGCTGGCGGGCGAGGGGATCGACGCCGAGGTGATCGACCTGCGCACCCTGCGCCCGCTCGACAAGGACACCGTGCTGAAGAGCCTCGCCAAGACCAACCGCCTGATCGTGGCCGAGGAAGGCTGGCCGACCTGTTCGATCGCGTCCGAGATCGTGACGATCTGCATGGAGGAGGGCTTCGACCACCTCGACGCCCCGGTGCTGCGCGTGTGCAACGAGGACGTGCCGCTGCCCTATGCGGCCAACCTCGAGAAGCTCGCGCTGATCGATGCCGCGCGCATCGCCGAGGGCGCGCGCAAGGTGTGCTACCGGGACTAGGCAGGCTCTAGGCCGCGCTATCGGCGACCGCCCTGCCGTTTCAGGTCGGGCGGTTCGCCGAATAGGTGGTGCAACGCGCCACCGGGCCGCCGGTGTAGAGCTGCGTCAGATCGCGGTTGTCGCGCACGTTGAAGGCGGCCGTGTAGACGATCTGCTGGTTGTCGAAGAGGTTCATCGGGGTAATCGAGCGGAAGTTGTAGGCGACCTCGACAAACATCACCGCCGTGCCGGCCGATGCGGTGATGTAGCGCCCCGGCACGCCCATGCCCGGAAAGCTGGTGCCGGTCGCGCCCTCGCCCTGCAACCCGAAGGACGAGTTGTAGACCTTCGCCCCGCGGCAACGCTGCCAGGCAATCCATTGCCCGCCTTGCGCGTTCTGCTGGAGGCTGGAGATGATGACCCGGCCCTGCTGGTAGATCGCGATGTTCTCGCCCAGCTTCTCGGCGCCCAGCAAGGTGTCCACGATGTCCCGCTCGTAGACCCGCCGGGCCACCAGCGAATCCTCGTCACCCACGCGCGAGGCATTGTCGGCCACCTGCATCGCGATCTGGCTGACCTGGAGGTGGGTGATCACAAGGAGGGCGGTGTCCGTCCCGAGCATGCCCATGCCCAGCACCAGCGGTGCGGCGAAGGCGAACTCGACCATCGCGAGGCCCGAGACATCCTGCCTCAGCCGCCGCAGAATCGGGCGCAACGAGCAGTTCATGTGCAGTTCCTCACGGTCGGGTTGATGTTGCTGCCCTGATCGAAAGGCTGACGCCGCAGCACCGTCGAGGCGGACAGGGTGACATTGGCGGGCAGACCGATCATCCCGAACATCGGGAACAGCCGCGGATAGCTGACATTGGTGGTGAAGAGCATGACGTCGCGCGCTGTCCCGATCCCGCTCTGACCGCGATAGACATCCCAGATCGAGTTGTTGTTCGCATCCTCGTAGGGCTCGCCATTGTTGCAGCGCCCGTTATTGTCCATGTCGGTGTAGGGCTCGGGCTCGTTCACGTCCTTGAAGTCGTCGAAGGCCGACCTGGTGAAGGTGATCGTCGCGCCGTTGGGCATCACCGTACGGATCTGGTCCTGCACGCGGGTATCGATCGTGTTCGCCGAGACCGCGGCCGATTCCAGCGTATAGTCGCGCGCAGCCTTCTGCATCGCGCCGTGGAGCACGGCGCTCGTGTATTGCGTGTGCGCGATGTCGAACAGCCCCATCAGCATCAGGATCAGGACCGGGCCGACGATCGCGAACTCGACCAGCGTGACACCTTCGCGGTTCCGGCGCAGTTGCCGCAGGACCGCATGGGCGATGAAGAGCCGCCGCCGGATCATTGCGTGAGCCTCAGCGCCGCGATCTTCTGGGCGATTTCGCGGAAGCGCGCGGTGAGCGTGGCGTTGTCGGCGGCCTGGAAGGCGCGTCCGGGCGAGGCGCAGGTGGTCAGGTCGGCGGTCAGCGTGGTGCCGAAGGCGACGACCCAGACCGTGATGTTTTCCTGCTGCGCCGCGCGGCAGATCGCCAGCATGCGTTGGCGGCGGCGATTGAACTCGCGTCCGCTGTTGCCGTCGCCGCTGATCCGGCGATCCCACCACTCGATCCCGTGGGTCGAGTAGTTCTCGACGTTGTTGACCTGCGCACCGTCGGTCATGAACACGATGTGGCGCGAGATCGGATCTCCGTTGGGGGCGGAGGTGTTCTCGGAAGCGAACATCCCGCGCGGCGAGATGAAGCGCGAACCCCACAGCATGCCGATGTCGTGATAGGTGTTCCCGCTCGGCGTCAGGGCGTCGACATAGGCCTGGAGGTCGTTGCGCGTGATGTCCGCCAGCTTGCGGGCGGCGCGCGGGCAGGTGAAGCCGGGGCGGGATTCGTCACCGGTCTGGTAGAACCAGGCAAGGTTGTTGCCGTTCGAATCCTCGCGCTTCCACACCGCGTTGATCAGCGCCGGCTTCCAGCGCTGCTCCTCGGTGGTGGGCACGAGGTTGATGTTGATGTCGTGCGCGCCGGCGGGGATCGGGTCGTAGGTGTCGGTCAGGACGGTGGTCGGTTCCTCGATGCATCCGGTCCAGCTCACGCTGGTCATCGCGCCATTGGCGCCGATCGGCAGGTCGATCGTGTTGTTGGTGTAGATGCTCGAGAAGTTGACCGTTTCCCAGCCGGCCGGGCTGCGCGCGGGGTTGGAAACGCCGCACGGGTTCGCGGTTCCGGTGGTGACCGGGCAATAGACCCAGTCGCGGAACTGCGGGGTGACGTCAATCTGGTTCAGCTCTCGCGTCTTGCGCACCCGCGCGCGGCAGCCGGCACGATTATCCTCTTCGCCGTCCGGCCACTGGTCGAGAACGAATTCGGTCGGGCCAATGACCTCCCAGGTTTCCTCCGCATTGTTGATGGTCGTCGTGTAGGTGCCAGGGTAGTTCGTGCAGGCATTGCGTGCATTCGTGCCCTTGGTTCCCTCAGTCCTGAAACGGTAGCGGTCAGTGGTGGAGGAGCCGAAGTTATTGGTTGATCGCGGCAGCCATTCGACCTTGTCCGAATAGACGACCTCGTCGCCTTCGTTGTTGTTGGGGTAGGCCGCCTGATTGAAACGCGCGACGCGCGACTGGTAGGTGTGGTTGTTCGCCATGTGGGCGCGCGGAATCGAGAAGCCCACGTTGACCTGCTGCGAATAGGGCACCATCCCGTAACGCACCTGGGCCGTCGGCGAGGTGGCGCTTTCCACCGTATCGTAGAAGCTCATCACCGCCGAGCGCAGCGCGACGATCTTCGATCCGCTGCCCGAGTTGCAATTGCTGCCGTCGGGGCAATCGGCCATCGACCCGGTTACGTCGAGCACGAACATGATGTCGGTGTTCGAGATGTTCACTTCTGCGGTGCAGGTGACCGAGAGCGGGAACTGGGTGTAGCCGAAGGCGGCCATGATGGTCGAGGGCAGGACGCCGCTCGCGGTTCCGGTCACCTTGCCTTGGGCGTCTGCGGCGTAGTTGCGGGTTCGGTTGGTGACCCCGAACATCCCGTCATTGAAGTTCTGATCGAAGAAGTTGAGGCCCTGCGTGCGCGCTGCGGTGGTCAACACCGTGGTATCCATTGCCCGCCGCGCCGCCAGCGCGCCCGCGTCGCAGGCGGCCTGCATGCGTGCGGAGGCCATGTAGTAGCGGCTCGCATCGATGCCGCCGCCGACCATCGCCATCATCGGGATCAGCGACGCTGCGGCAATCGCGAGCGTGTTGGCGGTCTTGTCGTGCAGCAGATTGTGCAAGAACGACGTTCTGGCCTGCATTTCTCGCCCCATCGCGTTGGTGCCCTTCCCTGTCGCCCGCATGAAAATCACGCGGGCATTCCAGATGCATCCTGAGCCCTTAACCCGGTTGGGTAAGCGGAATGCCAAAGAGCATGGTTAACGGAACCTTCTCCCTATCCCCGGGGGCGCCGCGCGTCCCGAACGTCCCGTGCAGGGACAGTTTGCTTGCCAGGCCGGCCATGGCACGGCTAAGCGCCGCCGCGTGACGCCCGAGGCCCCCGATCCGCTTTCCCCCGAAGCCGAACTGGCGCTGGCCTGGAGCGGGCCGAAGGTTCGCGCGCCGTTAAGCATAGCTCTTCAGCTTGATCGGAGACTGGCGCGGATCGTCGGGCGCACACAGGAGCCGGTGCTCGGGCAGATGCGCCTCGCATGGTGGCGCGAGGCGCTCGGCAAGCCGGTGGCCGGGCGGCCGCGCGGGGATGCGGTGCTCGACGGGATCGGTCGGCTCTGGCACGGGCGCGAAGCCTTTCTGGTGCAGATGGTTGATGGCTGGGAGGTTCTGGTTACCGCCGAGAGCCTCGGGCCCGCCGAGGCGGCGGTATTCGGGGAAGGGCGCGGCGCCTTCTTTGCCGGGCTAACCGATATGCCTGCCGAGGGCGCGCGCGCGGCGCGGCTTGCGGCGGCCGGTCGGCGCTGGGCGCTCGCCGATGCGGCAGCCGGGGTCTCGGATCCGGCGGAAGCCGCGGTTCTGGCCGAGGCCGGGCGGGCGGTTACAGCACCGGCGGGGCGAATCCCGCGCCCGCTCGCCGGACTGGCGGTACTCGAGGCGCTCGCCGTGCGCGCCCTGGCCCGCGGTGGGCGGCCGCTGATGGAAGGGCGCGGCGCCTCGCTCTCCGCGTTGCGCGCCGCTATCTTTCGCGCCTGATTACGTGTATTTACGCGAGGGCTGATGGTTTCAAGAGGGGGGCAGACCCTTGCGACAAGCGGTGCTGGGAGTGCTGGCGGGCCTGGCCCTTGCCGGCGTGGGCGTGTTCTGGTGGCAGGGCCGCGCCGAAATCGAGCGCGGCGCCCCGCCGCCCGCCGTCACCCCGGCCAAGCCCGATCCGATGCAGCTCCCCACCGCCGATCCCGGCAGCCAGAAGGGCCCCGCGCCGCCCGAGCTGAGCGAGCTCGGCAAGGAGGAGCAGCGCTTCTTCCGCTATGACCGCAACCGCGACCGGGTGATCACCCGCGACGAGATGCTCTCGACCCGCACCGACGGCTTCCGGACGCTCGACAAGGACGGCAACAACCTGCTCACTTTCGAGGAATGGGCGGTGACTACGGTCGACCGTTTCGCCGGGGCCGACCGGGACGGTGACGGCAGGCTCACCCCGCGCGAATTCGCCGCGACCGCGCCAAGGCCCGCCCCGAAGAAGAAGCCCGCCTGCAAGTGCTGACGGGTCAGGCGGGCACAGCCTCGCGGCGGTGCTCGGCGATCCAGCGCGCGAGGTCTTCCTTGGCGCGGGCGGTGTAGGCCTCCTTGCGAACCTTCTTGCCGACCTCGTGCAAGGGCGGGAACAGGCCGAAATTGACGTTCATGGGCTGAAAGGTCTCGGCCTCGGCATCGCCGGTGATGTGGCCGAGGAGCGCGCCCAATGCGGTGGTTGCGGGGAGCGGCTGCCACGCCCGCCCGGCCAGCTCGGCCGCCGTCATCAGCCCCGCAACGAGGCCGATGGCGGCGCTCTCGACATAGCCCTCGCAGCCCGTCACTTGCCCAGCGAAGCGGATATGCGGCGCGGCCTTGAGCCGCAGCTGGCGGTCGAGCACTTGCGGCGAATTGAGGAAGGTGTTGCGGTGCAGCCCGCCCAATCGCGCGAACTCGGCATTCTCCAGCCCCGGGATGGTGCGGAACAGTTCCACCTGCGCGGCGTATTTGAGCTTGGTCTGGAACCCGACCATGTTCCACAGCGTGCCGAGCTTGTTGTCCTGGCGCAGCTGCACCACGGCATAGGGCCAGCGGCCTTGCGGGAATTCGGGGGTCACATCGAAGGGGTTGTCGAGCCCGACGCCCTTCATCGGCCCGAAGCGCAGCGTGTCGACGCCGCGTTCGGCCATCACCTCGATCGGCATGCAGCCGTCGAAATAGGGCGTGTCCTTCTCCCACTGCTTGAATTCGGTCTTCTCGCCCTCGACCAGTCCCTTGTGGAAGGCGAGGTACTGCTCCTGCGTCATCGGGCAGTTGATGTAGTCGCCGCCTTCGTTCGAGGCTTCGGTGGCCTTGTTCCAGCGGGACTGGATCCAGACCTTGCTCATGTCGATCGAATCGAAGTGGACGATGGGCGCGATGGCATCGAAGAAGGCGAGCCGCTCGGAGCCGGTCGCGCGCACGATGCTCCCCGCCAGCGCCTCTGCCGTCAGCGGCCCGGTGGCGACGATGGTGAGGCCTGCTTGCGGCAGTTCGTCGACCCGCTCGCGCACGATGGTGACGTTGGGGTGCTGCGATAGCGCCCTTTCGACCTCGGCCGAAAAGACGTCGCGGTCGACCGCCATCGCGCTCCCCGCAGGCACCCGCGCGGCGTGCCCTGCGCGCATCACCAGCGAATCCAGCTGCCGCATCTCGTGATGGAGCAGCCCGACCGCGTTCTTGGTGTCGTCGTCGGAGCGGAAGGAGTTGGAGCACACCAGCTCGGCGAGGCCATCGGTCTGGTGCGCGGGCGTCATCTCGCCGCTCCCGCGCATCTCCGACAGGCGCACCCGCGCGCCTGCCTGCGCCAGCTGCCACGCCGCCTCGCTCCCGGCGAGGCCGCCGCCGATGATGTGAACGTCGTGCAAAGCTGCGGGTCGGGTCATGGTGAGCCGCGTAATTGCGTGATAGCCCCGCGGCAAGTCCCAAGGGACGGGCAAGGGCAAAGGACGACATGGCAAAGGGTGCGTTGATCGAACAAAGGCCGTGGCTGCTGGCGAGCATCGCTGCCTCGGTCGCCTACTATTTCCTGCGCGACAATCCGGTCGGCGAGGGCACCTGGGGACTTGCGCTGAAGGGCGCGAGTGTCGGGCTGCTGGCGCTCTATGCGCTGCTGCGCATCCCGCGTGGCAAGCACCGTGCAGACGGGTTCCTGCTGGTGATCGCGCTCGCGCTGGCGGCCTGCGGCGATGTCGCGATCGAGCTCGATTTCCTGATCGGCGGCGGGCTCTTCGCCGCGGCCCATGTGGTCGCGGTGGGGCTCTACCTCAGGAACCTGCACCAGCGCCCCTCGCCGGTGCAGAAGCTGATTGGAGCGGCGCTGCTGGTCGGCACCCCGCTGGCGAGCTGGCTGCTGAGCGGCAATGGCGAGATCGCGATCTATGCCGCCTTCCTCGGCGCGATGGCTTCGGCGGCATGGATGAGCCACTATCCGCGCTACCGGGTCGGCACCGGGGCGGTCCTGTTCGTCATCAGCGACTGGCTGATCTTCGCGCGGCAGGGCCCGCTCGACCTCGAGCCCGCCAACACGATCCTGATCTGGCCGCTCTACTACGCGGGCCAGATCATGATCGCGACCGGCATCATTCAGTGCATGCGGGGAGAGCAGCCCGTCAGGTGATGGGCGGCTCGCCGTCATTCGCCATTTCGGCGGCGATGGCTTCCTCGGCCGGATTTTCCGGCTCGGTGGTGTCGTCGATCAGCGCCGCGCCGACGATATGTTCGCCCTTGGCGACATCGAAGATGCGCACGCCCGACGAGCCGCGACCCGAGATCGAGAAGCCCTTGTGTTCCTCGAACCCGCCCGGCGTGAGGTGTCGCAGGTCGATCCCGAGGCGGATCAGCTTGGCCTGATCGGTGACCAGCATCAGCTGCGAGCCGTGCTTGACCGGGAAGCTCGCCACGACGGGGCCATTGCGTTCCGGATTGCTCTCGGGCGTGCCGATGTTGGTGATCCCCTGTCCCCCGCGCGCAGTGGTGCGGTATTCGTAGGCCGAGGAAATCTTGCCATAGCCATTGGCGGTGATGGTGAGGATGAACTCCTCGCCTTCCGCCATCGCAGCGACCTGCTCAGCGGGGAGGGTGGGCGCCGCCCCGTTGTTCTTCCACGCCGCCGCGCGCAGATAGGCCTCGCGGGTTTCCATGTCGGCGGTGAGCGGGTCGAGCACCGCCATTGAGACGACCTTGCCGCCCTTCTTGAGGCTCATGCCGCGCACGCCGATGCCGGTGCGGCTCTTGGTCTCGCGCGCGTCGGTGGCCGAGAAGCGGATCGCCTTGCCCGCATCGCTCGCAAGGAAGATCTGCTGGTTCTCGGTCAGCAATTGCACCCCGATCAGGCGGTCACCCGAGCCCTCGACGAAGCCCATCGCGTATTTGCCCGCAGTCGGGATGTTGGCGAAGGCGTCCATCGAATTGCGGCGGACCATGCCCTGCTCGGTGGCGAAGACGATGTTGAGATTGGCCCAGGTCGCCTCGTCCTCGGGCAGTGGGAGGACGTTGGTGACGCGCTCCTCGTCGCCCAGGGGCAGGAGGTTGACCATCGGGCGGCCCTTGGTCTGGGGGCCGCCTTCGGGGAGCTTCCACACCTTCATCCGGTAGACCCGGCCCGTGTTGGTGAAGAACAGCACGGGGTTGTGGGTCGAGGTGACGAACAATTCGACCACCGCGTCCTCGTCCTTGGTCGCCATCCCTGAGCGGCCCTTGCCGCCGCGGGCCTGGGCGCGGAAGGCATCGAGCGGGGTGCGCTTGATGTAGCCGCCGTGGGTGACAGTGACGACCATGTCCTCGCGCTCGATCAGGTCCTCGTCCTCGAGGCCATCCCATGCCGGGGCGATCTCGGACAGGCGCGGGGTGGCGTAGGTGGCGCGGATCTCTTCAAGCTCGGTGCGCATCACGCCGTAGAGCTTCACGCGGTCGGCGAGGATCGCGAGATATTCCTCGATCGAGAGCGCCAGTTCCTTGAGCTCGTCGCCGATCTCGTCGCGGCCCAGCGCGGTCAGGCGGTGGAGGCGCAGTTCGAGGATCGCCTTCACCTGCCGTTCGGACAGCTTATAGGTGCCGCCGCTTTCATCGGCATTGGGCTCGATCGCCTCGACCAGCCGGATGTATTGCGCGATGTCGCCGATCGGCCATTCCTTGGCGAGCAGACGGCTGCGGGCCTCGGCCGGGTTGCGGGCCGAGCGGATCATCGCGACGACCTCGTCGAGGTTCGAGACCGCGACCACGAGCCCGAGCAACAGATGCGCGCGTTCGCGGGCCTTGTTGAGCTCGAACTTGGTGCGGCGGGTGATGACCTCCTCGCGGAAGGCGATGAAGCTCTGCACGATGTCGCGCAGGGTGAGCACCTCCGGGCGGCCGCCGCGGATCGCCAGCATGTTGGCGGGGAAGCTCGACTGCGCGGGGGTGTGGCGCCAGATCTGGTTGAGCACGACTTCGGGGGTCGCGTCGCGCTTCAGGTCGATCACCACGCGCACGCCTTCGCGCGAGGATTCGTCGCGGATGTCGCTGATGCCCTCGATGCGCTTGTCCTTGGCGGCCTCGGCGATCTTTTCGACCAGGCCCGACTTGCCCACCTGATAGGGAATCGAGGTGAAGACGATGCTTTCGCGCCCCTCGCTCTTGGCGCCACGGGTGCTCTCGATCTCGTGCCGGCAGCGCATCAGGATCGACCCGCGCCCGGTGGTGTAGGCCATCCGCGCGCCGTGGGTGCCGAGGATTAGCGGCGCGGTGGGAAAATCGGGGCCGGGGATGAAGCGGATCAGCTCTTCCGAGGTGATGTGCGGGTTCTCGATGAAGGCGAGGCAGCCGTCGATCACTTCGCCGAGGTTGTGCGGCGGCACGTTGGTCGCCATGCCGACCGCGATCCCGCCCGCACCGTTGACGAGCAGGTTGGGGAAGCGCGCGGGCAGCACCGACGGCTCCTTGCGGGAACCATCGTAGTTGTCGGTGAAATCGACCGTGTCCTTGTCGAGATCGTCGAGCAGGCTGTTGGCCACCCGCGCCAGCCGCGCCTCGGTGTAGCGCATCGAGGCCGGGGGATCGGGGTCCATCGAGCCGAAATTGCCTTGGCCGTCGATCAGCGGCACGCGCATCGACCATGGCTGGGTCATACGGGCGAGTGCGTCGTAGATCGCCGCATCGCCGTGGGGGTGGTAGTTGCCCATAACGTCGCCGACGATCTTCGCGCTCTTGCGGTAGGGCCGCCCGGCGACAAAGCCGCCTTCCTGGCTCGCGAACAGGATGCGGCGGTGGACGGGCTTCAACCCGTCGCGCACATCGGGCAGCGCGCGCGACACGATCACGCTCATTGCATAATCGAGATAGCTCGACTTCATCTCGTCGACGATGTCGATGCGATCGAAGCCGCCCAGGGGGGCGGGCGGGGTGGAATCGAGGATGTCGCTGTCGTCGCTCAAGGTCGGGGCCGTTTCTGTGTGTGTTGGCGTGCCGTGTCAGGCGGGCCGGCCATAGCAGGGCCGGCAGGTTCCCTCCATTTAGGCACATGCCCGCAGTTTCGCCACTGCGGCACAGGAACACATCGCGAACCGGGCTCTTTTTTCCACACTTGCAGCCCGCGTTGGCGGGGCGGCGCGGGCGAGGGCATTCAAAGCCCGTTCAGCACGTGCCGCCTAGCGGCAATTGCAAATTCCGTGGGAGCCGTTCAAAGGCTTGCCCGGAAGTTCGCTGCAGGCCGCGCCGCCGATCAATCGGCTCGCCTGCGCTTCTTGTGGAGGATGCAGTGACCAATATGTCTTCGCCCCGTCGTCCGGCCCGCCTTGCGCGCCAATTCGCACTTGCCATGGCGCTTGCCGCCGGCACCGCCGTGCTCGCCGTTCCCGGTTTCGCCGATGCGGCCTATGCGCAAAAGAAGAAGAAGGGCGAGGAGGAAGCCGAAGCCGCCGGCAAGCCCGTCTACACCCCTGCCTTTGTCAAGGCCTACCAGCCACTCGACGCCAAGCTCAAGGCGCCCGGTGCCAGCATCGCTGCCTTGAAGCCCGAGATCGACGCGCTCGTTCCGCTCGCGGTCACCCCGGACGACAAGCTCGCGCTCGGCGGCATGCTGTTCAACGCCGGGATCACCGGCAAGGACCTTGCGCTTCAGCTTCAGGGCGCCGAGACAATGCTGGCAAGCGGCAAGACCAAGCCGGAGGACACCGGCCGCTACAATGTGGTAGCCTTCCAGATCGCCAATGATCTGAAGCAGTATGACAAGGCGCGCAGCTATCTCCAGAAGGCGATCGACCTCAATTACAGCGGACCGAACGTTACGGTCGCCGACCTGCAGATGAACATGGCCGAGCTCTACTTCATCGAAGGGCGCAACGAGGAAGGCCTCACCTATCTGAGCCAGGTGATCGCCCAGAGGAAGGCCGCTGGTCAGCCGGTCGACGCCAAACTCTACCGCCGCGGGGTGTCGGTCTCCTACCAGAACGAGATCGTGCCGCAGATCTATGAATTCGTCGAGCAATGGGTGGCCGACTACCCGACGCCCGAGAACTGGCGCGATGCGGTAAACCTGACGCGCAACCTCAACGATTTCGATGGCCCTGTGCTGCTCGATCTGCTGCGGCTCGGCAAGAAGGTCGGGACGCTCAAGGAGAAGAACGACTACATCTTCTACGTCGAATCCGCCGATCCCCGCCGCCTGCCGCAGGAAGTCGTGTCGGTCATCGATGACGCCTATGCCACGGGCGTGATCCCCAAGGGCAGCGACAGCTGGATCGAGGAGCAGTACAAGTCCGCAAATGGCCTGATTGCCGCCGACAAGGCCGCGCTTTCCGGGCTCGAGCGCGACGCCAACGCACCGACCGCCAAGCTGCGGACCGTCATGGCTGCGGGCGACACGTTCCTGAGCTATGGCGAATATGCCAAGGCTGCGGCTTTCTACGAGAAGAGCCTGACGCTGGCCGACGCCGACCGCGACACGTCGCTGACCCGCCTCGGCATCGCGCAAATCGGTGCGGGGAACGTCGATGCAGCGATTGCGACGTTCAAGCAGGTATCGGGCCAGCGCGCGCCGATCGCACGGCTGTGGAGCGCCTATGCCGAACAGCAAACAAAGCCGGCGATGGCTGCCGCGACCGGCAGCTGATCGGCCCGACCGGTCGTGAATACAGGCAAGAGCGCCGGGCGGACCACCGCTCCGGCGCTCTTTCCTTTTGCGCGCTACCTTAGGCGCTTCACGTAAAGCTGGCTGTCGCGCCGCTCGACCTTGAAGTTGTCGAGCGAGGCGAACAGGTCGGAGAGGCGCTTGAAGCCGTAGTTGCGCACGTCGAAGCTCGACCGGTTGCCCGCGATCTGCCCGACCTGCTGGAGCAAGGCGTAGCCTTCGTCGTCGCGCTTGGCCTCGCGGTAGGCGGCAAGGATCAGCTCCTGCAGATCGCCCACCACCGGCTTGCTGTGCGTCGGCGTGCCCGGCGCCTCGTCGCGATTGCTGGCGATCAGCTCGTCGATGTAGAGGAACCGGGTGCACACCGCCTGGAATGCCTCGGGCGTCTTCTTCTCGCCGAAGCCGTAAACCAGAATGCCGTCCTGCCGCAGCCGGGTGACCAGCGGGGTGAAGTCGCTGTCCGAGGTCATGATCCCGAAGCCGTCGACCTTGCCTTGGTAAAGGAGGTCGATGGCGTCGATCGTCATGGCCATGTCGGTCGCGTTCTTGCCCTTGGAGATGTCGAACTGCTGCTGCGGGCGGATGCCGAACTTGTTGGTGATCCTGTCCCACTTGGCGAGGTTGTCCTTGGCGAAGTTGCCATAGGCCCGGCGGATGTTGACCTGGCCGAGCTCGGCCATGACGGTCAGCACCGGATCGATCGCCTGCGGGCTGGTGTTGTCCGCATCGATCAGGAGGGCGATGTTTCTGAGGGTTGTGTCCGACATTGCGCCGCTATGCAGTCCTCCCGCATTCTTCGCAAGAATGGCAGGGGCCGCTCGGCTTGCGGGACGCCGCGCGCGCGCCTAAATGGCCCTCATGAACGACATCTCCAGTCCGCCGCAGCCGACCCCTGCCGAAGAGCGGCCCGCCCGCCAGCGCAAGCCCGACTGGATCCGAGTGCGCGCGCCGGTGAGCGAGGGCTACAACGAGACACGCCGGTTGATGCGCGAACTCAATCTCCACACCGTGTGCGAGGAAGCGGCCTGCCCCAATATCGGCGAGTGCTGGACCAAGAAGCACGCCACGGTGATGATCCTCGGCGATGTCTGCACGCGGGCCTGCGCCTTCTGCAACGTCAAGACCGGGATGCCCAAGGCGGTCGATCCCTTCGAGCCCGAGAACACCGCCATCGCCGCAGCCAAGATGGGGCTCGAACACATCGTCATCACCAGCGTCGACCGTGACGACCTGCCCGATGGCGGCGCGAGCCAGTTCGTCAAGGTGATCGAGGCACTGCGGCGCACCACCCCGAACACCACCATCGAGATCCTAACCCCCGATTTCCGCGGCAAGATGCGCCGCGCGGTCGAGATGATCTGCGAAGCGGGGCCGGACGTCTACAACCACAATCTCGAGACCGTCCCCCGGCTCTATCCCACGATCCGCCCCGGCGCGCGTTATTATGCCTCGCTGCGGCTGCTCGAGGAGGTCAAGGCGCACAATCCGCTGATCTTCACCAAGTCGGGCATCATGCTGGGCCTCGGCGAACAGCGCCTCGAGGTGCACCAGGTGATGGACGACATGCGCAGCGCCGAGGTCGATTTCATCACCATGGGGCAATACCTTCAGCCCACGCCCAAGCACGCCAAGGTCGAGGAGTTCGTCACGCCAAAGGCCTTCGCGGCCTATGGCGCCATCGCCCGGGCCAAGGGCTTCCTGCAGGTCGCATCCTCGCCGCTCACCCGTTCGAGCTACCATGCTGGGGACGATTTCGCGAAGATGCGCGCCGCACGCGAGGAGAAGCTCGCGCGGGCCGGAGCCAAGGCGCAGCTCTAGTGCCCGGCATCCGCGAAACCCGCCGGCTGCCCTACAGCGCCCAGCAGATGTTCGATCTGGTGGCGGACGTCGCGCGCTACCCCGAGTTCCTGCCCTGGGTGATCGCCACCCGCGTGCGCTCGAACAGCGAGACCGAGATGGTCGCGGACATGGTGGTGGGCTTCAAGGCGATCCGCGAGAGCTTCACCAGCCGCGTCGCCAAGACGAGGCCCAGCGAGATCGACGTCCACTATCTCGACGGGCCCTTGAGCGACCTCGACAATGTCTGGACCTTCCGTGCCGTCGACGAGCACACCTGCGAGATCGACTTCCTCGTCGACTTCACCTTCAAGAACCGCCTGTTCGAGCGGATCGCGGGACAGTATTTCGACAAGGCCTTCAGGAAGATGGTCGCGGCCTTCGAGACCCGCGCCGCGGCACTCTACGGCAGCAGCAGCTCGAGCGCGCAAAGCGTCGCCTGACGGCGGATTTCGGCGCGCCCGCCGGGGCCCTCGCCGCCGTCGAAGAACCTGAGCTCCCCCTCCGGCTCACCGGTCGCGCCGCGCACCACGCGGGCGAAGACGACCGTGCCGACCGGCTTGTGCAACGTGCCGCCGCCGGGGCCCGCAACGCCGCTGATCGCCACCGCCACATCCGCCTTCGAGCGGTCCAGCGCACCCTTGGCCATCGCCCAGGCGCAAGCGATCGAGACCGCGCCGAAGGTCTCGATGATGTCGCTCGGCACCCCGAGCATCTCCATCTTGGCTTCGTTCGAATAGGTCACGAAGCCGCGGTCGAGCACCGCCGAGGAGCCCGCGATCTCGGTGATCGCGCCGGCTACCAGCCCGCCTGTGCAGCTTTCGGCGGTGGCGATCATGCGTTCCGCCGCGGCGTTCTCGGACACCACCCGCGCGGCGAGCGCGGCGATGTCCTCGGGGAGGAGCGAGAGAGTCACGGGGCGGCCTACCGGCTCTTCGGGGCAGCGCCGCAGAGGGGCGGGTTCTTGACGTCCGTGAGCTCGACGACGAAGGCGACCAGCCCGCCGAGGTTCTCGCCCGGCAGCGGGCTCAACAATTCGACCCCGCGCTCGATCTTGCCGCAGCTCGCGGGCTTGATCTCGCCCGCGATCATCTGGCCGACGAGGGCATCGACGAAGGGGCGTAGCGCCTCTTCGGGGAGCGTCGACACTGCGGCCGCGATGTCGGTGTCCTGGCCGCTCTTGCCTGCACCGCCCTGGTCCATGAAGGTCTTGAGAAAGCGGAAGGCGCCCGGCCAGGCCTTGTCCTGCCCGTCGCGGAAGGTGGCGACCCAGGCGTCGCCCTCGCGCGCGATGAAGCCGTCGGCGGCGAAGCGGTTGCCGCAGGCGGTGCGCGCGGCGTCATAGGCCACGGGCATGACATAGACGACCGCGTCGGCAAGGTCGGCAGGCTCGACGCAGGCCTGCCGCTGCGCCTGCGCGGCGGTGGCCGAGGCGAGCGCGGTGAGGGCAAGGGCCGGGGCGATCACGGAGCGGGTCATGGCGGGTCTCCTCATGCGGTGCGGGTGACGAGTACGATGGCCTGTGCGGCGATGCCTTCGCCGCGGCCGGTGAAGCCGAGTCTCTCGGTGGTGGTGGCCTTGATGCTGACGGCGCTCTCGGCGAGCCCCATCAGGCGTGCGACCTCGGCGCGCATCGCGGGGCGGTGCGGGCCGATCTTGGGCGCCTCGCAGATCAGGGTCAGGTCGACATTGGCGACCGCGTATCCTGCGCCGCGGGCGAGGCTGACGGCGTGTTCGAGGAAGCGCCCCGAGCGCGCTCCGCGCCATTGCGGGTCGCTCGGCGGGAAGTGGGTGCCGATGTCCCCCTCGCCGACCGCGCCGAGCACCGCGTCGGTGATCGCATGGAGCGCGACGTCGGCGTCCGAGTGCCCGGCGAGCCCCTTGTCGTGCGGGATCAGCACCCCGCCGAGCCACAGCTCCTCGCCGGGCTCGAGGCGGTGGACATCGAAGCCCTGACCGATGCGGAAGGCGGGCCCGGATGCGGGGCTAGCGGAGTGGTCCATCAGGTCCTCGGCAAAGGTGATCTTCTTCAGGCGCTCGTCACCATCGACCAGCGCGACTGAACGGCCGCTGGCCATGAGCACCTGCGCATCGTCGCCCGCATCCGGAGCGCCCGGCCATGCGCGGTGGGCGGCGAGGATCGCGGGGAAGCGGAAGGCCTGCGGGGTCTGGACGCGGCGCAGGCTCTCGCGCTGCGCCTTGCCGGTCATCACACCGCCGTCGCCCGCCACCGCGAGGCTGTCGACCACGGGCAGCACCGGGATCGCGCCGGGGTGCTCGTCCAGCGCCGCCAGCAGCCGGGCGATCACCGCGCGGGGGAGGTCGGGGCGGGCGGCATCGTGGATCAGGACGCGCTCGGGGCCGTCACCCGCCAAGGCCTCGAGCCCGGCGCGCACCGACTCCTGCCGGGTCGCGCCGCCGTGGACGAAGCGCAGACCTTCAAGCCCTTCGAGCGCCGCTCTTGCGCCCTCTTCGGCCTCGGGGCTTACCACCGTTACGATCACATCCGCACCCGCGAGTGCAAGGGCCTCGATCGACCAGCGGATGATGGGTTTCCCCTTTAACACCCTGTATTGTTTAGGAATATCGCCACCTACGCGCAGACCCTTGCCCGCGGCTACCACAATCGCGGCAAACGGGGGGAGGGGGGCGTCGGGGTCCATCGCGGCCTTCGCTTAGGCACTGGACGCGCTTTCGGCAATCCACTATGCGCCTGCCCATATTTTAGGCACCACCTGCAAGATGACCCCGCTCCCCCCTCCGCCGGCCCTCAAGCCGATCGCCATCGGCCCCGTCACGGTCGCCGAGCCGGTGATTCTCGCGCCGATGACCGGCGTCACCGACATGCCGTTCCGCACGCTGGTGCGCCGCTACGGCTCGGGCCTCAACGTCACCGAGATGGTCGCGAGCGAGGCGGCGATCCGCGAGACCCGCGTCAGCACGCAGAAAACCGCGTGGGACCGGATCGAGGAGCCGGTCTCGATGCAGCTGGTCGGCTGCGACCCTGCCAGCATGGCCGAGGCCGCCAAGATCCAGGAAGGCAACGGCGCGGCGATCATCGACATCAACTTCGGCTGCCCCGTCCGCAAGGTCGTCGGCCAGTTCGCCGGCTCGGCGCTGATGCGCGAGGTGCCGCTCGCGGTGCGGCTGATGGAGGCGACCGTCAAGGCGGTGAAGGTGCCGGTCACGGTCAAGATGCGCATGGGCTGGGATCACCAGAGCCTCAACGCACCCGAACTCGCCCGCATTGCCGAGGATCTCGGCGTGCAGATGATCACGGTCCACGGCCGCACCCGCAACCAGATGTACAAGGGGAGCGCCGACTGGGCCTTCATCCGCCGCGTCAAGGAAGCGGTCAACATCCCCGTCATCGTCAATGGCGACATCTGCACCATCGAAGACGCCGCCAAGGCGATGGAGCAATCGGGCGCCGACGGGTTGATGATCGGGCGCGGTGCCTATGGCAAGCCGTGGCTGCTCGGCCAGGTGATGCATTGGTGGCGCACCGGCGAGGCGCGCCACACGCCCGGAATGAACGAGCAATATGCCCTCGTCGTCGAGCACTACGACCGGATGCTCGATCACTACGGCCGCGAGACGGGCGTGAAGATGGCGAGGAAGCACCTCGGGTGGTACACCAAGGGCCTCCACGGCTCGGCCGAGTTCCGCAACCGGGTCAACTTCATCGACGATGCCGCCACGGTGCTCTCCGAGATCGAGCGCTTCTATGCGCCCTTCCTGATGCAGCAGGCCGCCTGAACGTGGCGAGCGTCCAGGCTGAACCGGACAGCACCGCGCCCCGCCCGGATGCGCGGGCGCAGCTGTCCGGGCTGATCTTCGCGCTGATCCTGATCGACGCCGAGGGCTGCATCGCCGAGGTCAATCACGCCGCCGAAGACCTGCTCGGCACCAGCGCGGTGCGCCTCATCGGTACGCGGCTGACCGAGCGCATCGGGCCGCTCGATCCGCGGGTCGAGGCGCGGCTGCTCGCCAGCGAGGAAGCCCTGGTCGCGCGCGACCTGGCGATCCGCGTCGGCCCGCAGGAGATCCGCATCAACCTCACCGCTTCGCCGCTGGGCGGCTACCCGGGTTGGCGGGTGGTGACGCTCTCGCAGATCGGCCATGACGATGCCGCCAACCCCGGCAATGGCGAGGCGATGCTGGGCGCCCCCGCGGTGCTGGCGCACGAGATCAAGAACCCGCTCGCAGCGATCCGCGGGGCGGGGCAGCTCGCGGCGCGCAAGCTGCCGCATGCCGACAAGAAGCTCGCCAAGATGATCACCGACGAGGTCGACCGCATCGCCCGGCTGATCGACCGGATGCAGCAACTGGGCAGCACCCGCACCGCCTCGGTCGATCCGTGCAACCCGCATGAGGCGATCCGCGCCGCGGTCGCGACCATGCGCGCGGCGGGCAGCGCGCTGGGCGAGATCGAGATCCGCGAGGAGTTCGACCCCTCGCTCCCCCCGGTGCTGGCGAACCGCGACGCGCTCGAACAGGTGCTGATCAACCTTGTCTCCAATGCCCGCGATGCGGCGCTGGCGGGGGCACCGAAGGGCGGGCTGGTCATCGTCCAGACGCGCTTCGTCAGCGGGCTTGCCTTCAGCGCGATCCGCAACGGGCGCGCGGTGCCGCTGCCGATCGAGATCACCGTCTCGGACAATGGCCCGGGCATCGACCCGGCCTTGCGCGACCACGTGTTCGAGCCCTTCGTCTCGTCCAAGCCTTCGGGGCAGGGCCTCGGGCTGCCGCTGGTGAGGAAGCTGGTGCGCGACATGAACGGCAATGTCAGCCATGACCGCGACGCGCGCGCCGGGCTCACCAATTTCCGCCTGCACCTGCCGCAGGCACCGGACGCGGCCTGATGGGACAAGCAGCTGACCCGATCCTGCTGGTCGAGGATGACATCGCGATCGCCACGGTGATCATCGCCGCGCTCGAGGACGAGGGCTTCGCGATTGCCCACTGCACCGGCATCGCCGCGCGCGACAAGCTGCTCGCCACGCGGCGCTTTGCGGTGATGCTGACCGACGTGATCCTCGAGGATGGCGACGGGCTCGCCAGCCTCTCCGCGGTGCGCGAACGCGCGCCCGACATGCCGGTGATCGTGCTCTCGGCGCAGAACACGCTCGATACCGCAGTGCGCGCGAGCGAGAGCGAGGCCTTCGAATATTTCCCCAAGCCCTTCGATCTCGACGAGCTGGTTCACGCCGTGCGGCAGGCGGCGGGCGCGCGCGCGCCCTCGGCCGAGGACACCAGCGCGGCGATCCCGGGCGAGGGCGAGCGCATGCCGCTGGTCGGACGCAGCCCGGCGATGCAGGGCGTCTACCGCATGATCACGCGGGTGCTGCGCAACGACCTCACCGTGCTCGTCACCGGGGAGAGCGGCACCGGCAAGGAACTGGTCGCCGAGGCGATCCACGAACTCGGCAATCGCCGCACCGGGCCCTTCGTTGCGGTCAACACCGCCGCGATCCCCGCCGACCTCGTCGAAAGCGAGCTGTTCGGGCATGAAAAGGGCGCCTTTACCGGGGCCATCGCGCAGGCAATCGGCAAGTTCGAGCAGGCGAACGGCGGCACGCTGTTCCTCGACGAGATCGGCGACATGCCCGCCGAGGCCCAGACGCGGCTGCTGCGCGCGCTCCAATCGGGGCGCATCCGGCGGGTCGGCGGGCGGCAGGAGATCGCGGTCAATGTCCGCATCATCGCCGCCACCAACCGCGACCTCACCCCGATGATCGCCGCGGGCACCTTCCGCGAGGACCTGTTCTACCGCTTGAATGTGGTGCCGATCGTGCTGCCGCCCCTGCGCGAGCGGCGCGAGGACATCGCCGCGCTCGCCCAGCACTTCCTCGTGCTCGCCGCCGAGGACGGCTTGCCGCGCCGGGTGCTCAGCCCCGAGGCGATCGAGCGGCTCGAGGGGCGCGCGTGGCGCGGCAATGTGCGCGAGCTGCGCAATGTCGTCTATCGCCTCGCGCTGATGGCGCGCGAGGAGCGGATCGATGCAGACGCCGTGGGCGACATCATCGGCCCCGAGATCGCGCCTGCCAGCGTGCCGCAGGATAGCGGGCAGGGCGGCTTCGGCGCGGCGCTGGCGGGCTGGCTCGCCGCCGAAAGCCCGCCGCCGGGCGCGCTCTACCATCGCGCGCTCGCCGCCTTCGAGAAGCCGCTGATCGAATATGCGCTGGGACGCACCGGGGGCAATCAGCTGCGCGCGGCGCAGCTGCTCGGGATCAACCGCAACACCCTGCGCAAGCGGATCGGCGAGCTGGGGCTGGAGCCGGAGCGTTTCTCCCCCGCCTGATCGGCGCGCGCGGGGCACGAAGCGTCGCACATCCGCAGGTTTTGCGCTGCGCGGTCTTGCAAATCGGCCACACCATTGTTGTAAAGCGGCAACGATGGCGCAACTTCCACCCAAATCCCCGCGTCCGGCCCTGCGCCAGCCCCCGCACTGGTGGCGGCGGCTGCTGCTTGCGGGGCGCCAGGCGAATCTCTTCGCCTGGCTCGAAGGCGCTGCGGTGATCGCTCTGGGCGGCGCGATTGCCGCCACCTGGACGACCTACGGGCGCACCGCGGCGGCCGACGACCTGCTGCCGACGATGCAGGCCTCGGTGCTGCTCATGGCGACGCTGGTGCCGGCGATGGCGCTGCTGGTGCTGATCGGCCGCCGTCTGGCGCTGCGCCGTGCGGCGGGGAGCACCGCGCGCCTGCACGTGCGCCTCGTGTTCTTCTTCTCGATGGTTGCCGCGCTGCCGACGTTGCTGGTCGCGGGCTTTGCCGCCTTCCTGTTCCAGACCGGGGTCGATTTCTGGTTCTCCGACGAATCGCGCGGGCTGATGGAGAACGCCAACGCGCTGGCGCAGAACTATTACGATGCCAACCAGCGCGACGTCGAACAGAACACCGTCACCATGGCGACCGACCTACGCGACACGCTGGCGCGGGTGCCGATTACCGATCCCGACTTCCCTGATTTCTATGCCTACCAGGCCCAGGCCCGCGAGATTTCCGAAAGCGCGATCCTTCAGCGGATGAAGGACGGCAGCTTCCGCACCGCCGCCGCGCTCGATCTCTCCGAGGGCAACAGCCCGCTCGCCTTCAGCCGCGCCGCGCTCCCACGGCTCGACCGCGGCGAGCTTGCCGTGGTGGTCGGCAGCCCCGAGCGGATCGAGGCGCTGGTGCCGATCGACGCGCAGACCGGGGTCTATCTCTACAACGCGCGGACCACCGAGGAGACGATGTTCAACTCGTGGTCGCGCGCGCAGTCGATCGTCACCGCCTATGACCGGCTGACGGGGAGCGCGCGCGCGCTCCAGCTGCGTTTCAACATCGCGCTGGTCGCGGTGAGCCTCTTGCTGGTGGGCCTCGCGATCTGGTTCGGCTTGCGCTTTGCCGACCGTCAGGTCGAGCCGCTCACCGACCTCGTGGGCGCGGCGCGCAAGGTGGGGCAGGGCAACTTCGCGCTCCGGCTCGAGGGGCGCACCGGGGCGGACGAGATCGGGCTCCTGAACCGCGCCTTCAACCGCATGACCGCGCAGCTCGAGAAGCAGACCCAGGCGCTGGTCAGCGCCAATCGCCAGATCGACGACCGCCGCGCCTTCACCGAGGCCGTGCTCGAATCGGTGACCGCTGGGGTGGTCTCGGTCGATGGCGAGGCGCGGGTGACGTTGATGAATTCCTCGGCGCAGGCGCTGCTGGCGCATGACGGGCTGCCCGCCGACCTGATCGGCCAGTCGCTGGAGACCCTCGCCCCCGAACTCGCCCGCATCCTCGCCGAGGGCAAGGAGCGCGCGATCGTCACCCACGCCAAGCGCACCGACCTCCTGACGCTCGCGGTCAAGGTTGCGCCCGGGACCGGCGAGGGCCACGTGATCACCTTCGAGGACATCACCCGCCAGCTGCTCGACCAGCGCCAGGCCGCCTGGTCCGACGTCGCCCGCCGCATCGCGCACGAGATCAAGAACCCGCTCACCCCGATCCAGCTCGCCACCGAACGCCTCAAGCGCCGCTACCGCACCCAGGTCGCCGACGCGGACCGCGACCTGTTCGACGACCTCACCAGCACCATCGTCCGCCAGGTCGGCGATCTTCGCACCATGGTCGACGAGTTCTCCTCCTTCGCGCGGCTGCCCAAGCCGGTGTTCCGCGACGAGGATGCGCTCGATCTGGTGCGCCAGGCGGTGTTCCTGCAGGAAGTCGCGCACTCGGGCATCGCCTTCAGCGTCTCCTCCGCGGAATTGATCGACCGCGAGATCCGCTGCGACCGCCACCAGTTCGGCCAGGCGATGACCAACGTGCTCAAGAACGCGGTCGAGGCGGTCGAGGCGCGCGCGGCAGAGGCCAAGGGCGCCTATGCCGGCGAGATCGCCGTCACCATGAAGGATGCCGGCGAGGCAATCGTCGTCATCATCGAGGACAACGGCATCGGCCTTCCCGCCAATCCCGAACGCCTCACTCAGCCCTATGTCACCACCCGCGAGAAGGGCACCGGCCTCGGCCTCGCGATCGTCAACAAGATCGTCGACGAGCATGGCGGCGACATGAGCTTCGCCAGCAGCCCCAGCGGCGGCACCCGCGTATCCCTGAGCTTCGCGCGCAATCCCAATCCAATTGAAGGCGGGAGCGCATGATCCCGCTTTCGCTCTCCCCGAACCCACCCGCAGAAGGAGCCGCCCGATGGCGCTCGAAATCCTGATCGTCGACGATGAACGCGATATCCGCGAGCTGGTGGCCGGCGTCCTCGGTGACGAGGGCTATGCCTGCCGCACCGCCGCCGACAGCACCGAGGCTCTCGCGCTGATCGACGAACGCCGCCCCTCGCTGGTGCTGCTCGACGTGTGGCTTCACGGCAGCGCGATGGACGGGCTCGAGCTGCTCGATGCGATCAAGGCGCGCGAGCCGAACCTGCCGGTCATCATCTTCTCGGGCCACGGCAATATCGACACCGCGGTCGCCGCGGTCGGCCGCGGGGCAATGGACTTCATCGAAAAGCCCTTCGAGGCCGAGCGGCTGCTGCTCCTCGTCGAGCGCGCGACCGAGACCGACCGCCTGCGCCGCGAGAACTCGCGTCTGCGCGAAGGGAGCTGGGGCAGCGCCGAATTCACCGGCAATTCGCCCGCCATCAACGCCGTGCGCGCGACCTTGAAGCGCGTCGCCAGCACCGGCAGCCGGGTGCTGATCTCGGGCCCGGCGGGGGCGGGCAAGGAGGTCGCCGCGCGCCTGCTCCACGCGTGGAGCACGCGCGCCAACGGCGCCTTCGTGCTGGTGAACTCCGCCCGCATCACGCCCGAGCGCTTCGAGCAGGAGCTGTTCGGCGAGGAAGTGAACGGCAAGCAGGTGCGCCCCGGCCTGCTCGAACTCGCCGATGGCGGCACGCTCTATCTCGACGAGATCGCCGACATGCCGCTCTCCACCCAGGCGCGCATCCTCAGGGTGCTGACCGACCAGAGCTTCGTGCGCGTCGGCGGCACCCGGCAGATCGGAGTGGACGTGCGGGTCGTATCCTCGACCACCCGCGACCTCACCGTCGAGATGGCCGAGAAGCGTTTTCGCGAAGACCTGTTCTACCGGCTCAACGTGGTGCCGGTGACGATCCCCTCGCTCGCCCAGCGCCGCGAGGACATCCCCGCGCTCGCCGAGCATTTCTTCACCCGCTATTCGAACGATCAGGGCCTTGCCCCGCCGGAGATTTCAGCCGAGGCGATGGCCGCGCTCCAGGCCTATGACTGGCCGGGCAATGTCCGCCAGCTGCGCAACGTGGTCGAACGCACCATCATCATGACCCCGCGCGAACGGCTCGGCACGGTCGAGCCCGACATGCTGCCGCCCGAGATCATCGGCGGCCAGATCGGGATGGCGAGCGACAGCCTGACCGCGATCATGGGCGTTCCCTTGCGCGAGGCGCGGGTGAGCTTCGAGCGCGAATATCTCTCGATCCAGATCCGGCGCTTCTCGGGCAACATCTCCAAGACCGCGAGCTTCATCGGCATGGAACGCTCGGCGCTGCACCGCAAGCTGAAGCTGCTCGGCATGGCCGACCGGCGCGACGAGGAGGATTGAGCGGCAGGCGCGCGCATGGAGGCGACAGGATAGCAATTCGCGGCAAAAACAAGCCTTGTCGCGCAAGCGTGCAAGCGCCATTATGTGTCGCATCACGGTCGCCATCCCCCGCTCTTTTTGTGCGGCGACCGGAACCCTGCGGACCGGCGTACAAGCCGGCCGCCAAGAACAGGAGCCACGACCATGTCCAGCGGGCGAACGCTCTCTCCCCGTCCGATCTCCCGGCCTGCCGCGCCTGCCGAAAGCGATGGCAAGAGCAGCGGCACCCCGGCCCGGCTCGGCGGCAACCTTCAGGACGCCTTCCTAAACCTGCTGCGCAAGAACAAGATCCCGGTCACCATGTTCCTGGTGAAGGGCGTCAAGCTGCAGGGCATCGTCACCTGGTTCGACAATTTCTCGATCCTGCTGCGCCGCGACGGCCAGTCGCAGCTGGTCTACAAGCACGCGATCAGCACGATCATGCCGGGCACCTCGCTCGATCCGGCGCAGTTCGGCAGTCAGCCCGGCGGCAAGAAGCAGAAGCAGCTGCAGGACATCTTCCTCAGCCGCGTTGCCGAGGCCGAAGTTCAGGTCACGATGTTCCTTGTGAACGGTGTGATGCTGCAGGGGCGAATTGCCGCCTATGACCTGTTCTGTATGCTGCTCGAGCGCGACGGCGCGGTGCAGCTTGCCTACAAGCACGCCGTCTCCACCATCCAGCCCGCCAGTCCGGTCGACCTCAGCGTCGATGATGACGACGGCGATGACGACGACGGGATAGACGACTGAGTTTCGACAGCGAGTTTCAGGACGAGGTGACCCGCGGCGCGCGGGCCCTCGTGCTGTGCCCCGACATCCGCGCGCTGCGCTACGATCTCGATCCGGCCGAGCGCCTGGCCGAGGCCGAGGGGCTGGCGCTCGCGATCGGCGTGGTGATCGCCCACTCAGCGGTGCTCCCGGTGCGCCAGATGCAGCCCAACACGCTGTTCGGCTCGGGGCAGGTCGAGAACATCGGCATCTGGTGCGAGCAGCATGAGGCCGAGCTGGTGATCGTCGACGGCGCGCTCACCCCGATCCAGCAGCGCAACCTCGAGGATCGGCTGAAGCGCAAGGTGATCGACCGTACGGGGCTGATCTTGGAAATTTTCGGCGAGCGCGCCGCGACGGCCGAGGGCCGCCTGCAGGTCGAGCTGGCGCATCTCGATTACCAGCAGAGCCGTCTGGTGCGCAGCTGGACTCACCTCGAACGCCAGCGCGGCGGCTTCGGCTTTCTCGGCGGCCCGGGCGAGACTCAGATCGAGGCCGACCGCCGGATGATCCGCCAGCGCATGGGCCGCCTGCGCCGCGAGCTCGAACAGGTGAGGAAGACCCGTGCCCTCCACCGCGACCGGCGGGGAAGGGCCCCCTGGCCGGTGGTTGCGCTGGTGGGCTACACCAATGCGGGCAAGTCCACGCTGTTCAACCGGTTGACCGGCGCCGAGGTGATGGCCGAGGATCTGCTGTTCGCGACGCTCGATCCGACGATGCGCGCGATCGGCCTGCCGGGGGTGGAAAAGGCGATCCTGTCCGACACCGTGGGCTTCATCTCCGACTTGCCGACGCAATTGGTCGCCGCCTTCCGGGCGACGCTGGAAGAAGTGACCGCGGCCGACGTGATCTGCCACGTGCGCGACATGGCCAACCCCTCGCACGCCGCGCAGAAGAAGCAGGTGCTCGAGGTGCTGGCCGATCTCGATGTGGTCGACGCCGAGACCGGATCGAGCAGCATCCCGATCCTCGAAGTGTGGAACAAGTGCGACCTGCTGGACGCTGAATCGCTTGGCGAATTGCGCGAGGCGGCCGAAGGGCAGGGGGCGGTGATCCTCTCCGCTGCAACCGGGCAGGGGGTGGGCGAGCTCGAGGCCGAACTGGCGCGGCTGCTGACGGGCGGCGCGCGCGAGGTGAGCTTCCTTCTGCCGGTGAGCGATGGCCGCCGCATCGCCTGGCTCCACGCGCATGGCGACGTGCTCGCCGATGATGATGGCGGAGAGGGCGAGGCGGGCCCGATGCGGCGGCTGACCGTGCGGCTCAACCCCAAGGGATTGGGCCAGTTCTCAAGCCTTTGAGGCGGCCTTCTCAGCCTGTTTCACCTTTTGCCAATAGGCCTCCTGCGCCTCGAGCGAGAGCTGCGGGAAATCCTCTCCGTCGGCGGTCGCAAGGCGTTCCATCGCCCGGAACCGCCGTTCGAACTTGGCGTTGGCGGCGCGCAGGGCCTCTTCGGCATCGACTCCGTAGCGGCGCACGATGTTGACCGCCACGAACAGCACGTCGCCGGCCTCCATCAGCCGGTCCGCATCATCCGCTTCCTCGAGTTCCTGCAATTCTTCCAGCAACTTGTCGCGCGGACCTTTGACATCGTGCCACTCGAAACCGACCCGGGCTGCGCGCTTCTGCAGCTTTTCCGAACGCAGCAGCGCCGGGAGCGCGCGGGCGACGCCGTCCATTGCGCTTTGGGCACCGGCGCGGGCGCGTTCGCCCGCCTTGAGGTCTTCCCAGCGGGCATTGTCCATCGTGCCGGTCTCGTCGCCGAAGATGTGCGGGTGACGCGCTTCCATCTTGTCGGCGATGGTTGCGGCGACATCGTCGAAGCCGAACAGTCCGGCTTCCTCGGCCATGCGGGCATGGAACACGACCTGGAGCAAGAGGTCGCCGAGCTCGACCTTGAGCTCGGCCATGTCACCGCGCTCGATCGCGTCGGCAACCTCGTAGGCTTCCTCGATCGTGTAAGGCGCGATGGTGGCGAAGTTCTGGGCGAGATCCCATTCGCATCCGTGCTGCGGATCGCGCAGACGCGCCATGATCGCGCGCAATCGTTCGATAGGGGGCTGATGGGGGGCTTGGTTCATCCCGGTCCTTGTCTCTGCAATTTAGACAAGACACTATTTCCGCTAGATAGAGATGTCACTGC